>JAESSY010000184.1 GCA_016763855.1 Pseudomonadales bacterium
CCTGCAGCAGTTCGTTGTTGCCCGTAACAGCCCATAGCGTGTCGTTTTGATCAACCGCGAAAGCAACCGTAATAAAGGATTTATTATCAAGCAAGCAGAATTAACGACATCACGCATGCGCACCATGGCAGAATTGGTTGCTCTATCATTTACACCCAGAAGTGCAATATGACTATGTTCATCAATAATGCCTGAACTTAGATGAAATCCTGAACCATCGATAACCTTTAGGTTCTTTTCAGTCAAACTTTTCCCGATTTTCTTTATCTTTCCATTCTGAACGAGAACATCTGTATTGAATAGAATGCCGTCACGCTCATTCGTCCACACGGTTGTATTTTTAAAGAGGAGGGAAGTTGCCTTCGGTAAATTCTCTCTACCGTAGGCCAAAAATGGATATGTCACTTTACCTATAGAAGAATTAGGCGCTTTCGCCTCCTTAGCATCCATATTTATCTGGGCCTGTTTATCGCTATTAACCGGCGCCAGAGACCATGCCAACCACTTTCCATCAGGATCCTTGCCTTGACCCTTCCAGCCTTTTTGGTTTCGCAAACCAGACAATCGATATGTATTCTTTTTCACAGTAAGATTAACTGCGATGTGATGTTCATCAAAAGCAACTGTAACACGATCATTCTCATTCGAGTTCAGATTACTAAATTGGGCCTTTGGCTTTTTTATCTCTCCTAACAGCTCTATTTGATAATGCTGACCTCCAACATTGAGTTGATAGTGGCCACGAAGGTCATCTATAGGCTTATTTACAATATAGCGCGCTCCTCGGATCCAGTTTTCTTGAATAATGGCATCTTCAGAAAACAATGTATCCGATGTGATAATAAAGTTGGCTAACAATCCTTTATCCAAAGCCCCAACATTTTGGCTCTGCCCCAGTATTGCTGCTGGAATTGAGGTCAGTGCAGACAAAGCAAGATCAGAATCCAATCCATTTTTTACAGCCAATTTTAAATTACGCCAAAAATCACCTTTATTTCCGTAGGCGGTAATCACAAATGGGATTTCTTTCTCAGACATCATTCCCAGGTTATAAGGTGCCAACTCCCAATGTTTTAGTTCCGCAAGCGTCGCGTTTTGTGCCAGATAAGGATCACTGAGATCTTTGGCTTCAGGATAATTTACGGGAATAATATAGGTCGCATCGGTGTCCTTAATTAAGTCGAGTCGCTGATATTCATCTCCACTTCCTTTGATAAGGTATTGAACCTCGAACTCATCGCCTAATCGATCAGCAACTAAGGCTTGGTTCCAATTTACCGTTTCAAAAATTTGAACAAGACCCTGGCTTTTTGTCCAAGCAACTAAAGTTTGATCTTCATAAGGTTTAATTGCCTGCTCATCATACCAAAGCGCATCGAGATAGCTTTGACGAAGAAGCGCCACCATACCCATTCTCGAGGTGGGAAAATACTGCTTCGATGTACCTTTCTCAAATGAGTAGTGGGCAGCTATGTCTGCTTCCAACATGGCATCTCCTGCTAATTCATTCCCAAGCGTGGACAATGATGAGGTTCCCCTAGCGACTCCATCTTTTCTAAAACTTAAGGCTGTCGAAAAACCTAGCTTTCTTAGCGCCTTTGCAGATTTGGCATTAGGTATCCATTCTTGAGCAGATCGATAATGTGCCTTAATGGCTTCGTTAACGCCAAAGGCACTCAGTTTAGTACTCTCCATTTTTCTGGAATCTCTAGTCTGTACAAAAGGAGGTGTTATGACTTCAGGTAAACCGTACTCAGTATAAATATCAATAAGCCCTGGATAAATGTACCGCCCGGCAACATCGATTTCTGTATAGCCTTCAGGAACATTATTTTCCTTTTCGATACCAACGATGTGCTCGTCCTTAATGAGAAGCATGCCAGTGACAATCTGCCGATCACTCGATCGATATATCCGCGCGTGAGTAAACGCAAATGCATTTTCTCTAACATCCATTAGCCCGTTGGTTGTGGCGGTTTCCCCTGCCACGGCGAGTGATGTTAGTATCAAAGTCAAAATTGAAACAAAAATGATTTTCAAAACAAGTTCCTTCTTAACTCGAGTTTATGGAAAGCATATGACTATCCTCGGTATTCCAAATCCCTACTTGCAACTGATCCCTTCTTTCAGAAGCACTAGATCAAAAACACCACTGCAATACCTTCATCTGTGAGGATACTACAGCCTAAGCACTTTTTTTATCTTCTTTTAGGGCTCTTGGTCTGCGGATCTTCCTTGGGAAATACAGATAAACCTGAGCCTCAATCTAAAAGCAAAAATAAGACTCATCTCATTCAAAATTTTTATCTCGAAAATGACCTATTTGCGGACACTGATTCGGACTATACCAATGGTATGCGCTATTCCCTCGCTGCATCACAAACCAAAAACGTCGAAGATTCGAAGCTTCCAAAATTCCTAAAAACAGCGAATTTGAAGTTACTTAAGGCCTACGAAGGATTCTTTCCAAAAAAGGCTAAAGGGGTAAAAATTGGTACACGCTTTATCGCGACTTTCGCCCAGCGAATGTACACGCCTGCTGATAAAGAACCCACAAAGGTAATTATTGACCAACGCCCCTACGCCGGTTGGTTATATTTCGGTATGGCGACTCATCTTAGGACGAATAGACAACTCAATACCCTTGAGTTAGATCTTGGCATTATAGGACCCGCCGCTCTCGGCCGAGAAATTCAGGATGCGGTACACGACGTTCGGGGGATCACAAAGTTTCAAGGGTGGGATAATCAGCTCGGCAATGAAGTGGGTTTTTCTATCATCTTTGAACGGAAGAACAAAACTCAGAAATTTCATTTTGGTGAACGCCTCGAAGCAGACATCATTGGGCATTGGGGAGGAAGTCTTGGCAATGTTGCCACTTATCTCAATACTGGAGTTGAGTTTCGATTGGGCTGGGAGCTACCAGATGACTTCGGCACTTCAGCACTTAGACCTGGTGGAGACAATGCAGTATCCGGTTCAACCCATGAAGGCTTCCATCTATTTGCGTCCATTGATACTCGTTTGGTTGCCAGAGACATTTTTCTGGACGGCAATACCTTTAGAAAAAGTCATTCTGTAACCAAGAAAAATGTTGTAGCTGATGCTGCACTGGGTTTCAGTTTTAACTTCCACCGGTTTAAGTTTTCCTACGCGCGAATCTTTCGTACAAAAGAATTTGACTTACAAACTAAATATCATAGCTATGGTAGCATCGCGATTTCATACTGGCGGAAAATATAAATTTTACTGATTCCGTCACAGTGTGATGAGATCATATGAATTAGCCAAAATGCGACAAGCCATTCGATCGGAGATATTAGCGCGGTGAAACATAATTAGTGAAAACTCGGTGATAAGCGAATGTTAGATCTGTCCTTAATCATCCCGGCCGCAATCCTTGTCGGTATTGTCATGGGGCTCTTAGGTTCTGGTGGTTCAATCCTCACGGTACCTATATTGGTTTATCTCTTGGGCCAAGACGGAAAAGTAGCCATAGGTGGCTCTCTCGCCATTGTAGGGGGTATCGCTTTGTTTAGTAGCTTGGCTTACATCAAAGACAAACTGGTCGACTGGCGGAGCGTCTGGCTGTTTGGTATTCCCGGTATGATCGGTACTTACGGTGGTGCAGCACTCGCTGGCTTTGCTTCAACCCTTATTCAATTAATGACCTTTGGCATCGTCATGCTTATTTCTTCTTACATGATGCTGAGGCCCGTCAAAGTTGAGACCGAAAGAAAAGGTGAACGACATCCCTACAAAATTATCGTTGAAGGCTCATTGGTAGGGATACTAACAGGTTTTGTTGGTGTCGGCGGAGGCTTTCTCATTGTTCCAGCCCTGACAATTCTAGGAGGTTTACCAATACGAATAGCCATCGGTACTAGCCTAATTATCATTTTCCTCAAATCATCAGCAGGATTTATAAAGTACATAGACGTGCTAGAGAACATGAACCTACAACTCGACTACTCGATCATATTCATCTTTATCGTCGTGGGAATTGCTGGCAGTTATTTCGGGAAATTCGTCTCGAAAAAAATTCCACAGCCAATGTTAAAAAAGGGGTTTGGAGGATTCTTAATCATCATGGGCGGATTTATTTTAACGCGTTCTGTGTTAGATTTCTTAGTCTGATTGTTAATGTGACTTAACGGTCAATTCGTTAAGGAATCTTAAAGGTCAATTCGTTCAGGGTTTCTTAACTCAGCAACAGCCTTTTCGATACCGCGTTCAAAGTAGGACCAGTAGAAATCTTTCGAAAAGTACCCACTCATTTTATCTGTTAGCTGACCGCCATTCTGATCCAAAAATAGCAGGGTTGGCGTACCGACAATTTCATACTTGGCTAACAGTTCATTAGCAGTCTGAATTTTATTATCAAAACCCATTATGGCGAGATCTACTAGAGACAGCTCTCTCAAAACGAGATCCTCTCCGAAGCGATTTCCCTTAAGCAGAGGATGGAGTACATCTTTCTTCAACCTTTCGCAATGAGGACAATCAGGTCTTGACACATAAAGCAGAAAAATCTTTCCCGCATCTACTGCTGCAGCGCTCTCTTTTGCCAGATTACTAACATAAACGATCTCTCTATTCTCTTCACTCCCTGCGTTGACAAGCGTGGAGAGTATTAGTAATAACGTTATCATTGACAACGCCCTGATGCGCAATAGGTTTTTTTTCATTCGTTAACCCACTTCAATAATAGTTCAACAAGCTCGTCCGCATAAAAATCCCGAAAAAAATGACCCGCTCCGTCGATCCATACTTCTTCTACCATTGCGCCCATCTTTACCTTACTGGCTGACACTTGATATTTTTTTGAAAGCGCATCTTCTGATCCTAAGATGACCAAAGTCGGTTTATCAATGTTAACAAGTAGGTCCGGGGTATTACGATTGGGGTAGGATGAGTAATAGGATAAAAAACTATCTGTATTTATTTCGACATTCTTGCAGTTAAATATACCCCCTTTCAAACTCCCGCCAATATGTTTTTCAGCATCCGTAATTAAGGGTGGAAGTTGCATTTCAAACTGTTGTTTGTAAGCAAGTTCGACATATTTTTTGTTCCAACTCATTGGCGCAATCAACACCAATTTCTTCACACTGTCTTTTGAATGGGATTGATTAAAGAGCGCTACTTGGTTACCCCCTCGAGAATGTCCAATGATGATAACACTCGAGAAGCGTGTCGATAGATAATCCACCCATAAACTTATCTCGCCTATAGCAGCATCATGCCGGGCGGTAATCGGATTTTCACAATCCAAAAAACCGCTTCTGTTGTCAACGCCCAAACTAAGTGTGATTGCTAGACTATTTTCTCCTTCTTCACCCAGAAGGGTTTGTAAAGTGGAAATAATTTCCATCTGACCATGGGCCCAAGTGCCATGTACCAACAAGTACACTACTCCCCGATCATCATTCACTTGAACAAGATTCCCATTCAATATAAGTGAATTGTCTTTGATCTGAACTGGCGAGGCATTTAAATAGACTACAGTAAAGAGTGCTGTCCATAAAAGAATGCATGATCTAACTAAGCACAAATTAGAACGCCTCCATTTCCAATGTTTGAAAAAGTCGGCCCGCATTTTTTGTTGCTAACTCGTCGAAGGTATTAAGGTGAGCATAATCAGATTGGTCTATTGCGTAAGCTTCCGTTAATCCCTCATCGTTATCCAAGATTTCCAATATAGCATCAGTTAGAAACTGTAAATAAGCTTGAGTCGTCAAGCGGATACTCTCCAAATCCGTAGGCACACCATGACCTGGGACAATACATGCAGGCTCCAAACCTGCAAGCTTGTCGAATGAGCTGATCCAGTTTTCGACATTAGTATCAGGGAAAATAGCCAGTAATCGTTGATGGAATGCAATATCTCCGGCAATCAGAACTTTTGTCTGAGGCAACCAAACTGAAATGTCTCCGGGGCTATGGGCTGGCCCAAAATAACGCAGCTCCACCAGAGTATTCCCGAGTTGAATACTCATGGTATCTTCAAATTCATGATTCGGCACAGCAACATAAGTGCCTTTTGCTTTTTCAAGATTTCGATTCTGCATTCGTTTAAGAATGCTATCACCATGAAGTCGCATTTCTTCAACTGCATTTTTATGGGCAATTAATTTTACGCCCTGATCTCGCCAATAGCTGTTTCCCAGAAACGCATGCCCTTGGCCATTTTCATTCACCACCCATACAACCTTTTTATCGGTGATTTGTCTTATCGCTTCGTGTAATCCTTTGGCCAAAAGGAAATTATCTCCGCCGTTAACCACTAACACACCCATTTCCCCGATAACCACGCTGAGATTATTGTTGTGGCCGGCATTCTCATAACTTGGGGGAGCCGGTGCGCCAATTGCGGAATAGACATTATCTGTCACTTGGGTCAGCTTAAGCGGTGTCCCAGAGACTGAGGAAGAGCCTATGAGACAGGCTGTAATACAGCCTAATGTTCTAACTATTTTCATCTATTCTTCCCCGTTTTAAAGATTGTTCTTATCCTGCCCGTTCGACATATACTTTCCAAAGAATCAATTTGAAGCTTATTCAATCTTCAATCTTCAAACTTCACAATTGCTTGTCTTTTTCTATTGACGATTAATTGAGTAACATCGGGCCGGGAGTAATGACCCGAAGGATCAAAATTCTGTCTTTCAGCACGTACTAATTGATGATCAATATCAGCAATCCGTAGTGCTTCCTTGTCTATTATTGGCTCAATTACCCAACTTCCATCAGGTCCCGCCAAACAACTACCGCCATTAGCGATGATACCTTCAGGTCCTCCTGCGATGATCTCTTTTAGATAAGGCGTACTATCGGGAAAATCCTCCGTTCTCATCAAGCCGGATACGGAAACAACATAGGATCGCCCCTCCTTAGCCAACATGCGCGTTAAGTCTTGCGTATTGTGTAAACCACCAGGCCAAATCGCAACATGTAAATCCTCGCCAAGAGCATATAATGCGGCGCGAGGTAGGGGCATCCAATTCTCCCAGCAATTTAACCCACCCAGTGTAAAAGCGCCCAGTGAATGCGTCACCAATCCATGTCCATCACCGTTCGCCCAGGTCAGTCTTTCCTCATAGGTGGGCATGAGTTTACGATGGACTGACTTGATTTCGCCGAACTCATTAATATAGATCATCGAACAGTAAAGGCTATGCCCTCCTCTATTAACTGCTCGCTCTATCGTACCTAGGTAAATTGCAATTTTATGCTCCCGGGCTAAGGTCGTAATAGAATCCAAATCACCTTGTTCTGGCACAATTGCTTGTTGCATATAATGTGCATGTAATTCTTTCTGCATCTTTGAATTAAAATTCGCACCATTGGTACGCTCAATCCAGAATGGATATCCAGGCAGTAAGGCTTCACCAAATACTACAAGATTACTGTTTCGCTCAGCAGCATCAATAACCGCTGTGCAAATCTTGTCTATCGTCTTATCCCTGTCCAGCCAAACTGGCGCTAATTGAGCCAGAGCAACCGTTAAGATATCGTTTTTCTTGTTTTCATGAACCACCAACACTCTCCTGCCATTATGGATCTATTAAGATAAACATCTTAATAGAAAACTGAATTTACGGATGGATATGTGTGTAACCATTCGTAATTTCTTCAAGCATAAAAGCCACACCCGTTTGAACCCCAACCACGCCCTCAATTAAATCTGGGCGCACGCCAGTTTTTCTCTGAATTGAGTCAATGGTATTGAGGCAGACGTAAAACTTAACACCATTATCGATTAGGCTACTGACCCTGACTTGATTCAAATTTGCTAGAGAATAATACATCTCCACGCCTTTACCAAAGGCAATGATTTCAATATCAATAAAATCAGGTCCCTTGTAATGTTTGATTAGATTATTCGCTATATCGAGCACCGCAGTATACTTTTCTGGGTCGGCATCACTAACCTGCAATATCACATGTTTTTCAGCGAATGGTTTTAATTCTGAGGCAAAAAAACTTTGACTTATTGCGAATAAAACAAAACCCAAAAAAATCTTTTGAAGCCCCATTCTTTTTACACTCATCCTAATTTCCCCCTACGCCACTTTATCTAGGTCAACTTACCGACATAGTCAGCAATGCCAGGATTACTCGAAACACCCTTTAATGTTGGGGTTTCAATTCGATCCAATTTAATCGTTTGTTTGTCTCGACAATAGTCTGCTACGACATCCCAAACTGGCGCACCTGCTGATTTGCTACCCACAGTGGCCCATCCAGCGACTTTGTACATTTTATTTTCTTTGATCTTTTTGCCATTTAGTAAGGTCATGTCGGAAATACGTGATCCCATGC
>JAESSY010000185.1 GCA_016763855.1 Pseudomonadales bacterium
GATGTGATCTGCAATAAACAACTTATTCATACGGATGCTGATGAGACATGCCTATTTAAACTAGCGTCAACAACAAGGAAGAACCAATGTAAAATATTGATCACTGTAATAGGGGGTCAAGGTCATATATTGGGTAGAGGAAATCAACAGCTTAGCCCTCGGGTTTTGCGGACGATTGGAATCGTGAATATCATTATCATTGCAGGGGAAGCTAAATTAAATGACGTTAATAATGTTCTTGTTGTCGATACTGGTGACCTAGCATTGGATCGAAATTTATGCGGCTATCGTCGTGTTATTAATGGGTATGAATCTTCTGTCCTTTGTAAAGTTGTTAGTTAAACCGGAGAATACTCGACTTGTTCGCTATTCTAAACTCTCAATCTCCTAAGCTCTCAAGATATGGGTCACTGCCTTTGTAATCGCTATGGAAGATTTACTTCTTAAGGCGCTTCGTAGCTGATTGATGATTAACTTCCCATCTTCTTGAATTGAAGGGCTGTAATCTTCGATGGGTTGCAGTTGAACGACCTTGTTCCCTTCAGGCTGGGGATTGGGGTCGATATAGACTGGATCGGAGATTTCAGTGAGTCTAAGGAATGCTTTATGGGTCATGATAGCTTGATCGATTCCATCCTGCCGAATTGCATCACTGTATCTTAGGTATCCTTCCTCAGCGAGCCAAAGTAATGCATAAAAACCAGCTGTGTATTCTGGGCTGTGCAAGCCGTAATCATCAGGCTGGTCAATTCCTGCAACCTCATCGACGTATATCGCTCTTTTGGTGGGGAAATTAACATAAAGGATTGAGAGTATCCTTGCGATATGTTTGTAAAAATTTTCTATATTGATGTCTGCCATAAGTAAAGTATAACCCTAGCGGCTCTAGCAAACGAGCCTGTCGAAGGGGAGGTGTTGACATAATAAGTCGAAATGGTAGGCTAAAGAAATCGTTCGCTGCAACTTTACGCTGGCAAGTGATATTGTTAGCTGTTTAGCGCTAGTGAACAGTTCGATGAGTAATTCGATAAATGGATAAATGGGATGGGAAAGGCTTGACTAATTTCTATCAAAGACTGCTAATGCTGAGTTTTGTTCTGCTGCTGGGGGCATGTAGTTCAGGCGAAGCAGAACTCGAAGGCGAACTGCTCACCACAGAACGACGGCTATCAGAGTTAACGGATGCACTCAATATTGGTTCCCTCCGCAATGCGGTCACTATTAAACAATATGTCGGTATTCTTCGACAAAGAGAGCCCAAATTCGCTCCACTTCTCGCAGAGCTCGAAAAAGAAGCAAGCCTAGCAAATCCCTTATACAAAAGTCTTCAGGCCCGATTTGATGCCGTAAGAGACAATACTGAGAATTTTGATTCTTGGGTCGAAAAAGTCGAAGAGCTAAAACTAATTCAAGCCGCATCTAATGTTGGCGCATTCAATGATGCCTTATCGGATACCGTCAATGTTATTGCTGACCTATCGCAAGGAGAGCTACCCCGAGTCAATTCTGTTTCAAAGGAGGCAGAGCTTGCGATGAATAAGTCGAAAGATTATGGCGCAGGCAGTCAGTACATTGGCAATCCTCATTATGGGCGCTGGTCTCATAGTTCAGGCGGATCCTTTTGGGCTTTTTACGGCCAGTATCATTTTTTCAGCACAATGTTTGGTGGTCGCCGCAATTACTATAATGATTGGTCTGGAGGACGAGGATATTCCTACTATTCAGACATAGGTAGAAACTCCTATACCTCTCGTTCACAAAAAGTGGGCCAGAGGGATGTCCAACAACGGGCAAAGAAACAATTTGGCTCTAAGGGGAATTTTAAGAGTCCTTACGCCAAATCAAGATCCGGTGCGACGGGGATGAGTAAAGCGAGCGTGGCGCAACAAAAGTCAGCCTTTAAAAGCCGATACGCAAAAAGCGGTAGCACAACGAGTAAATACCGATCTAGTACTCGAAATAGCGGTTTTAGAACATCTCGTGGCAGGTCACGAGGCAAGTAATCCAACAGTGATGAAGGAATAATTCGATGGATGATATCTTAAATCCCATTCTGCAGAATATTGAATCTGTGGATGTTTATATTTATCAATTGTTATTGATTGACCTTACAATCGCAGTCGTGATGATAGCGGGATTGAGGTTTATTACCGGACTAGTTGCGAACGTCAATAGCGCTGAAGAATTGGCATCTCGAGATAATTTCGCCTTCGGTATTGCAATGGCGGCTGGCATCATTTCATTGGCGCTTATGTTAACAGGTGCTGTTTCAGGTGAACCCGCTGAGACCTATCTTAGTGAAGTGGTAAGCGTATTGTCTTACGGCTTGCTTGGGTTGGTTTTAATCAAGGCAGGCCGATTTTTTCAAGACAAATTACTCTTCACCGAAATCGAAATTCAAGCAGAAATAAAGGCGGGTAATTTAGCGACGGCATTTGTAGACGCTGCTAATACCATTGCGACAGGATTAGTGTTGCGAGCGGTTATGCTTTGGGTGGAAAGCGATACCTTAGATGGATTATTAGTTGTATTGGCCGCGTTTGTATTGACCCAGTTATTGTTAGGCTTAGTAACCAAATATCGTTTAGTCGTATATGCACGTCGACATAGTGGTGCAAGCCTGCAACAGGCCTTTAAAGAAGGGCAGGTTGCGCTGTCAATTCGATTTTTCGGACATCTAATCGGTGTTGCACTGGCGCTGACAGCGGCTTCTGGCGTGGTTTCTTATAATGCGGATAACCTTGTAGTCGCACTCTTGCTATGGTCTGGGATCACGCTGGTATTCGCCGTGTTGGTCTCATTACTTGCGATTCTTGCGAGGAGTGTAATCCTAATGGGCGTGGATGTTGTTGAAGAAGTTAATCAGCAAAACAATATCGGTGTTGCCGCCATTGAAGCATCAATCTACATTGCAGTAGGTTTGTTTTTCACAGCACTTTTTAATTGAAAGGAAGTCAGCTAAAAATTTTAAGGCGTGAATAGTCCTTCTAAAAGGTCACTGCTGCTAGATGATGTTATTTTAATAGCGATCATGGCCGTGCTTGCAGGGTGTGGCCTGATATACCAATATTTGCTATCTCATTACGCTAGTAGAATTCTAGGGGTTGTTGAGTCCACCATCTACACGATGATTGGCTTGATGATAGTGAGTATGGGTTTCGGTTCTTTTGCGGCAAAAGCTCTGAAGGATCCTTTCTCCTCTTTTGCTTGGTTAGAATCAATTATTGCTTTTCTGGGGGTCACTTGCATATTGGTGATCGCAGCCTCAGTTTCCTTCAGTGTTCTTCTGCCTCAATCAATCGCAGAGGTATTTAATCTTCCTTCTGATCTCATACCTAATGGCGGCATATTTGTTTGGCTCAAGAGCCTGTCTTATCACTCACCCTATTTTTTTGGCGCGCTGATTGGCTTCCTGCTCGGTATGGAAATCCCTTTGATTGCTCGCGTTAGGGAAGCCGTTTATGGGCATCATCTTGAGCATAATACCGGCACTATCTATGGCGTAGATTATATTGGTGCAGGTGTCGGCGCTGCCATTTGGGTTCTTGTCATGTTATCTATTGATGTTACCAAGGCAGCGGTTCTAACCGCAATTGTGAATTTGTTGGCGGGTCTTTTGTTTCTAGTCCGATATCGCCAACGCATTCATCGGTGGAAGGCTTTGATCGGGGTGCATTGTGTCGTCATGCTAATCGCTTTGGTGGTATACGAGAATGGTGATGATTGGTCATCAAACATGACAAACACGCTGTTTCAGGATCAAGTTGTTTACACAGGTTCCAGTCACTATCAAAACTTTACAATAACAGAGAGAAAACTATCTGGCAGACTAGATCCAGTTTATGGGTTTTATATTAATGGACGATTGCAGTTTTCAAGTGAAGATGAACACATTTATCACGGGATGTTGGTTTATCCTGCGATGTTAGTCGCGCCAGCGAATCCGAAAGTGCTCATCATTGGCGGAGGAGATGGACTAGCCCTCCGAGATATTCTTAGATTCGAGCCAAAGAGTGTGACACTGATCGATCTGGATGCAGAGCTCATTGAGCTGTTTTCCGAGAAGAAAGAAATGTCTGAATATCAAAAAGCTCTTGTGGCATTAAACCAAAATGCATTTGCAGATGAGAGATTGAGCGTGATTAATGGCGATGCTTTTATTGAAGTGAATCATCTTGTTGCAAACAATACCGTCTTCGATGCCATTATTGTGGATCTTCCTGATCCTAGCCATCCTGACCTGGATAGGCTATACACAGATCATTTCTATTCCAGATTAAAATTCTTGTTGAGCAGTAATGGCGTGCTTGTCATACAGTCAACAAGTCCTTATCACGCTAAGAAAGCCTTTATTAGCATTGGTAAAACTGTTGAAGCGGTTGGGTTTGAAGGCGTCCAACAGTACCGGCAGAATATACCGAGTTTTGGTGAATGGGGTTGGACTATTGCTGCGAACAATCAAAAGCCAGTGCGCCTAGCATTGCTAGCGCTAGATGATCTAAGGCCATCACATCAATGGCTTACACGAGATCTTTTGATTGCCTCCTTTGAATTCCCCGCAAATTTCTATGCAGAGAAAGCGGAAATTGAAGTAAATCATCTAGGGTCAAATCGGATTTATCGTTATCATGATGAAGCCTGGCGTGGAGACCTTGGCATCTATCGAGACTAAGTATTTTGGTACAATGTATTTTAAAATTAATTGAAAAACTATTTGACATATTATGTCAAAACCCTAAAC
Organism: Pseudomonadales bacterium; assembly: GCA_016763855.1. Lineage (GTDB taxonomy): Bacteria > Pseudomonadota > Gammaproteobacteria > Pseudomonadales > Azotimanducaceae > JAHRVQ01. Next base: position 4,742 of record JAESSY010000185.1, read on the forward strand.
TGAGCATCACTTGACATAATATGTCGAATAGGAGAAAAGAATGAACACAAGCGATTTAGCCTCACGCATTTCAGATTTATCGAGCTTTGAAGGCTATCAATTTGATTGTCAGCCTATTCCCGGTGAAACGGAAGTACTTCAGATTACACTTGGGGAGTTCGAAGAATTGCCGTGTTTCGTTTCTGTCACGGATACTCAGATACTCTGCATTACATATTTATTTACTAATGATGAAGTGATATCTGATAAGCGCAGCGAAATGATGGAAGAGATGCTAGAACTTAACATTCCCATACCTTTATCTTCTTTTGCAAAATTAGGAGACCGATACGTCATTTTTGGAGCATTAAGTATTACGTCAAATATTGAAGATATTTGTCACGAAATTATTACATTGACTGAAAATGCACTCGAGGCGATTGATGCCTTAGAAGAATATTTAGTTTAGTTATTCGATAGGAGATCCAACATGAGTATATTACGAAAGATTATGACTGCTGTACGTGGTGGTGCCAGAGAAATGGGTGAGCTAGTTGTTGACGCCAATGGTACACGTATTTTTGAACAGGAAATTAAAGATGCACAAACTCATCTAAATAAAGCAAGACATGATTTAACCGATGTCATGGCTAAGCAAATGCAAGCATCTCGCCAGGTTGAAAGTTTGAAGCGTGAAATATCGGAACATGAGGCCTATGCAGGGCAGGCGCTTGATAAAGGTGATGAGAACTTGGCAATGGAAATTGCTGAAAAGATTAATCGGCTTGAATCAGATTTAGCGGAGCAAACGCAAGTCCATGAATCTTTTTCTGGACATGTTTCTAGGCTGAAAGATCTTGTAAAAAAGACTGGCCGTCAAATTAAGGAGTATGAACGTCAATTGAGCATGGTTAAGACAACAGAAAGTGTTCAGAAGGCGAGCGCAGCGATTACAAACAATTTCGCTTCTAGTAATTCAAAGATGTTGTCAGCCAAAGATTCTTTAGATCGTATCAAGAAACGTCAGCAAGATAATTTTGATCGATTAGCTGCTGCGGAACAACTTGAATCAGACAATTCTGACAAAAGTCTAGAAGATAGAATGACAGCAGCCGGAATAGGTGAGCAAAAGTCTTCTGCTAATTCCGTTCTAGACCGCATTAAGTCTAAAAGAGGATGAAATCCTTTGTTAAGGCTTTATGGAGCCGAACGAAGGCTAAGTCTGAGAATCGAACATTAAGTCATCCTCGAGACCTGATGACGGGTGACTTGATTCAACTCTCTGATAGTTTTGGCTTGCCCCCTAGATTACGGGATCAAATGTTCAAGGTCTTAGGGGTCGTGACCTATCAGTTTGAACATGACTATTCGAGTAGTTTTAGTCTTGAAGGCAGAAATAACGATCATATTGATCTGACGATAGAGGAAGAGGGAGGGAGGGCAATTGCTGCATTTTCTTTAGCAATTGATCCTTCAATAGTTGAACAACTGTTTGATATGGATGAGTTCGCACAGATTTTTGATCCAGATGAGAATGCGCAGATAAAACCTATTGCATCATTGGAATTTGGCCCATGGTTAGAAGAAGCTTACGTTCAAGAATCCTGTGCAGAATCAGCCTATTTCTATGCAAAAGATTGTCGATCCGAGGGCCCGTCAAAATATGAAGGAGATGGTGAGGCTTTTGAATATTATTCGCTTCGGAGCGGAGATGGGGATCACGGAATTGAAATTGAAGTCTACGCCAGTGGTGAGACAGACGTGTCTTTAACTTTGTATCGTCCTGTTGATGATATCAAAGAGCTTTGGCCAGCCAAAAAGGAATAACATTTGTCCACCAGTGATAAGTGGGAAAAAGAAAAAAAAGCCGCAAAAGCAGTGCAGGTTGCCTTTGAACTGGGAGAGGAGGTGAGCCAGCACATTCGTTTTGAGGCTTTGCAAAAAGGGATTAATCCGCCGGACAGAATTCGAGAAATTTTGGGATTGCCTTTGAGTAGCAAACCTATCAGACCGAGGCTTTCAATTTCGCTTACCGATGCCGATTTTGAAATGCTTGCTGATACTTTTAATGTCCCTTCTAGTGACCGTCTACGTATCCGGCAATTTGCAGCAGAAAAACTCATAGCCCACCTTGAACATCACCAATCAGACGAGTCCGAGTAATGTTGCGTATAAAGTCTGATCTATGGCGCCGCCGGAGGCGCGAACAATTTAGTTTTCAAACGACGGATCGACGAAAAGAAAAAATAGTGAGTTTGTTTAAACTTCTACTCTCTCTGGCGGCAGCCAATGTTGTGGCTATGATCTGGTTTGAAAATCTCTCGCTAATTGATTCTGTTTGGTTGACGATGACAACGATTACAACCGTTGGATATGGAGACCTTTCTCCGGAAACTATCTGGGGTCGAACGGCAACGATTATTCTTTTATATATCTTTGGTATCTCCTTGTTGGCTCAGTTAGCTGGCGAGTGGATTGACTTTCGTGTGGACCGGCGTGAACGAATGCGTAAGGGCTTATGGAGATGGAAAATGAAAAACCATATCGTTATTATAAATTCACCTGACAATGATGGCACACGTTATTTACAGGGCCTAGTAGAACAAATACGAAATTCATCTAGTCTGGAGGAATATCCCGTCCAAATCCTGACATCCAACTTCATTGATGGACTACCCAATGAACTCAGTTCTCTGGGGGTGGTTTTGAGACGGGGCCAGCCCGAGGGGCGTAGTGACCTGAGCGAAGTGGATGTAGAGAATGCTGCATTCATAATAGTCCTCGCAGTCGATTCAAATGATTATCGCTCGGACAGTCTGACCTTGGACATATTGGATCAATTATCACAATTTAAATTGTCCGCACATGTCATTGCCGAGTGCGTACAGGATGCAAATAGAAGCCGGTTCCGTAAACATTGTGCAAATGCTGTCATTCGGCCTGTCAGAGCCTATCCGGAGCTTATGGTGAGAGCAATGGATGCCCCAGGGGCTGAATTGATCCTCGAAAACCTCTTCGAGCATGAAGGCGCACATCCTAGACGATATGATGTCAGCATTCCAGAACAACCCTGGGGCGAATTGGCCGTTCGGATTATGGCAGCGGGCCTTGGTACACCCCTGGGTTATTTAGACCTTGAAAATGAGATTGTTATAAATCCCGCACCCCATGTAGTAGCCATAGGGAAATCAATCTTTCTCATGGTAAACCATGATCAAATTCCTAAATTAGAAGACATTGAAGCTATTGTTACACAATAAATAATTGCAAATAATTGAAGTTATGGCGATTGAGAAACAAAGCTCGTGGTTAGCAGCACTAAAAGTCATCTCAGGCCTTGTTGCACTATTGTGGATCGTTGAAACTGTCAATACGCTCTTGGGTCATCGGCTTAATGTCTACGGTATTTATCCCCGTAACCTTAGCAACCTGCCTGGTATCATTTTTTGGCCATTCCTACACGCCAATTTCAACCATCTCATTATGAATACGATGCCATTGCTGGCGATGGGCTATTTTGTCGCACTCCGTGGGTGGATTGTTTTTCTAGAGAGCACGCTCTTAATCCTAATACTCGGTGGGCTTGGTGTTTGGTTATTCGGTCGTGCTGCCTATCATGTTGGTGCGAGTGGGCTGGTGTTTGGCTTTTTTGGGTTCCTAATTACCCTCGCCTTGTATGAGAGAAATATTAAAACCTTTGCAATCGCTTCACTCACGGTTTTTTATTACGGTGGGATAATCTTTGGTATTTTGCCTGTTGATCGTTTTGTGTCTTGGGAGGGCCATCTGTTTGGACTATTGGCGGGCATGATGGCAGCGAGATTGTTAGCAGTAAAAACTGAAAATTAGCCTTAAATATAAAGCAAAAAAAAACGAGGTATTAGCCTCGTTTTTCAATTTGGAGCGGGTAAGGAGGTTCGAACTCCTGACCTGTACCTTGGCAAGGTACCGCTCTACCAGCTGAGCTACACCCGCTTTTTGAGCCTCTGGTAAGGCTATTTGTTTGCACTATCCAAAATTGTTTGAACATTATGCCACAGAATCGAAAACCTTTCGAAAAAATGGCATCCCCAAGGGGAGTCGAACCCCTGTTGCCTGGATGAAAACCAGGTGTCCTAGGCCTCTAGACGATGGGGACACATACAAACAAGTCGCGCATTCTATGGATCTTATCGCGATCCGTCAAGCACCAAGTGGGCTTTTTCCAACCCCTTTTTTTATTGGAATGCGCTCTGTTCATCATTCTTTGAAGATCAGCATTGTTTTAGATGACGCTGAGGTGTCGGTGGTGTGGAAGAAAGCAAGGTTAGTTGATGAAAATCTGAACGTTTTGGCTACACTTATACAAGAAGATCTTGATTTTTGGGTGCCGGAGCGGTGACTGAGGGACTATATTGGGTCTAGATAAACTAGATATCGGGTACCCAGAAAATGATTATTTTATTGGAGTAGAACATGTCGTCTATTTGGTTGGGCAGTCTTGCGGGTCTTGGTTTGCTCATTCTTGTCGGTATTGCATACGGTGCACATCGTATGGAGATGGTAAAGATTGAAAATCGCCGGCGTGCAAGTTTGCATAAAGATCGATGCCGAGACATCAATTTTATAATTGAGGTGATTCCAAATGGGCCATTAGAAGGTCAGTTATACTCGCTCCTGACGAGAAGCATGGTGATGCATCTGCAAAAAGCTGTGGAACTAGATGCAGATAATAATGATTTGGTCCAACAATTAGAGCGCGCAAGAGGTCTGCACGAATGTGTTCAGAAAGGAGAGCCCCTTCCTAAGCGAGTACAATTTGGCAGCATAGGGGATGAGTTAAAGGATGTTAAAAGAGGAATCAAGCTCTTGAAAGAATTCATTCTCTTACAACATAAAAACGGTTTTCTCACGAAACCGATTGCCGGAGCCTACATAAAATCCCTTCATGAAATTAGCCTTGCTGCAACGATCGATGGCTTGTTACGTCAGGCAGTACATACGCAAGGAGAGGGGAGCAAGTCTCTTGCTTTGCGATATTATCAATTAGCCTTGAATGAGATTTCGAAAAACAAGGGTGGTTCCAAATTTGCTGAGCAGTCAAAACAAATTGTAAAAGAAATCAAAAAGCTCAAAGAAAATCAGAATGCAGTAAATGAAGCGACCCAAAAAATAAATCAAAAATTAGTTGATTCAATTTCAGGTAAAAAAGACGATGATGATTTCTTTGAAATGAAACAAATGAATTGAGTGATCCAGCTTGTGTGATCCGATCATTGACAAATAGCTGAAAATTCAATAATTTGTGTGTCCAAACACCTATGAGCGTCAAAGATGCCTGAGAATGATAGTCAGATGACATCAGATCGAAGAGACAATGAGAAAGACCGTAGGGAATGTGATTCAGACCGACGAATAACAGATCGTATTGTTGCTGATGCTCAGCCCCGAAGGGTAAATTTAGATCGTAGAGATACTTAATTTTTTATACTGAAGTGCCCATTTAGAATCTCTTGCTCACGGCCTCTTACTCAAATTCTCTCTTTTAAAATGCTCCCTATCAAAAAGTTACGATACTTCTGATGCTCTTACCTTGATGCATATAATCGAAAGCCTTATTAATATCTTCCTGATCCATTGTGTAAGTAATAAATTCGTCCAGTTTGATATCCCCCTGCATATACTGATCAACCATACTGGGTAACTCTGATCGACCTTTTACGCCTCCGAAAGCGGTTCCTCGCCAAACACGGCCGGTAACCAGTTGAAAGGGTCTAGTGGCAATCTCCTGACCTGCCCCTGCTACACCAATGATAATCGATTCACCCCACCCCTTGTGGCAGCATTCGAGTGCTGAGCGCATAAGGTTGACATTGCCGATGCACTCAAAAGAATAATCGACACCTCCGTCAGTTAAATCAACAATCACATCTTGAATGGGGTCGCTGTAGTCTTTTGGATTTATGCAATCTGTCGCACCTAACTGTCGAGCCATTTCGAATTTATCTTTGTTGATGTCGATGGCAATGATTCGTCCTGCTTTAGCCATGACAGCACCCTGTACGGCACTTAATCCGATCCCACCAAGCCCGAATATAGCGACCGTAGCGCCGGGTTCTACCTTGGCAGTTTTCGTTACAGCACCTATGCCGGTTGTTACGCCGCAGCCCAACAAACACACTTTGTCTAGCGGAGCATCCTTCCTTATTTTAGCGAGAGAGACTTCTGCTATGACGGAATATTCAGAGAAAGTCGACGTTCCCATGTAGTGGAAAATATCCATGCCATTACTGCTGAATCGGCCTGTTCCATCTGGCATGACGCCTTTTCCTTGCGTCTCTCGTACTGCGGAGCAAAGATTTGTTTTGCCAGATAAGCAGAATTTACACTTCCTACATTCAGCAGTGTAAAGGGGAATGACATGATCACCCACAGCGACAGAAGTCACCCCGTCGCCGATTTCTTCAACGATACCACCGCCTTCATGGCCTAAAATCACCGGGAACAATCCTTCTGGATCATCTCCAGACAGAGTAAAAGCATCGGTATGACAGACGCCGCTCGCCACCATGCGCACTAGCACCTCACCTGATTTGGGTCCTGCTATGTCAATTTCTTCGATGACCAGGGGCGAGCCTGCTTCCCATGCTATAGCTGCTCTTGTTTTCATGAATTAAATGTCCTTTGTTTGTTGACACATCTAAAACTATCATTGATAGAAAAGTGTCTAAAATTGTGTGCTAAATCCGAAATAGAGTGATCGTGGCTCACCAACAAAATAGCGATCACTGCCAAAGGAAAAGTCAGCCCTTTCCGCATACTCAGTATCGGTTAAATTGATTACCCTCATGAATACCCTTGAGTTGTTACCTAAGGAATAAAATGCCCGTAAGTTTACAAGAGAGTGCCCTTCATATTCGTTAAGGTTTTCGGGATCCTGAAAATACTTACCCATATAGATCCATTCAAGTTCGCTTTCAATGTTTGCACTAGGCTGCCACTGTAAGCGCATGGACCCCGTTTTTCTGGGCGCGGTATCAATGTCATTCCCTTTAATTAATGATCTGGATAGCGCTGGGTTGTTTTCATATTGATGGCGAGCGTAGCTGGCGACCATGTCCCATGAAAGCCGATCGTTGAACGAATAGTTAAGGCTCAGCTCTATCCCCTTATGTGAGGTTTTGCCATTGTCCACTGCCGCGCGATTTGTATCCCTGAAGATAAAATTATCCTTTTTCATACTGTAGATTGACAAGTCAAAATTGAGCATTCCGGTGTTGCCACGAAACCCAAGTTCGATGCTGTCTAGTTCTTCTGAATCGATCTGGCTCACAGATTGACCTGCCTGCAAACGATACAGTTCCGTCGCTTGCGGTGCTCTAAATCCACGAGACAATTGAAAATAAGCCTGATTTTCTTGCGTGAGAAGATGAGTCAAACTTAAGCGAGGAGAGAAGTTGGTAAATGAGTCTTCTCGATCTGCGGGCCGATTAAAACGACAGCCCCCGAATCCGCAATTCGTACCATCATCTTTGGTTCGCCCGGTTAGCATACGGTTATTGTAATCATAATTAACGCTTTCCAGCCGTCCGCCAATTTGCAAGCGAGTGGATTCACTAAAGTCAAAATCATATTGAGCAAATAGGGCAATGGTACGTGCGTCAACCTCATAGTCATAATGATCACCTGCTGGGATTGTTTCAACAAGAAAAGCACTGCCCGGTGTTGGATTCTGTTGGGCTTCTTTTAGGAAGCCATTTGTGAATTCGGCATCGATACCGACAAGCCATTGATCAAAATACCAAGACGACTGTATACCAACACTTTGTTGGCCATTCTCTTCAACAGCCTGTCCCGGCAAAAAATGTTGGATGAATTCCATTCTGGTTTTTCTAAGGTAGGGGGTTATTTTTATTTCCGACCCGTCATCCAACTTCTTTGTCATTAGACTATAAAGACGTGCTGTTTTGTTATCACGATAAGCTTCTGGGTTTGGGTTCTGGCGCACCGCGCTATCGTCTTTATAAACCTTGTTGCCCCTAATAAACCCTGCGGTTTCTTGATTAAGATTGCTGAGCGCCATGACAGTTGTTAAATCGAATCCTGCTGCGTGTCCATTGATTTTCAATGTCGCCTTCTGTTGATCAAAGCCAGAATCATCCTTATAACCCCCGTCACTGGTACCGTTAACATCGAGACGCCAATTTTTTGATCCTATTGTTGCCTTGGCCCGATAGTAATCATGAGGGCCGCCCTCGATGCTAATTGATTTTTGATTGTTGATCAGGGGCGTTAAGATATTGATTGTGCCGTGCAATGCATTAGATCCGTAGACGATGCTACCTGGTCCCTTTATGACTTCTATTCGGCCAGCTTGTTCAGTATTTGCGTCAAACAACTCGTTAACGTTGCAGAAACCACTTGCTCTGAGTGAGATTCCGTCTTGTGCCATCAGAAAAGTACCACAACCCCCTGCACCTGTAAGGACAGGAGAGCGGATCGCAGTGAGATGTTCTTGTCCATTGCCGCGACTAATCCAAACACCAGAAATTCGCTGCATCGCTTCGTTAATATGTGTTTGGGATATTGTTTCCAGATCAGATACAAAAGCAATATTTGAACACACCTCAGAAATGGTCTGATCTTTACGGCTAGCAGTTACCACAATTTCTTCGAGTTTTGAGTTGGCATCTGCCACACTCACAGTCGTCAAGCAACAGGCAATACATATGGCATAGAACTTCAGAATGATCTTCACTTTCATTTTAGTATTAGTCATAAACAAGGAGAGGGAAATATACCGGTTCAGTTCCGTGCTGTCAGCATATGTCTTGCCGATATCACGATTGGAAATACACCGACCATCAACATTTCTGTACCGTGGGTCATCGCTTATTGACAAATGCGCTAGATTCAAGTGAACTTGCTTAGATAACCAGTAGGATTATTTCAAATGTCAAAGGATGCGCTACTTAAGGCTCAAGCAAGTAAGTTGGGCCAGAAGGTTGAGTACGTAACGACGTATAAACCTTCGTTGTTGGATTCTATTCCGAGGAATCAGCAACGTAGTGCTTTGGGGATTACCGAAGACGCATTACCTTTTAGAGGGTTGGATATCTGGAATGCATTTGAATTTACTTGGTTAAACACTAAAGGTAGACCTGAAGTTGCATTGGTTCAAATTCGAGTTCCGGCCAAGTCGGCTAATATCATTGAGTCAAAGTCTCTAAAGCTCTATCTGGGATCCTACAGCAATACAAAGTTTTCACATCGAGGCGAGGTGATCTCCACCCTTGAAGCTGATTTAACCCTCGCAGCAAGAGCGCCGGTCAGCATTACTTTAATGTCGCCCGACCAAGTTCAGCAGAATGGTTTGGGTACCTTAATAGGCCAATGCTTAGATCAGTTGGATGTGGACATTGAAGAGTATTACTGGAGTCCTGATTTCCTAACATTTGGCAGCGATGTCATTGTTAGAGAGTCGGTATACACCCACCTGTTTAGATCATTATGCCCTATTACGGGTCAGCCAGATTTCGCAAGTATCAGCATAGAATATAATGGTAAGAATATTTCTCAGGAAGGCTTGCTGAAGTATCTGGTTTCATATCGGCAACATCAAGAATTCGGAGAACAAGTAGTTGAGCGAATTTTTGTCGATATTATGAATCGTTGCATGCCAGACAGGCTAACAGTTTCTGCGCGGTTTACGCGAAGAGGCGGTATCGATCTTAATCCCACTCGGTCGCATGAAAGTGATATGAGAGCCGACGTTCGGGTCTGGCGACAATAATTCAATCTCCTATTTTAGGAAAGAGCAAACGACGTATCCAACTGAAGAAAGTGTTGTTGTGTAATGTGTAACGGTTGATATCGTCTATTTTCTGATTCAAAGCAGTGACGTCTTCAAAAATAGTTGCTCTAGTCTTTAACGCTTTTTCTGGGTCTAACATTTTTATCACTTTGGCAGGATTGCCCGCGGCAATACAATTGGCCGGAATGCTGGACGCTACAACAGCTCCTGCTCCTATAATGCTATTCTCTCCTATTGTTACGCCTTTACAAATTGTTGCCCCATCACCAATCCATACATTGTCCTCTAGTATCACTGCTGCTGTTGCGCCTACAGTTTGCGTCCTATCGTATAAATCATGCCAGTCGGCATCTGTAATGTAGGCTGACGCGGCAAGCATGCAATTGTCACCGATAGTTAATGAAGATCCAGAATCCAGACGGACCCCGGGGCAGATTAAACAGTTATCACCAATGTTTATGTGACCTTGGTAGTCTTCAAAATGCCATGTAGAAAAGCTTACCTTTCTATCGGGTGCCGTGATGATGTGAAGGTTATTACCGGCATTAATGAAGCCGCCATTGATATTAATATTCCAAGGTTTCATCATCGTTGGGTTTTTACCTAACGATGTAAAATGTGGCGCGACAAAATGCAATGTAAACCAACTTTCAAGCTTTCCATGTAGGCGTTTTATGAATAGTGGCTGTGGATCTTGGATCATATCGCGTATTCTAAGTTATCATTTGCGAATTTAGAATGTGTGCTTTCATTGTACCAGATTCTTGACTGGTCTTGGCTGTTATAGAGATTCAAGTATGTTACCTTGCGCGAATAGACAAAATTGCCAGTGGGTTTTTAGAAACTAGAGATATTGAAAGCGGATTTAATGAGAGTGGACTTACTTAAAACACTGCATAGCAGAACTTCCTCGCCACGATTGGCTGGAGTTGTTCCTTCCGAGGAGGCGCTAGAAGGGCTTTTTCAAGCAGCTATGCGAGCCCCAGATCATGCTCAGTTGAGACCTTGGAGATTCTTGCTTGTTAGTGGTGATGATAGGAAAGCTTTGGGAGATCTATTTGCAAAAGCGATGATAGAAGATAGCCCTGAATTATCTTCAATTGAATTAGACAAGATTAAGTCAAAACCGCTTCGGGCACCTCTAATCATTGTTGCAATTGCATCGATTCAGTCTCATCCTAAGGTACCCGAAATTGAGCAGGTATTATCCGCTGGTGCAGCTGTGCAGAATCTCTTGTTGGCGGCCTATGCATCGAACATAGGAGCTATGTGGCGAACGGGTAGTATGGCCTTCCACAAAACAGTTATGGAAGGACTTGGTCTTAGTAATAATGAACAGATAGTAGGATTTGTGTATATTGGAGAACAACAGGGAAAATCCAAACAAATTTTCCCCTTAGATAGTCAACAGTATTTTAAGATATGGCCAAAAGCACAATAAAACCAGAAGACTTATTTAAGTCACAATGGCACGAATTAAGAACTGAGCTCTCATCATGGGATGATTACGTAGATTGCTATGAAGGATTAACGCGGTTTTGGTGTAAAGAAGCCGTATTTGAGGTTTACTGGGTGGCAGAACAAAAAGAGGAAACAGGATTTGATCTGTATCTCACGGAGGATCTCGAATTAGCCGGGTTTAAATCCCAGCTAAATATTCAGCCTTCCCTTGAGTGGAAGGGTAAACTAGCAGAGGCGCTATGCTGGCGAGAAATTGCCACTGCCGTAATAGTAAAGGCAAAAGCATTACCCAGTACTGATTGAGTAGAAATAAATAGATTTTGAGGAACACATTATGAGCTTAAGTGCTCGATTAAAAAACAGCTTGAAAATACAAGATCGTTTGATCGATGAGTTAATCGGAATTTGCCGAGGTGTTATTGCAGACGGTGATGTTGACGAGAAGGAAGCGATATACATTGGTCAGTGGATCGAAAACCATAGAGAGATTGCAGAGAAATGGCCCGTGAATATTCTCTATGCGCGATTGATGGAAATGTTGCGAGATGGCGTACTGAGTCAGGCTGAACGTGTCGAGCTTTTAGAAACACTAAGAAATATTACGGGGGACGGTACGATGTTTCTGGCAGACCATTCTACAAGCCTTCCCTTGGATTCCCCAGTACCTGAAATTCGATTTGAAGGACGTTCATTTTGCTTGACGGGTCGATTTGTATTTGGCTCCACCTATGATTGTGAAGAAACTATCGCTGAACTCGGTGGTACTATTTCTGAAACACCATCAGAAGATACTGATTATCTTGTTATCGGAGAGTTTTGCAGCCCTGAATGGAGACATACGAGTTTTGGTCGAAGTATTGAAAAAGCAGTTGAACTAAAGGACGCAGGTGGCTCTATATCTATCATCTCGGAAGAGCAATGGGTTGAATCTCTATCCCAAAGCTAATTAATTTGCAATTTCACCAAAACTAACGTGACTCCCTTTTTCGAATTGTAATATAATCAACATTCACCTCGGTCCTCTCGCAACAACAAATTGTGAACTCCGCCAGGCCTGGAAGGGAGCAACGGTAGCGACGCGTTCGTGTGCCGGGATGTGGCTGAGGTGTCTTCTGATTATTTTCTTTGAAATTAAATAGCTTTATCAAGGATGACATATTGTGGAAACAGTATGTCATCTAAAAGTTTTACATGGAGAGGTGGCCGAGCGGCCGATGGCGCACGCCTGGAAAGTGTGTATACCTCACGGTATCGAGGGTTCGAATCCCTCCCTCTCCGCCAAATA
>JAESSY010000186.1 GCA_016763855.1 Pseudomonadales bacterium
AGAAACCACCTTAGTCATGATCGCTGTCTTGATGTAGTCTTGGTACGCAGGCAGCGCAACCGCAGCCAAAATACCAATGATCGCAACAACAATCATCAATTCGATCAAGGTAAAACCTTGTTGTAGTTTGTTATTCATAATTATTACTCCATTGATTTTAGATAAAAATTGTTTGTTCACACTATTTTTTGTCACAGCAGGGTCAAAAGTCCCTTCAAATCATCCCATCTGAATTTGTGACAACATTCTTGCGTGGTTTGAAACTGTTCCTAACTATAAAGCACTTTTCATGCCAGCTGAATTATCTTGCAAGTCAGCCATATCAAGACCGTTCATCCTCTAATTATGAAAATTCTGACCCATTACGTCACTTACGATCCGAGGTTCATGTCTAAATGTGACAATTTTGGTCACATTTAGAACAGATACCTACATTAAATCGCTGATTTGTCCAAAATGCTCAGTATATAATTAGGCGCCCTGCCTATCGACAGTGCTGTTGGCTAATTGTACACTTTAACATTGACCCATGAACTTGGGGCACCACAACTAGGACTATGAATTATGGCCGCAAACCCCATACAATTGAGCGGGCTTGCTAGGCGATTGGTTGAAGATAAATTACTCGAAGAGAATATAGCGCGAGACGCTGCGGAAGAAGCAATAAAAACCCGCGTGCCATTCGTCACTCATCTTGTTCAAAACAACCTCGCTAACGCTAAGGATATTGCCAACGCAGCGGCTGAAGAATTTGGTACGCCCATCCTTGATCTGTCTGCACTTGATCCAGAAGCGATTCCTAAAGATCTGGTTGATGAAAAGCTCATCCGCGTTAATCACGCTATTCCAATATTCCACCGTGGTAATCGACTTTTCGTTGCGGTCTCAGATCCGACCAATAGAAAGGGTCTTGATGAGATTAAATTTCAAACCGGTATATCGACAGAAGAAGTCCTTGTTGAAGAGAACAAGTTGACGGCATTTATTACTTCCTATCTGGAATCTCAGGAAGGTGGAGGACTTGGAGATCTGGGAGATGACGATGTAGATCTGGATCTAGAGTCTGTAGATGACGAGGGTGGAGGCAAAGAAGATGAAGATGCTGGCAACCCGATGGACGATACACCAGTGGTTCGTTTTATTAATAAGATGTTGATGGATGCCATTCGTGCGGGTTCCTCAGATCTTCACTTCGAACCGTTCGAAAAATCCTATCGCGTACGTTTCCGAACTGACGGCGTATTGCATGAAGTCTCTAAACCTCCTGTCAATTTAGCACCCCGAATTTCTGCTCGCTTGAAGGTCATGTCCCAGATGGATATTTCAGAAAGGAGGCTACCTCAAGACGGTCGAATAAAACTAAAGATTTCAAAATCAAAATCCATCGACTTCCGAGTTAATACTTTACCCGTATTGTTTGGTGAAACGGTTGTTTTGCGTATACTCGACCCTAGCAGTGCAAAAATGGGTATTGATGCCTTGGGCTATGAAGAAGATCAAAAAGCACTTTATCTTGAAGCACTCAATAAACCACAAGGCATGTTCCTCGTTACAGGTCCAACGGGTAGTGGGAAAACCGTATCGCTCTATACCGGAATCAACATCCTCAATACCCCAGAATTAAACATATCGACTGCCGAAGATCCCGTAGAAATTAACCTCGATGGGATTAATCAATGCCCCATTAACGCAAAGGTGGGTTTGGACTTTGGAGAAGCACTGCGCTCTTTCCTTCGACAGGACCCGGACATTATCATGGTGGGTGAGATTCGAGATATCGAAACAGCCAATATTGCAATCAAAGCCGCGCAGACTGGCCATATGGTGATGTCGACCTTACACACAAACAGTGCACCAGAAACGTTAACGCGACTTCGTAACATGGGCGTACCTGCCTTTAACCTTGCAACCTCAGTCAACCTTATTGTCGCTCAGCGATTAGCGAGAAGACTCTGTGCCTGTAAAGAAAAAATGGATATTCCCAAGGCTGCATTGATCGAAAAAGGATTCTCAGAAGAAGAAGTTGATGCTGGTCTGGAAATCTACGGCCCAGTCGGTTGTGACAAATGTTCTTCAGGATACAAAGGTCGTGTCGGTATTTATGAGGTGGTCAAAATTACGCCTGAAATTGCTAAAATCATTATGGAAGACGGTAACTCAATAGAGATTGCAGCTGTCTGTGCAACGCAAGGGTACAAAACGATCTATCAATCAGCCCTTGTTAAGGTTAAAAACGGATTAACCAGTTTGGAAGAGATTGACCGAGTTAGTAGCGGACATTGATCGCACAATAGACTCAAAGAGTGAAATTAAAGAACGCTATCAAAGAAAGAACTTAAAAAGAGTTTAGAAAACGTTTACAAATAAAGTGGTGAGAGCAGAATATGGCGGCAGCTAATTTAACATTTGCATGGACAGGGACAGATAAATCCGGCCGTAAAAGTTCTGGTGAAATTATCAGCAAGAACCTTAACGTTGCCAAGGCCGAGTTGCGCAAAAAAGGTATTAAAGCCACTAAAATAAGTAAAAAAGGCGGCGGTTTAATGGCCCTGCTAAATTCAGGTCAAAAAATCACGCCTGGGGATATCGCTTTATTTACCCGACAACTTGCGACAATGATGAAAGCAGGCGTCCCCCTTGTTCAATCTTTCGAAATTGTCGCTGATGGTGTCGATAATCCGACAATGAAAGATTTAATATTGAAAGTTCGCGATGATGTTTCCTCAGGCAATACGTTTGCATCTGCAATTAGAGCTCACCCTGATTACTTTGACACCTTGTTTTGCAACCTAATCGATGCAGGTGAACAATCTGGATCCCTCGAAACAATGCTTGAACGTCTGGCTACCTATAAAGAAAAAACTGAAGCGATCAAAGCAAAAATAAAGAGCGCCATGAATTACCCAATTGCGGTATTGGTTGTTGCAGGTGCAGTTTCAACTCTGCTTCTAGTGAAGGTAGTACCCATGTTCGCAGAAATTTTTGCGGGGTTTGGCGCGGAACTACCTGAGTTCACACAGATGGTTGTAGATATGTCTGAATTTATGCAGAAGTGGTGGCTGGCTGCCATTGTTGGCATAGGAGCAAGTTTACAAGCATACAAATATGCCCATAAACACAATAAAAAACTGAGAGATGGGCAAGAACGTATGATGCTGAAGTTACCAGTGATTGGTATTATTCTTGATAAATCCTGTATCGCCAGATTCGCTCGGACGCTATCGACGACCTTTGCTGCAGGTGTTCCTCTTGTCGATGCACTAGAGTCGGTATCCGGTGCAGCGGGTAATATCGTCTACTATGAGGCGATACAAAAAGTAAAGGAAGATGTCTCTGGCGGTATCCAGCTTAACTACTCTATGAAGCAACTGAATGTATTTCCGAACATGTTGATTCAAATGGTTTCAATCGGTGAAGAATCTGGCGCACTTGATGAAATGTTAGACAAAGCAGCGACCTACTATGAAGACCAAGTCGACAATGCGGTTGACGGGCTTACCTCGCTGATGGAACCGATCATCATGTCGTTCCTTGGCGTGGTAATCGGTGGTTTGATTATTGCCATGTACTTACCGATCTTCGGAATGGGTGATGCAATTAATGGTGGCTAGTAAAAAATGGCTTACCTAGCATTAATCGAAACGGAGTTCCCCCTTCTTCTTCTTTCTATCAGTTTATTATTCGGACTTTTGATTGGCAGCTTTCTCAATGTTGTCATTCATCGAATCCCTATCATGCTGCAACGTGAGTGGGACTATCAGGCAAAAGAAATACTCGAACTGAGCACAGATGTAGAGCCTGAAGCTTTTAATCTTGTCTTTCCGAATTCCCATTGTCCTCATTGTAATCATGCTATTAAAGCCTGGGAAAATATTCCCCTACTCTCTTACTCCTTTCTTAAGGGGAAATGTTCTTCATGCAAATCACCTATCTCTGTACGATATCCGATGATAGAACTATTGACTGGCATCCTGACTGCGATGGTCATTATGATCATCGGAGCCAATCTGACAGGATTGGTATGTTGCTTGTTGACTTGGGCTCTAATAGCCCTGGCGCTAATAGACTATGATCATAAAATACTACCTGACGACATTACCCTGCCTTTTATTTGGCTCGGACTCATTGTTAACTATTTTGCACTTGTCACTTCATTTTCGAATGCCTTCTGGGGAGCGATTATGGGCTACCTTAGTCTGTGGATCGTCTACCAGGTATTCAAATTGGTAACCGGTAAAGAGGGCATGGGTTTTGGAGATTTTAAATTATTAGCCCTACTGGGTGCTTGGATGGGCTGGCAATTGTTACCGCTGATTATTATTCTTTCCTCTCTTGCGGGCGCCATCATCGGAGGCGGCCTGATTTTTTTCGGTCGAGATAGAACTAACCCCATTCCTTTTGGACCTTATCTCGCGATCGCCGGATGGATAGCTTTGATGTGGGGTCAGGAAATCACCCTTGCCTATCTAAAGTTTACGGCCTTTTAAAATGAATGAACTTATTATTGATTGCCCTATTTGTAACAAAAAAGTCCCTTGGTCCAATGAAAGCAAGTTTCGACCATTTTGTTCGGAGCGGTGTAAAATATTGGATCTAGGTGCTTGGGCAGATGGTAATCGCACCATACCTTCTGATGCAGAAAATGATGATGTTACTTCATCGGATTTGGGGAAATATGATTAAGTGAAGAGCTGAAGAATTTAAGAGCGGTACTCAGCATTGATTCGAATATACTCATGGGACAAATCACTTGTCCAAACCGTCTCCTCAATTTCTCCTGCATTCAAGTTGACTGTAATATTTATATCTTCGCCTGCTACAGCCGTAGCCCCCTTAGATTCAGTGTAACTAGTATGCTTTTGTCCCCGTTCCATAACCTGTACATCACCTAGGAATACATCGAGCTTATTAAGATCAATCTTGACACCAGCCTTACCAATCGCCATAAAAATTCGTCCCCAGTTCGCATCACTGGCAAACATCGCAGTTTTCACCAAGGGTGAATTGGCAATTGAATAAGCAATCGCCAGACAATCTTTTTGATGTTTTCCACCAGAAACACTGACGGCAATAAACTTGGTCGCGCCTTCAGCATCTCGGATAATACTTTTGGCAAGTTCAAGGCTAAGAGATTCTAAGGCTTGAACAAATATTTTTGCATTGTCTGCCTTAATCTCTAAGCCAGACTTCCCAGTTGCTGATAGCATAAATGAATCATTCGTTGAAGTGTCGCTGTCAACTGTAATTCGATTGAAAGATTTTTCAGTGCAATCTCTTAGAAAAGATTGGAGAAGACCCCTTTCGACTTTGGCATCAGTTGCGATATAACACAGCATGGTCGCCATGTTAGGTTGGATCATTCCTGCACCTTTCGCGATACCCGTTAAGGTTATTGTTTTGTTTCCAATCAAGATTTCTCTCGACGCTATCTTTGGCCTTGTATCCGTTGTCATAATACCTTCGGCGGCCTGCAGCCAATTATTCTCATCCAATAGAGCTTTACCCTGCTCGAGTGCATCGGTGATTTTTGCGACGGGCAATCTCTCTCCAATGACGCCCGTAGAAAAAGGAATTACCGCCTCTGGACTAGCTCCAGTAACTTGAGATAAAGATTGGCAACACAACAAAGCATCATTAATACCTGCTTCTCCTGTCCCCGCGTTGGCATTTCCGCTGTTAATTAGAAAATAACGCGCCCTTTTTTGTTCTAAATGTTGCTTGCCAATGGTTACAGGTGCTGCCGCAAATACACTCTGAGTAAAAACACCGGCAGTTTCCGTTCCTTCGACAAATTCAAAGAGCACAAGATCTTCCACACCACCGTCTTTTATGCCACAGGAAAGCGCCGCAAGTTTTACACCTGCTACAGGTTTGAAGCCTTTTTTAGTTTCACCAGTTGCCACTAGATGCTTTCTCTTATTTTACAGTTTGCCATGACAGGATTTGAATTTTTTCCCAGACCCACAAGGGCAAGGTTCATTTCTACCTACCTTTTTATCTCGTCTAATAAAGGGCGCTTTGCTTTCAGCTTTCTCTTCGCTTCTGTCTAGATCATCTTTTTGGAAACTCATCTTGTTTCTTGATTCTTCTTCTCTTCGCTTGTTTTCGAGTGCATTAACATCTTCATCAGCTTGAAATTGCACTCGCGCAAGAAACTTGATCACTTCAAACTTCACATTTTCTAAAAGTTCTTCAAATAATTCAAATGCTTCTCTCTTATATTCTTGCTTAGGTTGTTTCTGCGCGTACGCACGAAGGTGAATTCCTTGACGTAGATAATCCATTGCAGCCAAATGCTCTTTCCATAAATTATCGAGTATCTGGAGCATGATCTGTTTTTCAAATATTCGGATATTGTCACCCATTTTCTCTGCTTTGCTCGTATACTCACCTCGGATTTGGTTCACGATTTTCGATCTTAGGGTTTCTTCATGTAAGTGGTCATCCTCATCCAACCAATGTTGTACCGTTAATTTTGAATTGAATTCGGTATGAAGTGCTTGCTCCAAACCTGTTATGTCCCATTGTTCTTCCAAACTTTGTGGCGGAATAAATCCATCTATAACCTGATTGACCACATCATCCCAAAGCACGTTAATTGTTTCTGAAACATCACTGGCTTCCATCAAATCTGTACGTTGGGCGTAGATGAGCTGCCTTTGATCATTCGCGACATCATCATATTCAAGTAATTGTTTTCGAATATCGAAGTTTCTACCTTCTACATTTTTTTGCGCCTTCGCGATCGCGTTATTCAGCATTTTGTGTTCAATAGCTTCACCTTTTTCCATACCCAAAGAAAGCATGATGTTTTTGACGCGCTCGGAAGCAAAAATTCTCATCAGGTTGTCATCCATCGATAAGAAAAACCGCGTGGCACCGGGATCACCCTGACGACCTGAACGGCCGCGAAGTTGGTTATCAATCCGACGACTCTCATGCCGTTCGGTACCGATGACGTGCAAACCTCCCGCAGAAATGACGGTTTCATGGTCTTTCTGCCAATCAACTCTGATCTTGGCTATCTGAGCATCGGTGGGATTTTTAAGATTGGCAACATCCGCTTCCCAGTTACCACCTAATATAATATCCGTTCCCCGTCCCGCCATATTTGTGGCGATGGTGACAGCTCCTGGGCGACCTGCCTGGGCTATTATTTCTGCTTCCTTTTCGTGAAACTTAGCATTAAGAACATTGTGCTTGATTTTTTTCTTGTTGAGCATGTCGGAGATGACTTCGGATGATTCAACCGATGCGGTCCCCACTAATACTGGCGCATTTTTCTTCGAAGCTTCGATGATCTCATCCGCGATAGCATCGTATTTCTCGTCTAAAGTCAGGTACATGAGATCATTCATGTCATTTCTTACCATCGGCAAATTGGTTGGAATAACAACGACGTTAAGCCTATAAATTTGCATAAATTCGAAAGCTTCTGTGTCAGCAGTACCTGTCATGCCACTTAATTTATTATATATACGGAAATAATTCTGGAAGGTAGTCGACGCC
>JAESSY010000187.1 GCA_016763855.1 Pseudomonadales bacterium
ACTACGGATGTCACGGGTGCTTGTGAGTTACCTGAAGGTATTGAAATGGTAATGCCTGGTGATAGCGTAAACATGCAGGTTGAGCTGATTGCTCCGATTGCGATGGAAGACGGTCAAAAGTTTGCTATCCGAGAAGGTGGCCGAACTGTTGGTGCTGGTGTTGTCGTAAAGATCGCTAGCTAATTAATTAGTATTAGGAAAGAGATAGAGGCTGTCAAAGTTGGAATGTTATGGCACCAGATAGCTGATAGCTATCTGGTGAACTATTGCCTAGGCCAGTAGCTCAATTGGCAGAGCAGCGGTCTCCAAAACCGCAGGTTGGGGGTTCGATTCCCTCCTGGCCTGCCAGGCAAAACTAACTAAAAAAGGTAGTCGTATCTCAATAGTGAAATGCAAGCATGAGTAATAAAGTTGAAACTGAAGTAGGCGGGCGATTTGATTCGTTGTTGTGGCTGATGGTTGTCGCCATAGTGCTTGCTGGTGTTTATGCCAACACAATATTTGTTGAGCTAAATGTATTGGTGCGAGCGCTTGGCGGTATTGGTGTTGTTGTTGTTGCCTTGGGGGTTGCGATGCAAACCCAAAATGGAAGTGCGACATGGGAACTTGCAAAAGAAGCGCGGGTTGAGATCAGAAAGGTGATTTGGCCAACAAGAGAAGAGACAACTCAGACAACAATGATTGTTGTAGGCGTTGTTATTCTGGTTGCGCTGATGCTCTGGGCTCTTGATTCAGTCTTGAGTTGGGCAATCAAATCTCTTATCGGATAAAAATAAGAGACGGGTTGTTAAAAGCCGAGATGAAGACAGCTAATAATATATGGCCGCTACCGTTGGGCTGGGAGAGTTGAGTGACTAAACGCTGGTATGTTGTCCATGCCTATTCTGGGTACGAGAAACAAGTTATGCGATCCCTTGGTGAGCGTATTAGCTTGTCGGGCCTAGAAGAAAAGTTTGGCGAAGTACTTGTCCCTTCTGAGGAAGTGGTAGAAATGCGTGGTGGTAAAAAACGACGCAGCGAAAGAAAGTTTTTCCCGGGCTACGTACTTGTAGAAATGGAATTAGATGATGAAACCTGGCACTTGGTGAAAGAAACCCCAAGGGTGCTTGGTTTTATTGGTGGCAAGGCTGATCAACCAGCACCCATTACTGAGCAAGAAGCAGAAACAATTTTGCAGAGGGTTCAGGCTGGCAGTGATCACGTTACGCCGAAAACCGTATTTGAACCAGGTGAACTGGTTCGAGTTGTTGATGGACCGTTCAACGATTTCAGTGGTGTTGTACAAGAAGTTAACTACGAGAAAAATCGTCTTCATGTAGCAGTGACTATATTTGGACGATCTACACCTGTTGAGTTGGATTTCGCTCAGGTAGAAAAAGGCTAGCAGGAAAGGTTAATTGCTGCGATTCAATTTTGGCAGAAGTCGATTTTGAAAAGGCAGTGTAAACGGGGACCTGAATCTACATAAGTTGGTAGGTCGGGGTTTGCACCCACAATAAGGAAGGAGTTTTTAGCATGGCTAAAAAAATAGAAGCGTATATCAAACTGCAGGTTCCTGCAGGTCAAGCAAACCCAAGCCCTCCTGTTGGGCCAGCACTTGGGCAGCACGGTGTGAATATCATGGAGTTCTGCAAGTCATTTAATGCAGAGACTCAGTCTCTTGAAGCAGGAATGCCTGTACCGGTTGTGATTACAGTCTACGCTGACAAGAGCTTTACATTTATTAAGAAAACCCCACCTGCATCCATTCTGCTCAAAAAGGCAGCTGGCGTTGCAAAGGGGAGTCCAACACCGCACACGGATAAAGTTGGAAAAGTAACCCGTGCTCAGCTTGAAGAAATTGCTACTACTAAAATGCCAGATTTGACTGCCAAAGATATGGATGCTGCGGTTCGTACAATCGCAGGTACAGCAAGAGCGTCTGGCATAGAAACAGAGGGGGTGGTTTAATGACAAAGCTAAGTAAAAGAGCAAAATCATTTCAAGAGAAAGTTGAGGTTGGAAAAGATTACAGCATTGAAGATGCGGTAGGTATCTTAACAGAACTTGCTTCAACTAAATTCAAAGAATCTTTAGATGTGAGTATCAATCTTGGTGTTGATCCTCGTAAATCCGACCAAGTGGTTCGTGGCGCAACTGTTCTTCCAAATGGAACAGGAAAAGATGTCAAAGTTGCAGTTTTCGCTCAGGGCGATAAAGCAGAAGAAGCAAGCGCTGCTGGTGCAGATATAGTCGGTATGGATGATTTAGCTGCTTCTATAAAGGAAGGAAATTTAGATTTTGGTGTTGTCATTGCTACACCTGATGCAATGCGGGTTGTTGGTCAACTTGGACAAATTCTTGGTCCTCGGGGACTGATGCCTAACCCAAGGCTGGGTACGGTAACACCCAATGTTGCACAGGCTGTAAAAAATGCTAAAGCAGGTCAAGTTCGTTACAGAACAGACAAAAATGGTATTGTGCATGGCGGCGTTGGTCGTGTTGGATTTGAAGCCGCGGCAATTAAAGAAAACCTTGAGGCCTTGTTAACAGATCTGAGAAAAGCGAAACCATCATCGGCAAAAGGCACTTATGTTAAGAAGATTGTACTTTCGTCGACTATGGGCGCAGGTATTCTCATTGACCAAGCATCTTTAGAATATTAAAGAGCAGAACATAAAAGAAATATTATAAAAGAACTTTGGGGTTCCAAAGTAAGAGATAAAACAAATATTTGTTGCATCAACTACTTTTGGGGCTCGTCAAAGACCGTAGGTCTAGGAATCAAATAGATAGAGTCCTGGTTAAGCTTTCCAAACCTGAAATGGTAAAGAATGCCTACGCAGACGGTAGACCCGATTCGAAATTTTTGAATCATATCACCGTGAAAGGTGCCTGATAGAGCCTTTTTATTCCCTTTTAAAGGGAAGATGAGGGTAACGCTAGCAGGTTTTTAGAAGTCGACACAGGAGTATTACTTGTGCCAATTGGACTTAAAGAGAAACAGGCGATTGTTGCAGAGGTGAATGAAACCGCTAGCAATGCGCTTTCTGCAGTCATGGCTGACTACCACGGTGTATCTGTTGATGGTATGACAGAACTTCGAAGTAAAGCCAGAGAGCAGAATGTGCAAGTGCGGGTGATTCGGAACACTCTCGCGAAACGTGCTTTTGAAGGTACTGAGTTCGAATGTATGAACGAAGTGCTACTTGGACCAAATATATTGGCTTTTTCGCTTGAAGACCCGGGTGCTGCGGCACGCATCTTCAAAGATTTTGCGAAAGAGAACGATGAATTTGAGATCAAAGCCTTAAGTGTTGGTGGCAAATTGTTACCAGCTGATCAAATTGATGCTTTGGCTAAACTGCCTACGCGTGACCAGGCGATTTCCATGCTGATGTCTGTCATGTTAGCGCCAGTGACCAAATTGGTTAGAACGTTTAATGAAGTACCAACGAAAATTACACGAGTTGTAAAAGCCGTTGGTGATCAAAAGCAACAAGAAGCTGCTTAAAGTAAATAATTTAATTGGAGATAGGATTCATGTCTTTATCAAAAGATGATATTTTAAACGCAATTGCTGATATGAGCGTAATGGACGTAGTTGAGCTCGTCGAAGCAATGGAAGAAAAGTTTGGTGTATCTGCTGCTGCCGCAGTAGCTGTTGCACCAGCTGGAGCTGGCGATGCCGGTGCTGCTGTTGAAGAGCAAACTGAGTTTGACGTACTAATTACGTCAGCTGGAGAGAAGAAAGTTAATGCTATTAAAGCTGTTCGTGCAATCACCGGTCTTGGCTTGAAAGAAGCCAAAGCTGTTGTAGACGATGCCCCTTCTGTTGTTAAAGAAGGTGTTAGCAAAGACGAAGCTGAAGATCTTAAAAAGCAGCTTGAAGAAGCTGGTGCTTCAGCGGAGCTTAAGTAATCCAGATTAGTACTTGGATGACATTGCGCACAAGGCTGGCAGCGATTCGCTGTCCAGCCTTTTTGCGCTTGTAATTTTGGACTTTTTGATCCGGAAATTTTTATAAATTAAAGGATTAATGAGCGCGCTGTTAGTGATTACCCTGCGCAAAATTTAGATTTAGCCTGGAGGCATGAGTGGCCTATTCATACACAGAAAAGAAACGTATTCGTAAGGATTTTGGCAAGTTGAAGCGGGTTATGGATATTCCATACTTGCTTGCTATCCAAACAGAATCCTATAAAGAATTCTTGCAAGAGCATGTTGATCCGAAAGAGAAGATTGGTAAAGGTCTGCATGCTGCATTCAAATCAGTGTTCCCTATTGTTAGCTATTCCGGTAGTGCTGCCCTGGAATACGTGAGTTATCGCCTAGGTAAACCGCCTTTTGATATTCGTGAATGTCAATCGCAGAGTGTTACTTACGCAGTGCCCCTTAGAGTTAAAGTCAGATTGATCATTTATGATAAGGAGTCATCTAACAAAGCTATTAAAGATATTAAAGAGCAAGAAGTGTACATGGGTGAAATTCCACTCATGACCGATAATGGTACATTTGTGATTAACGGGATTGAGCGAGTTATCGTGTCTCAATTGCACAGATCGCCCGGCGTCTTCTTTGATCATGACAAAGGTAAAACACATTCGTCGGGTAAGTTACTTTATTCTGCCCGTGTTATTCCAATGCGAGGATCCTGGTTGGATTTTGAATTCGACCCTAAAGATTGCGTTTTTGTTCGTATCGACAGACGTCGTAAATTACCCGCGACTATATTGCTGAGAGCCCTTGGCTTCAGCAGTCAGGAAATATTAGAAACCTTCTTTGAAACAGATACCTTCAATATTATGGAAGAAGGTTACAGTCTTGATCTTATCGCTTCGCGTTTGCGGGGCGAGACCGCTCAGTTCGAGATTATGGACAAGAAAGGTAATGTTATCGTTGAAGAAGGTCAGCGAATTACAGCGCGTCATATCCGTACTATGGATAAAGACAACCTCGAAGAGTTAGAAGTTCCCCTAGAATATGTTTGTGACCACGTAACTGCTGAAGATATATTTGATGCAGAAACCGGCGAAATTCTCGTTCCTTGTAATACCTTATTGACAGAAGAAGTCCTTGAGCAACTTAGAGCATTAGAGCTTGAAAGTTTCAAGACTATTTATACAAATGATCTGGATTGTGGATCATTTATATCTGATACATTAAATGTTGATCCTTCAACCAATCGCCTTGAAGCTTTGGTTGAAATATACCGAATGATGAGACCTGGTGAGCCGCCAACAAAGGAAGCGGCCGAGAATCTGTTTTCTAATTTGTTCTTTGCGCCAGAACGTTATGACTTAACTGCAGTAGGTCGTATGAAATTTAATCGACGTCTTGGTCGTGAAGAAGAGCAGGGCGAAGGTGTCCTCTCAAATGACGATATTACTGATGTACTTAAATGTTTGATCAATATCAGAAATGGTAAAGATACGGTAGATGACATTGATCACCTTGGTAATCGACGTGTTCGCTCAGTTGGTGAAATGGCAGAAAATGCATTCAGGCTGGGTTTAATTCGTGTTGAAAGAGCCGTTAAAGAACGTCTCAGCCTTGCGGAGTCCGAAGGCTTAATGCCCCAGGATTTGATTAATGCTAAACCGGTTGCGGCTGCTGTAAAAGAATTTTTTGGTTCTGCACAGCTCTCACAATTTATGGATCAAAATAACCCTCTGTCAGAAGTGACCCACAAGAGGCGTGTATCGGCATTAGGGCCAGGTGGCCTGACCCGTGAGCGAGCAGGTTTCGAAGTTCGAGATGTACATCCAACTCACTATGGCCGAGTTTGTCCAATTGAAACGCCCGAAGGTCCAAACATTGGTTTGATTAACTCTCTAGCAACCTATGCGCGAACTAACTCATACGGCTTCCTTGAGAGCCCTTACCTGAAAGTTGTTGATGGTCAGGTTACTGACGACGTCGAATATCTTTCAGCTATTGTTGAAAGTGATTACATTATCGCCCAGGCCAGTGTTCCTCTCGATGATGATGGTAATATTCTTGACGATTTGGTCGATGTTCGCCATCAAGGTGAATTTACCAAAGCGTCCAGAGACACAGTCAATTTTATGGATGTATCTCCACAGCAAGTCGTTTCTGTTGCGGCTTCCATGATTCCTTTCCTAGAGCATGACGACGCTAACCGAGCTTTGATGGGTTCAAATATGCAACGTCAGGCAGTCCCAACTTTGAGAGCTGACAAGCCTCTCGTTGGTACAGGAATGGAGCGCATTGTTGCTCGTGATTCTGGTGTTTGTGCTGTTGCCAAGCGCGGCGGAGTCATCGAGACAGTAGATGCCGCTCGAATTGTTATTCGTGCACACGATGCAGAAACAGCATCAGGTGATGCGGGTGTCGATATCTACAATTTAACCAAGTACAGAAGATCAAACCAAAATACTTGTATTAATCAGAAACCACTGGTTAAAGCTGGCGATATAGTAGCTTCTGGTGATGTATTGGCAGATGGCCCATCTATTGATTTAGGTGAGTTAGCGCTAGGTCAGAACATGCGAATTGCCTTTATGACTTGGAATGGTTACAACTTTGAGGATTCGATCTTAATCTCTGAACGCGTTGTCAAAGAAGATAGGTTTACCACGATTCATATTCAGGAATTAACCTGTATTGCTCGTGATACAAAGCTAGGTTCAGAAGAAATCACTGCTGATATTCCTTTTGTGGGCGAAGGGGCTCTCTCGAAGTTAGATGAGTCAGGCATAGTCTATATTGGTGCTGAAGTGAATGCGGGTGACATTCTTGTTGGTAAGGTGACACCTAAAGGTGAAACTCAGTTAACACCAGAAGAAAAATTACTAAGAGCCATTTTCGGCGAGAAAGCATCCGATGTTAAAGATACTTCTTTAAAGGTGCCAAGCAGTTATAACGGTACGGTTATTGATGTCCGTGTATTTACTAGAGATGGTATTGACAAAGACCAACGAGCGCTTGACATTGAACGTCACGAAATTGAAGAAGTAAGGCGTAACGTTGAAGAAGAGTATCGTATCGTTAAGACTGCAACCTACGAGCGTCTTGCGGAATCCTTGACCGGAAAGCCTGTAGTCGCGGGTTCTGGATTGCAGAAGGGTGATAAGATTACAAAAGAATATCTCGATAACCTTGAGGCGGATGATTGGTTCAAGCTTAGGCTTCAATCTGACGACCTTAATGAGTTGTTAGAGTCTGCGGAGGAGCGCCTTAAAGAATCTCGTCAGCGATTAGATGATCAATTCGAGGAAAGTAAAGCGAAGTTAGAATCTGGTGATGACCTAGCGCCAGGCGTCTTAAAGATTGTAAAAGTTTATCTAGCAATCAAGCGTCGTATTCAGCCCGGTGACAAGATGGCGGGTCGTCATGGTAATAAAGGTGTCATCTCTGTTATCAAACCTGTAGAAGATATGCCTTATGACGAAGATGGCGAGCCGATCGATATTGTTCTGAACCCGCTTGGTGTGCCAAAGCGTATGAACGTTGGACAGATTTTGGAAACTCATCTTGGTTGGGCTGCAGAAGGACTTGGCAAGAAAATTGGCAAGATGCTGGATGCTCAGAGAGAAATCGCTGAGCTCAGAGAGTTCCTAGACAAGATCTATAACCAAAGCGGACGTACGGAAGATTTAGACTCCTTCAGTGATGCAGAAGTGGTTGCAATGGCGAATAATCTCCGTGGTGGAGTGCCGATGGCAACTAAGGTTTTTGATGGTGCTTCTGAAGGTGAAATCAAAACTATGCTTAAGTTAGCTGATCTACCTACAAGTGGTCAAACCACATTGTGGGATGGAACAAGCGGCAATCAGTTTGATCGACCAGTAACGGTTGGCATAATGTATATGCTGAAACTGAACCACTTGGTTGATGACAAAATGCATGCTAGATCAACTGGATCATATAGTCTTGTAACGCAACAACCACTCGGCGGTAAAGCGCAGTTTGGTGGGCAGCGATTCGGTGAAATGGAGGTATGGGCACTTGAAGCTTATGGTGCTGCTTACACACTTCAAGAGATGTTAACGGTGAAATCCGACGACGTTCATGGTCGAACCAAAATGTATAAGAACATTGTGGATGGTGATCATAGAATGGAACCCGGCATGCCGGAATCATTCAACGTACTTGTAAAAGAGATTCGTTCACTGGGTATCGATATCGAGCTAGAAAGTGATTAATTGCTTATAGAAGCGCTATTTGCTTTGAAAAAGAATAGCAAAAAGAGATACCAATTTTAAAAGTAGAAACATACAAGCGGGCTTAAAGCCTACTGGAGGAAAATCTTGAAAGATCTTCTCAATATTTTAAGAGCACAGGGACAGAATGACGAGTTTGATTCGCTTCGAATTGGTCTGGCATCCCCAGAGATGATTCGATCTTGGTCATTCGGTGAAGTTAAAAAACCGGAAACCATTAACTATCGAACATTTAAGCCAGAGCGTGATGGTTTATTTTGTGCAAAGATTTTTGGGCCAACCAAAGATTATGAATGTCTCTGTGGCAAATACAAGCGACTTAAGCATCGTGGCGTTATTTGTGAAAAATGTGGTGTAGAGGTTGCACTTGCGAAAGTTCGGCGTGAACGCATGGCGCATATTGAGCTAGCCAGCCCAGTTGCACATATTTGGTTCTTGAAGTCATTGCCTTCAAGAATTGGCTTGTTGATGGATATGACCCTGAGAGATATCGAACGTGTTCTTTACTTCGAATCTTTTGTCGTGGTGGATCCTGGGCTCACGACTTTGGAGAAGCGTCAGTTGCTGACTGATGAACAGTACTACGAAGCCCTTGAAGAATTTGGCGATGAGTTCGAAGCCAAGATGGGTGCTGAAGCGATTCAGCTATTGATGAAAGATATGGATATTCCTGAAGAAATTGCAATTGTGAGGGAAGAACTGCCTCAGACTAATTCTGAAACCAAGATTAAGAAACTAACCAAGCGCTTGAAGTTGATGCAAGCTTTTGATAAATCAGGAAACAAGCCAGAGTGGATGATCTTTACTGTACTTCCAGTATTACCACCTGATTTGCGCCCACTGGTTCCCCTCGAAGGGGGTCGATTTGCAACTTCGGATTTGAACGATCTTTATCGTCGAGTGATTAATCGAAATAATCGTTTAAAAAGACTGTTAGATCTTTCTGCTCCAGATATTATCGTTCGAAATGAAAAGCGTATGCTGCAAGAAGCAGTAGATGCTTTGCTTGACAATGGTCGCCGTGGGCGAGCTATTACAGGAACGAATAAGAGACCTCTTAAATCCCTTGCAGATATGATTAAGGGTAAACAGGGTCGATTCCGTCAGAACCTGTTAGGTAAACGAGTAGATTATTCAGGACGTTCAGTCATTGTTGTTGGTCCGACTCTTCGACTACATCAGTGTGGATTACCAAAGAAGATGGCGCTGGAATTATTCAAGCCCTTTATTTTTGGCAAGTTGGAAGCAAGAGGCTTGGCAACAACGATCAAAGCTTCCAAGAAAATGGTCGAGAAAGAAACAGCTGAAGTTTGGGATATTCTTGCGGAGGTTATTCGCGAACACCCTGTCCTGCTGAACAGAGCGCCAACGCTACATAGATTGGGTATTCAGGCATTTGAACCGGTCTTAATTGAAGGTAAGGCGATACAACTGCACCCTCTCGTTTGTACTGCTTACAACGCTGACTTTGACGGCGACCAAATGGCAGTGCACGTACCTTTGACGATCGAAGCTCAACTTGAGTCTCGTGCGTTAATGATGTCAACAAACAACGTGTTGTTACCCGCTGATGGTGAGCCAGTCATCGTGCCTTCCCAGGACGTAGTGCTGGGCGTGTACTACATGACACGAGAAAAAATTAATGATGTTGGTGAAGGCATGATCTTTGCTGATATCGGTGAGGTTGCACGGGCTTACAGATGCGCTAAAGTTGGATTGCAAGCAAAGGTTAAAGTTCGGATTACCGAATACGAAAAAAATGAAGAAGGTAAGCTGGTCGGCAAGACTTCGTTGAAAGATACAACGGTCGGTCGTGCATTGTTGTTTGAGATTGTGCCTAAAGGCATCGCTTACGAAAATGTTAATGCAACTCTCAATAACAAAGATATTTCTGCGCTAATTAATGTTTGTTATCGAAGTGTAGGGCTAAAAGAAACTGTTATATTTGCGGATCAAATCATGTATCTCGGTTATGAGTACTCTACAATTTCTGGTGCTTCCATTGGTGTTGACGATTTTGTTATTCCGAAGGAAAAAGCGCAAATCCTTGAAGAGGCAGAAACTGAGATACGAGAAATTGAATCTCAGTATTCATCTGGTCTTGTGACGCAAGGTGAGAAATACAACAAAGTTATTGATATCTGGACTCGTGCAAATGAACTTGTTGGTACTGCGATGATGGCAGGATTGGCAAAAGAAACGGTTATAAATCGAGACGGAGAGAAAGAAGAACAAACTTCGTTTAATAGTGTCTGGATGTATGCTGATTCTGGTGCTCGGGGTTCCCCTGCACAGATTCGTCAATTGTCTGGTATGCGTGGATTAATGACTCGACCCGATGGTTCGATTATTGAAACACCAATTACTGCGAACTTCCGAGAAGGCCTAAACGTGATGCAGTATTTCATCTCGACTCACGGTGCTCGAAAAGGGTTGGCTGATACAGCATTGAAGACAGCTAACTCAGGTTATCTGACTCGTCGCCTTGTTGATGTTGCGCAAGATCTTGTTGTGACAGAAGTTGATTGTGGTACGAGTGAAGGTTTGGTGATGACTGCCGTAATCGAGGGTGGTGATATTGTAATGCCCCTTGGTGGTCGCGTTCTCGGTCGTGTTGTTGCACAAGACGTGATGAATGCAACTAACGATGAAGTCATTATTCCTGCGGGCACCTTATTTGATGAGCATGGTGTTAAGGATCTTGAAGGCTTGGGTATTGACGAAATACTGGTTAGAAGCCCCATTACGTGTAGTACCCGCTATGGTGTTTGTAGTACTTGCTATGGTCGTGATTTGGGTCGCGGCCATCTTGTTAACATCGGTGAAGCTGTTGGTGTTATTGCTGCGCAATCCATTGGTGAGCCAGGCACACAGTTAACCATGCGTACTTTCCATATTGGTGGTGCGGCATCTCGAGCGACTGCAGTCGATAACATTCAAGTTAAGCACAACGGTACTATTCATCTACATAACCTAAAGACGGTTGAAAAAGCAAATGGAGACCTCGTTGCTATATCTCGATCAGGTGAGGTTGCTATCGCAGAAATGGAGAGCGGACGCGAGCGTGAGCGATATAAAATTCCTTATGGCGCAGTATTGAAAAAAGGCAATGACGCAACCGTTGAGGCTGGTGAAACTATCGCAAACTGGGATCCGCATACACACCCAATCGTAACCGAAGTTGCGGGTAAGGTTGTATTCGAAAGCATGGACGAAGGCATTACTATTCGTCGTCAAACGGATGAATTAACAGGTTTGTCTAGCATCTCTATTATTGATCCAAAAGAGCGACCAACAGCGGGTAAAGATATTCGTCCCGCGGTTAGCTTGATCGATGATGATGGTAATCAACTCTTGTTAGCGGGCACTGATGTTCCAGCGCACTATTTTCTTGAAGCTAACGCCATTTTAAGTCTAGAAGATGGAGTCCATGTTGAAATTGGTGACGTTATAGCGAGAATTCCTCAAGGGAGTTCGAAGACACGTGATATTACCGGTGGTTTGCCACGCGTTGCTGATTTGTTTGAGGCACGTAAGCCCAAAGATTCAGCGGTCCTTGCAGAAATCAGTGGCACGGTTAGTTTTGGTAAGGAAACAAAAGGTAAACGTCGATTGGTGATTACACCAACAGATCTAAGTGTTTTACCTGAAGGTGACGATCACTATGAAGTATTGATTCCGAAATGGCGTCATATGACTGTCTTCGAAGGTGAGAATGTCGAGAAGGGTGAAGTTGTATCCGACGGACCAGAAAACCCTCATGATATTCTGCGATTGAAAGGTGTTGAGGAATTGACACAGTACGTCGTTAAAGAAATACAGGATGTTTATCGGCTTCAAGGCGTGACAATTAATGACAAGCATATCGAAGTGATTGTGTGTCAGATGTTAAGAAAAGCCATCATTACAGATGCTGGTGAATCTAACATGATCAAAGGTGAGCAGGTTGAATATGTCCGCTTACTTGATGCAAATGATGAATTACGTAAAGAGGAGAAGATTCTTGCTAAGGCTCAGCGTGAATTGTTAGGAATCACTAAGGCAGCCCTAGCAACAGAATCCTTTATATCTGCTGCGTCCTTCCAGGAAACAACGCGCGTATTAACTGAAGCTGCGGTTACGGGCAAACGTGATTACCTTCGAGGATTAAAAGAAAATGTCATCGTTGGTCAACTCATTCCTGCTGGTACCGGTCTTAAGTACCATGAGGACAGACGTAAGAAACGTTTGGCAAAAGAAGAAGCTCGAAACCCTACGGTCAATGTCACAGATGTTGAGCAGGCCTTGAGTGAAGCCCTAAATTCAGAAGCCCTTAATCCGACGGATTCAAGCTTTTAGAATTTTCGGGAAGCAATCACAGTTGTTCGGTGATTTATTGTCGAACAACTGTTGACTCACGGGGATTGGCTCATTAGAATTCGCCCCTCGTTTTTACAGGGCCGGCCCCTGTAATTCGTAAGTCTTTTTCAAAAGCTATTTGTTAGAAAACTTTTGTTACGAGGCTATTTATTAGAAATGAAGGTGGAGTAAATAATATATGGCCAGAATCAGTCAATTGGTTCGAAAGCCTAGAAAGCGCAAAGTCTCTAAGAGCGATGTGCCAGCCTTGCAATCCTGTCCTCAAAGACGGGGTGTATGCACTCGGGTTTATACCGTAACACCAAAGAAGCCTAACTCGGCTTTGCGTAAGGTGTGTCGTGTTCGTTTAACCAATGGATACGAAGTAACATCTTATATCGGTGGTGAAGGCCACAACCTGCAAGAGCACTCTGTTGTGCTTATTCGCGGTGGTCGTGTAAAAGACTTGCCTGGAGTGCGATATCACACTGTTCGCGGTACGCTTGATACGACGGGTGTTGCTGACCGAATGCAAGGGCGTTCAAAATACGGTACTAAACGACCAAAGAGCTAGGTACGCACTAGATTGTAAGACATTAGGTGTTAAGCAGCTTTCTATGTAAGTAAGGCGAGCTATCACAAATTAAATAAATTTTGGATGTGCTATCAAGCACATTTGGAGTAAGGCCAAACAAGTGGGATATTAACCCCCAGTTTTGGGTAAACCTGAAAAAGGAAGCAAATCATGCCAAGACGTAGAGTCCCTGAAAAGCGCGCTATATTACCTGATCCGAAATATGGGAATCAGACTCTCGCTAAATTCATGAACCACATCATGGTCAGCGGTAAAAAATCAGTTGCTGAAAAAATCGTATACGGCGCTTTAGATAGAATTATAGAGCGAAAAGGTGGTGATCCACTAGAAGTGTTTGATGCTGCGCTAGAGGCAATTGCGCCTTCTGTAGAAGTTAAATCACGTCGCGTGGGTGGTGCAACTTACCAAGTACCTGTTGAGGTAAGACCTTCTCGTAGGACAGCGCTCGCTATGCGTTGGTTGGTTGATTCAGCCCGTAGGCGCGGAGAGAAATCCATGGCACAAAGGCTGGCAGGCGAATTGTTAGATGCTGCCGAAGGTCGTGGAGCTGCAGTACGCAGAAGAGAAGATACTCACCGTATGGCGCAAGCTAACCAGGCGTTCTCACACTACCGTTTTTGATGATTTATTGCTTCATGCGCCTGTGCGCATGAAGCAATAATATAAAGACGTTCAAGCCAATCTTTGGTTGTCCTGTTATGCCTAGAGAAACACCCATTAAAAGATACCGAAATATCGGCATCGTTGCCCATGTTGACGCAGGGAAAACGACAACGACGGAACGTGTCTTATTTTATACCGGTATATCTCATAAAATTGGTGAAGTACACGATGGCGCTGCGACCATGGACTGGATGGAGCAGGAGCAAGAAAGGGGTATCACCATTACCTCAGCCGCGACAACCACTTTTTGGGATGGCTCCGACAAGCAGTTTCCTCAACATCGCATTAATATCATTGATACTCCGGGTCACGTTGACTTTACGATTGAAGTAGAGCGATCTTTAAGGGTCCTTGATGGTGCAGTGGTTGTTTTTTGTGCTACCTTAGGTGTAGAACCTCAATCCGAAACCGTTTGGCGACAAGCCAATAAATATGAAGTTCCGCGAATTGTCTTTGTAAATAAAATGGACAGAGCTGGGGCAGATTTTCTTCGCGTCGTCGAGCAGATAGAAGATCGACTTGGCGCGACTGCGGTTCCCATTCAGTTGGCAATTGGAGCTGAAGAAGAATTTGAAGGCGTTATTGATCTTATTAAGATGAAGGCTATTTATTGGAGAGGGGACGATTTAGGTCTGACTTCTGAAGAAACCGACATTCCAGAAGGTCTACAATTATTGGCCGAAGAATATCGTGAAAAGATGATTGAAGCGGCAGCCGAATCAAGCGACGAATTGACGGAAAAGTATTTAAATGGCGAAGTATTGTCGAACGAAGACATTGTATTGGGGTTGCGAACTCGGGTATTGGCCAATGAAATTGTACCGGCACTCTGTGGTTCTGCCTTTAAGAATAAAGGCGTTCAAACCATGCTTGACGCGGTGATTGACTATTTGCCAGCGCCAGATGAAATCAAAGCGATTCACGGCTTCGATGACAAAGAGCAGGATGCTTATCGCCGTGCTGATGACGACGAACCTTTTGCCGCGCTAGCATTTAAAATTGCGACGGATCCTTTTGTGGGTACCCTGACGTTCTTCCGGGTTTATTCCGGAATTCTGAAATCTGGTGATGCCGTGTTTAATCCGGTTAAAGGTAAGAAAGAACGAATCGGCCGCATGGTCCAAATGCACTCAAATGATAGAAGTGACATTAAAGAAGTGCGAGCCGGTGATATAGCAGCTGCAATCGGTTTAAAATTTGCGACGACCGGGGACACGCTCTGCGACACTAATAATAGAATCACTTTGGAACGAATGGAATTTCCTGAGCCGGTTATTCACGTTGCCGTTGAGCCCAGATCTCAAGCAGACCAAGAAAAAATGGGTGTCGCCTTAAGCAAACTTGCTGCAGAAGACCCTTCATTCAGTGTTAAAACTGATGAAGAATCCGGTCAAACGATTATTGGTGGTATGGGTGAGTTACACCTGGATATCATAGTGGATCGCATGAGACGAGAATTTAGTGTTGAGGCAAATATCGGTAAGCCCCAGGTCTCCTACAGGGAAACCATCAGAAAGTCCGTCAAGGTCGAAGGAAAATTTGTTCGCCAAACCGGTGGTCGAGGTCAGTATGGTCATGTTTGGCTGCGACTTGAGCCCTTTGACGGCGAGTTTGAATTTGTCGATGAGATTGTTGGTGGTACGGTACCCCGCGAATATATCAATGCGGTCGGTCGCGGTATTGAAGATCAAATGGCCAACGGTGTCCTAGCGGGATACCCTTTGCAGGGTGTTAAAGCAACCTTGTTTGATGGTTCCTATCACGATGTAGATTCGAGCGAAGTGGCATTCAAGATTGCCGGTTCCATGGCGCTCAGATCCGGCGCTATGGATGCTGAGCCCGTTTTATTGGAGCCGGTTATGAATGTCGAAGTAGTAACACCTGAAGATTACTACGGTGATGTAGTCGGTGATTTAAACAGGCGGCGTGGTGTAGTAATGGGAATGGAAGAGGTTGCTGCGGGAAAAGCCGTTAGGGCGGAAGTACCTCTGTCGGAAATGTTCGGTTATGCCACGTCCGTAAGATCGGCAACCCAAGGGAGAGCGACTTTCTCGATGGAGTTCTCTGATTACAAAGAGGTCCCGGACAATATTACTAAAGCAATTATTAGCAAGTCCGGAGGATAGACTTTTCCGTGGGGATTAAGTTTCTTTAGTATTTATGTTCAGGTAACCTCCTGTTTTGTTATCATTAATAGAAAGTAAGTACTTACTAGCAATTCGATTGAATGGCAAAAGGTGGCCGGATATTGGGCGTTAGACAGAGATCCCGAGAAACCAGTGTTACGCGTGCTGAAATGGCTAAGAGAAAGTTAAAGAAAAGACTGGTAAAGACTAAAAATATTTGTATAATTCGCGCCCTCTTACCCAGCTAAGCTAGCGGAGTAAGTAAGACACAGGGCTCCGATAGGGGGTCATTGGTCGCCTACTACTAAGTAAGCCCGATATATGATGGGGTAAGTAGATAAATAGGCACAGGCTCCAAATGCTCCTCCCTTATAGAGGGATAGGGGCTTTTATTGCCTTATTATTTGGTCGTTTAATAGGTATATTTTTAAACCTATAGAAAGAGGCCGTTTGGATATTACCGTTTTTGGAGACGGGTTTAATGCAAAATCAAAGAATTAGGATTCGATTGAAGGCTTTCGATCACCGCCTTATCGATATTTCGACTCAGGAAATTGTCAACACTGCCAAGCGTACTGGTGCTCAGGTAAGAGGTCCAATCCCTTTGCCGACCAAAATAGAAAAATTTACCGTCTTGACTTCTCCGCATGTCTATAAAGATGCGCGGGATCAATATGAGATTAGAACGCATAAACGCTTGCTCGATATTGTAGAGCCAAGAGAAAAGACTGTTGATGCGCTGACCATATTAGATTTGGCTGCTGGCGTTGAAGTTCAAATCAACCTAGGTTAATGGAGCGATCATGACTATCGGTATTGTAGGTGTTAAGCGTGGTATGACGCGCGTGTTTTCAGAAAGTGGTGCGTCTATACCTGTCACTGTTATTGAAGCAACACCCAATCGTGTTACGCAACGCAAGACGACTGAAGCAGATGGTTACGAAGCAGTTCAAGTGACCTCTGGCAGTATTAAGGCGTCTAAAGTGAGCAAGCCTAAAGCCGGCCACTTTAGTAAAGGAAATGTAGAAGCAGGCAGGCATCTAGTTGAATTTAGATGTGAAGCTGATGAGTCTCTAGTAGTTGGTGATGTGGTCAATCTTGACAGTTTTAAGGTTGGCCAAATGGTTGATGTTACAGGCCGGTCAAAAGGAAAAGGCTTTCAGGGTGTGATCAAACGATACAACTTTCAAATGCAAGTTGCGACCCACGGTAACTCGGTTTCGCATAGAGCGCCTGGTTCAATCGGTCAGTGTCAGACACCTGGTCGTGTCTACAAGGGTAAGAAAATGGGCGGCCATATGGGTGCTGTTCAAGTAACAACTCAATCTCTAGAAGTTGTTGGAGTTGATTTAGAAAATAATTTGCTGCTCATTAAAGGAGCGGTACCCGGTGCAAAGGGCGGCGATATAATCGTTAAGCCTGCTGTGAAATCTGGGACATAAGTGGAGTCGAAACGTTGAATCTCAATATTTCAGAACCAGGCAAGGGTGTATCGGATCGCGGTGTAGATGTATCCGAAGCAACTTTTGGACGTCAATTTAACGAAGCTTTGGTTCACCAAGTTGTCGTTGCTTATATGGCAGCTGCTCGTCAAGGCACTCGTGCGCAAAAGACACGTTCCGAAGTGAATGGCGGTGGTCGAAAGCCATTTCGTCAAAAAGGAACAGGTCGAGCGCGAGCTGGTACCATTCGGTCACCCATCTGGAGAGGGGGTGGTCAAACTTTTGCTGCTAAACCTCAGGATTTTTCTCAGAAGGTAAATCGAAAAATGTACCGTGGTGCAATGCAGTCAATTTTGTCTGAGCTCATTCGTCAGGAGCGTCTTGTAGTAACAGAAGATTTTGCGATCGATGCACCAAAGACCAAAGAAGTTCAGGCAAGGCTAAAAAGCCTAGAGCTCGGCAACGTATTAGTCGTTGTTGAAGAGGTGGATAGCAATCTTTATCTCGGCGCACGGAACTTGCGCAACGTTGAAGTTATCGATGTACAGGGCGTTAATCCTGTTAATTTGATCGGCTTCGATAAGGTACTATTTACTGTTGGTGCTTTGAAAAAAGCTGAGGAGATGCTGGCATGAACGAAGAAAGAATGTACAAAGTGTTGCTAGGTGCTCATATCTCTGAGAAGGCAACGCTGATTGCTGACGAAGTAAAC
Organism: Pseudomonadales bacterium; assembly: GCA_016763855.1. Lineage (GTDB taxonomy): Bacteria > Pseudomonadota > Gammaproteobacteria > Pseudomonadales > Azotimanducaceae > JAHRVQ01. The sequence goes on from JAESSY010000187.1 coordinate 18,042, forward strand.
CAGTTCACTTTTAAAGTTGCGAAAGATGCAACTCGCCCTGAGATTAAAAAAGCCGTCGAAACAATTTATGGTGTCTCTGTAAAGAATGTTGGCGTGCTGAATGTAAAAGGTAAGGTCAAGCGAAATGCGCGCGGCCTAAGTAAGAAGCCTAGTTGGAAGAAGGCTTATGTTCGATTAGAAGAAGGTCACGACATTGACTTTTCTAGTGCGAACGATTAAACGAATTTAGTAACGAGTTATTAAAATGGCAGTCGTAAAAGCTGAACCAACATCACCGGGTCGCCGGTTTGTCGTCAAGATGGTCAACCCTGACCTACATAAAGGCGAAGGTTATAAGCCGCTATTGGAAAAGAAAACCAAGTCTGGTGGCCGGAATAACAATGGTCGAATCACGACCCGTCATATCGGTGGTGGTCATAAGCAAAAATACAGAGTTATTGATTTCAAAAGAAATAAAGACAGTGTCAGCGCAGTAGTAGAGAGAATTGAATACGATCCAAACAGAACAGCAAATATAGCCCTCCTCAAGTACCGTGATGGTGAAAGACGTTACATGATTGCACCAAAAGGCCTAGCAGCCGGCGATGAAGTAAAGTCAGGTTCAGATTCACCTATTAAGACAGGTAATTGTTTGCCGCTAAGTAATATTCCAATGGGCAGCGTTATACACTGTGTAGAATTGAAGCCTGGAAAAGGTGCCCAGATGGTCAGAAGTGCAGGTACTTCAGCTCAGTTGATTGCTAAAGAAGGACGCTACGTCACTTTGAGAATGAGATCGGGTGAAATGCGTAAAGTATTATCTGATTGTCGTGCAACTATGGGTGAGGTCAGTAATTCAGAGCACAATCTCACCTCGTTAGGTAAGGCTGGTGCAAAGCGTTGGAAAGGTGTTCGGCCTACTGTTCGTGGTGTTGTGATGAATCCAGTTGATCATCCACATGGTGGTGGTGAAGGTAAAACATCTGGTGGTCGTCACCCTGTTTCACCCTGGGGTACACCAACCAAAGGATATAAGACTCGAAAGAATAAGCGTACCGACAGCATGATTGTTCGTCGTCGTCGTCAAAGCCGTTAGGAGAATTAAAGGTGCCACGTAGCTTAAAGAAAGGACCATTTATTGATCTTCATTTGATGAAGAAGGTTCGACAGGCAGTTGAAACCAATGACAAGCGACCAATCAAAACTTGGTCTCGACGATCAATGATTTCGCCTGAATGCGTTGGACTTACAGTCCAGGTCCATAATGGACGTCAGCATATCCCTGTATTTGTTACAGAAGACATGGTAGGTCATAAGTTTGGTGAGTTTTCAATGACTCGTACTTCCGCGGCCATGCCGCCGATAAGAAAGCACGTCGGTAAGGGGAGAGAAGAGAATGGAAGTAGCTGCTAGGTTAAGAGGCGCTAAGATGTCGGCACAGAAAGCCCGATTAGTTGCCGATCAAATTCGTGGTAAAGGTGTTGGAGAGGCTTTAGATATCCTCAACTTTAGCACTAAGAAAGGTGCACACATTGTGCGCAAATTATTGGAATCTGCTATTGCCAACGCGGAGCATAACAATGCTGCTGACGTCGATGAATTGTCGGTCGCCAACATATCTGTAGATGAAGGTTTGACGATGAAAAGAATACGTCCCCGCGCAAAAGGTCGCGCAGATCGTATCTTGAAAAGAACTTGTCATATAACTTTGGCAGTCGCTGATTAGTAATTATTACTTTGTTACAACTGAGACTAGCGAATACAAGCGAAGGCTAACAGGAAAGCATTATGGGTCAAAAAGTACATCCCACTGGATTTAGACTCGGGATTGTTAAAGAACATACGTCAATCTGGTATGCAGACGGGCCAGCTTATGCGGAACAGTTGCATAACGATTTGATGGTACGTGAATATATTCAGAATCGGCTTGAAAAAGCGTCAGTTAGCCGAATTGAAATTGAAAGACCTGCGCAAACTGCACGTATCACCATTCACACTGCCCGACCCGGTATTGTAATTGGTAAGCGCGGAGAAGATGTAGAGAAGTTACGTAAAGAAGTGTCCAAATTGATGAATGTACCGGTACATATCAACATTGAAGAAATACGGAAGCCTGAGATTGATGCTTACCTTGTTGCCAAGAATGTTGCTCAACAACTGGAAAGAAGAGTTCAGTTTAGACGTGCAATGAAGCGTGTAATTCAGAATTCAATGCGTCTAGGTGCGCTCGGCATCAAGGTTCGAGTAGCTGGGCGATTAGGCGGTGCGGAAATCGCGAGATCTGAAACTTATGCTGAAGGCCGAGTACCTCTTCATACTTTACGTGCTGATATCGATTATGCGACTGCAGAAGCTCTAACTACCTATGGCATTCTGGGCGTGAAAGTCTGGATCTTCAAAGGTGAGATTATTGGCGCCCAAGAAGAAGCTAAAGAGCAACAAAGCAACGTTCAGACATTTGGATAATTAAAGATGTTACAGCCCAAGCGAACGAAATTTAGGAAAATGCAAAAAGGCCGAAATCGCGGACTTGCCCATCGTGGGAGCACCGTCAGTTTTGGTGAGTATGCCCTAAAATCTACCAGTCGAGGTCGAATGACAGCACGGCAGATTGAAGCGGGTAGGCGAGCAATGACTCGTTATGTAAAACGTGGCGGTCAAATTTGGATACGCGTTTTCCCTGACAAGCCAATTACCAACAAGCCTCTTGAGGTTCGTCAAGGTAAGGGTAAGGGTAATGTTGAATACTGGGTGGCTCAAGTTAAGCCAGGCAAAATTCTTTATGAAATGGGAGGTGTTACGGAAGAAATTGCACGGGAAGCCTTTCGCTTAGCCGCTGCCAAGTTGCCGTTTCAAACAGTATTTGTAAAACGCACAGTAATGTAGGCTGACGAATGAAAACTTCAGAACTAAAAGATAAATCAATGGAAGAGTTACAAACAACGCTTGTATCTCTGACGAAGGATCAATTCAACTTTCGCATGCAGAAGTCGACTGGTCAATTGGGACAAACACATTTGTTAATAGCAGTTAAGAAAGACATAGCGCGAGTAAAGACTGTGTTGAATGAAAAAAGCAGGGTAAGTGAATGAGCAAGACTACTGAAGCACGTACCTTAAATGGCAAAGTCGTAAGTAATAAAATGGATAAGACGATCACTGTTTTAGTTGAGCGTCAGGTTAAGCATCCGATTTACGGCAAGTACATAAAGCGATCTAACAAGATCCATGCCCATGACCCCGATAATGTATGTCTAGAAGGTGATTTGGTTACAATCGAGGAGACTCGCCCGATCTCTAAGACCAAAGCGTGGAAATTACATTCAGTTGATCGTAAGGCAGCTGTTATTTAGACCATTGCGATTGTGCGTATCGAGCCTTAATGCGCGAAACTAGAAGAGTGGAGTTACAAGAATGATTCAAACGCAAACGTATTTGGACATCGCGGATAATAGCGGTGCTCGGCGTGTGATGTGTATCAAAGTGTTGGGTGGGTCTCACAGACGATATGCAGGTGTTGGCGACATCATCAAGGTCACTGTGAAAGAAGCGATTCCACGTGGTCGAGTAAAGAAAGGTCAGGTATTGGACGCTGTTGTAGTACGCACCAAGAAAGGTGTTCGACGTCCAGATGGTTCAATTATTCGCTTTGACGGTAATGCTGCAGTTTTGCTAAATGCAAATAAACAACCAATTGGTACTCGAATATTCGGACCAGTAACAAGAGAACTACGAAACGATAACTTTATGCGAATCGTTTCTTTGGCGCCTGAAGTCTTATAAGGCTGATTGCAGTCCAAGTTTGAGGAAAAGAAATGCAAAAAATTAAAAGAGATGACGATATCATCGTCATCGCAGGAAGAGACAAAGGCAAGCGTGGTTCTGTCACTAGAACTATGGATGATGGCCGAGTTTATGTTTCTGGTGTGAACATGGTTAAGCGTCACACAAAAGGCAACCCTCAAATGGGTCAGCCTGGCGGCATTATTGAAAAAGAAGCACCTATACAGGCTTCAAATATAGCAATTTACAACCCTAAAGCCCAAAAGGCCGATAGAGTGGGTATTAAAACTTTGGAAGACGGAAAGAAAGTGAGAATCTTTAAGTCGACCGGCGAAGAAATAGACGGTTAAGCAAAATGGCAGATCTTAAAGCAAAATACGATACAGAATTAAGAGCCAAGCTCCAGGAAGAACTGGGCCTGGATAATGTGATGGAAGTCCCTCGCCTTACTAAGATCACGCTGAACATGGGTGTGGGAGAGGCAATCGGAGATCGCAAGCAACTTGATGCCGCGGTAAGCGATATGGAAAAAATCACGGGTCAAAAGCCGATTGTCACTGTGGCGCGAAGGTCCATTGCGGGCTTCAAGATTCGTGAAGATTATCCTATTGGATGTAAAGTCACTTTGCGAAAGAAGCACATGTACGAATTTCTTGAACGCTTGATTGGTATCGCAATACCTCGTCAAAGAGACTTTCGAGGCATAAGCCCTAAGTCCTTTGATGGCCGTGGTAACTTTTCAATGGGCTTTACCGAACAAATCGTTTTTGCTGAAATTGATTATGACAAGATAGATAAAATCCGAGGTATGGATATTAGCATCGTAACGACTGCCAAAACGGATGAGCAAGGCAGAGCATTACTAC
>JAESSY010000188.1 GCA_016763855.1 Pseudomonadales bacterium
ACCAAGATGACACGAGCTCCGACAAATAAAAAACCCCGCTGTTGCGGGGCTTTCGGGTAACTACTTATTCAACACTGAAGTGTGCTTCCAAGTTTAATACTGATACTCCAGCTCAACTCCAATTACACGGCCTTTCTTAATGGGAGCAAATGAAGTTAAACCAGGAACAACCGTAAATTGTGTAACCCGCTGTACCTGATCCAGCAGGTTCTTACCATACATGCTCGCCTTCCATTTACCGTCGTTTGTGGTAAACGACAGACCTGCCGTCAATTCATCATGGGAAGAAAGATCATCGATATTGGAATCACTGAAGAAACCAGCGGTCCGATGACTATAGCCAATTCGGCTTGATACGATTCCAGATTCAATGGGGATGTCATAGTTGGCACCAATACTACCGGTCCAACGCGACAAACGTGGCAAAGTCAATTTTTTATCATCACCGTCTACGGTACCACTTCGATCCAGATCACCGCGGACTTCCTTGTATTCGCCATCCAGATAACCCACATTCATGTACAAGTAGAGATTATCGGAAGCTAGCCAACTGAAATCCATTTCTATACCTCTGATATCCGCATCAGCAGTATTTTGAATGGATTGAATCGCATTCCCAACGTTATTAGGATCTTCAAAAATCGTCTCGCGAATCATATCCTCAACCTCGTTGAGGAACATGGCGATATTTAACTTGACACGCCCATCACTCCACTCTGATTTCATACCCAGCTCCCAGCTGTTCTGGCGCTCCTCATCCCAGGGACCAGGCCGTTGGGCTGGGCTGGTCAGACGCATATTGAAACCACCGCTGCGGAAACCCTTTGCCCAGCTGAAATAAACATGGGAGCTATCATCGTAATAGTACTGGAAGGCGACCCGTGGTGTGACATTTGACCAGTCATCTTCTAAATCGTAATCCGTACCACATTTGATTTCCGGCTCGAATAAACAGCCTATCCTCAACGGCTGCCCAGGCAAGTCACCTGCGGAAGCAAAGTTGGCAGCAGCCGCTTTGACGTCTTTTTCCTCTTCAGTGTAACGAACACCAATGGACATACTAAACTTGTCAGTCAGTTGATAGTCACCGTTAACAAAAGCTCCCCAGGTTTCGTGGTTAGTGGTACCACCATAAGTAAATCGTTCGGAATTGGCACCACCAAGTTCTGTTGTATCAAGATCTCGATAACCCACCATGGCGATGTTTTGCGTGAAATAATAACCGCCGACGGTCAGCGCCAGCTTGTCATCCATAAATGACCCTGCATAACGCAGCTCTTCACTGAATTGATCCTGGTTGATTTTGGCACCGGTATGGAACTCTATGATATCTGGCGCACCTGCGGCATCAGACCCGCCATCAAGATCACCATCCGACTCCTCGTCCACTTGTCGATATGAGGTAATATTTGTAAAGGTACCATTGCCAAAGCTAACGTCATAAGTCGTTTCAGAGATCAGATGCATCCACCGGGCATTGTTAAACTGCGCGATATCTTCACCATCTGAATCAACATGTGTGGCCACCTTAAAGTCACCTACTGGGTTCAGTGAGTTGTAAGGTATGGCCTGATCGCCCCTGTCCTCACCACGCTCGAAGATCAATGTCGTTTCAAGATCCTCAGTAATGGTCCAGGTCACTGCAGGACGGATAATATAAGTCTCAGCCTCACCAAAATTATCATTGCCAGTAGCTACATCTTCAAAATAACCTTCGTCATCTCGACCATACAAAGCCAATTTGCCCGATAACACATCAGGAATTAGTGACCCAGTAGTGACCAGCCCATAGACCTGATCATTATCATCAGTGACGCTGGCTTTTATCTTTAAAGTAAAATCATGGCTGGGACGGGTAGTTCGCATGGTCACCGCACCACCGGTCACATTACGACCGAATAAAACACCCTGGGGGCCACGGAGTACTTCAAGACCCTCAATATCGAACATGTCGTATAAGGCACCATGGCTCATGCCTAGATACATACCATCGATAAAAACACCGACTGTGGGATCGACGGACGGAATGGAACTATTGATTCCCTGCCCACGAATTGAAAAGTTCGCAGTACCACGCGTGGTGCCGACCGAATCAAGTTGCACATTGGGCATCGAGAAGGACAGCTCTTCGACATTTCGCACATTTAATGCATCTAATTGGGCACCACTGTACGCAGTCATAGCTATCGGCACATCCTGCACTTCTTCACCGGCTGTCTTTTTACGCGACCGGGTGATGACCTCTTCCATTAATATGGCTGCTGAGCCTCGCACCCGTGGCGTTGCTATTTCATCAGTACTAACGGCTGTGACCGCCGCGGGCACGTCATCGGCACTTAAAACCGCTCCCCCGTAGACCATAGTAGACAGGGCCACAAGGCCCCCGTAAACCCTCATTTTTGATGAGTCGAACATATACTTCCCCCTGTTATTCTTACAGTTTTTTATAGTGTTGATCTTTTTGATCTGATCTTTTACTGCTACTAATTGATCTGATCTTTTACTGCTACTAAGCTTATTTTCTGTGCTTATACTGGGTTTTATTGAAAGTTATCCCGCAGTTATAGCGGAGCTATTAAAATAGAAGGTACCACTCCGCACCAATGATTCGTGCTCATGCCTATCATGAATATATATCATCTTTATTATAATTATTTGGACTGACTATTTATTACTTACTGTAAGCCCAGGGCTTTTTTTGATGCGAGTAGTAGTTTTATCTTGACTGGTTATCAAATGGTAAAAACAGAGCTGACAATAGAAATCAGGCTCAAACGACGTTAACAAGCTGCATTTATGCCGCCCAGTTTAAGTGATTTTGTAGCCACCACTCATTTTTAATGGAAATGGCATCCATAAAAAAAGCCCCGCAGATGCGAGGCTTTTTTTATGTCTACTATTGACGCGCAGTTAACTGCGCTCTGGAGTTAATACTGATATTCCAGCTCAACCCCAATTACCCGACCTTTCTTAATAGGAGAAAAGGCCGATACTCCTCCAGGCAAGGTAAATTGCGTCACCCGCTGTACCTGATCAAGTAGGTTTTTGCCAAATAGGCTCGCCTTCCATTTACCATCCGGTGTAATAAACGATAGACCAGCAGTTAGCTCATCGTGTGAAGAAAGATCATCTATATTTGAGTCACTAAAAAAGCCAGAGGTACGATGGCTGTAACCTACGCGCATGCTATACAGTCCCATATCCGTAGGGATATCATAATTACCCCCAACACTGCCAGTCCAACGTGCTAGTCGAGGTAAAACGAGATTTTTATCGTCGCTATCGACAACTCCAGAGCGATCAAGATCACCTATGACTTCTTTATACTCGCCGTCCAGGTACCCGGCATTCATAAATAACACCAGGTTATCGGTGGCCAGCCAGGTGAGGTCGATTTCCGCGCCGGTAATATCGGCGTCAGCAGTATTTCGGATCTGCTGAATGGTGTTTAGGTCCTCATCGTTAAATATGGTTTCGCGGATCATATCCTTAACCTGGTTAAGGAAAAACGCCACATTGAACCTGACTCGGCCATCATCAAATTCCGACTTCATACCTAATTCCCAGGTATTCTGGCTTTCTTTATCCCAGGGTCCAGGTACCTGATTAGCTGCGGTGTTACGGACATTATAGCCGCCGCTGCGGAAACCTTTAGACCAACTAAAATAAACATGGGAGCTATCATTATAGTAGTACTGAACCGCTATTCGCGGCGTAACACTGGACCAGTCATCATCATCGATAAAGTCGGCTGCGCAATGTATGGAATCCGTTCCGCCTTTGTCGTAACTACAGCCACCTAGACCGACCGTTGGCTCGCCAGGTAGGCTGTTGATATCACTTCGGGCGATAGCCGCCTCAATATCTTTTTCTTCGTAGGTGTAGCGAGCGCCGAAGGAAACGGAAAGCTCATCATACAACTGGTAGTCGACGTTTCCGAATACGCCCCAGGTCTTGTGCTCGGAGAAACCACCATAAGTGAATCTATCCTGGTCCGTTGACCCAAGCCCAGAGAAATCCAGCTGACGATAAGCGGAGTAGCCCAGAGTTTGCTCAAACCAGTAGGCCCCGAAGGCGACGGAGGCCTTATCGTCTGCAAAGGTGCCAGCGTAACGCAGCTCATTACTGAATTGCTCCTGGGCTGTTTTGGCGCCAGTGTGAAATTCGTAGCCAGGTAAATCCGTACCATCCAGGTCGCCATCAGATATTTCATTAACTTTCCGATAGGCCATAATATTGGTGACCGTGCCGTTACCCCATTGAACATCCAGGTTGGTTTCAGAAATCGCATGCACCCAGCGTGAGTTATTAATTCCTGCTACCGGAAAATCCGGATCAGAGTGCGTTCGGATTTTAAATTCACCGGGGCGATCATTGGGTATGGAAGCTACA
>JAESSY010000189.1 GCA_016763855.1 Pseudomonadales bacterium
ATTTGCCGCAAGACTTCTATTTGAGGGGCTTTGGTGTGTCGCTGATTACATGGGCAGGCTTAAATATGTCCCGCTTGAAATTAAGATGGAAATATTCCCAGCTGACGATGTAGATGTTGAAGAATTAATTGCTGAATTAGACAAACAAAATCTTATCGTGATTTATCTCGATCACTCTGGTACTACTCTGGTGCAAGTCGTGAACTTTACCAAACACCAGAACCCGCACGTTAATGAACGGATAGGCAAAGACAAAAACCCGCTTCCATGCCTACCTAGCGAAGATGAGTGTAAACCTATAGCCGTAGAGGTAGAGGAAGAAAAACCCTCTTATGAACAACAACTTAAAGACGCTCTGGTGCTACTCCGAGAGTACTCTGAGAGTGATCCTGCTGATTCCTTATCCCTTATCCCTGATTCCTTATCCCTGATTCCTAAAGATTCTATGTCGGGTAAACCCGACGATGCAGCCGAAGTAATTAAATATTTAAACTCTCAAATCGGATCGAACTATCAACCTGTTGAATCCAACACCTCTCTAATCAGAGCCAGGATGTCGGAAGGTCGGACAGTTGAAGAAATTAAATCTGTGATTGACCGAAAAGTACTTGAATGGCCGAAAGGGAATGCGTTTAGGCAATACCTCAGACCTAGCACGTTATTCAACGCAGCAAGATTTAATGATTACTACGGGCAGCTAAATCAACCGTTACCAGGTGGCGAAAATGAAGCAGGTAAATCAACTTATCAACAACGCATTGAGCAAGAAAACGCCGCAACATTCGACCTCGGAGCGCCAGTTTGAAGGTGACGAAGCCTGGATTATTAATTACTTTTTCGCCAAGTTGAAAATGACCTATTCAACGGATTACGGATTCAACGTCCAGCCTATCGAAAATACCCAAAAGAAATATTACGGTTTGAGGCTTGTTAAATTCAACAAAGATCAGATTGACGCGGGCTTTAGATTTATCAGCGAGCAGAAAGAGCGTGGCGAAACAAAATACATGAAATTGGATATTGACCTGGCTATCGGCGCGATACGCGAAGCTAACCGACATAGAGCGCTACACCAGTTACGGATCAACGAGGATAAAACACCACCAACGGACGAAGAATTTGAAGTTGGTATGGCGCAACTGAGAGGGGCATTGGACTAATGAGCAAGCCAATTGAAGCAGGGTGTAGGGCGTGCTTAGTTAATGCAGGAAATTCTGATGGCGAGATAGTTAATGTCACTTATTTTGTTGGGGTTATTTATGGGCAAGTAATGGACGTGATAGGTCATTATCGAGCATGGAATATTATTGAGGGGCTACCCGATCCCAGTGGCAAGATAATTCATGTCGTTGCCGAATGCCAACTTCAACGCATAGACGACTATGACGGCAATGACGTTATTAGCTGGGAAGAAATGAAGGGTATTTTCCAGCCTGAGAGGGTGACGGCGTGACACCAGAACTGAAGAAACTATACGAAGCCGTAACGCTGGTAAAAGGGCTACTGGACGACCCGGAAGAAGGGTTAATGATGTGGAACAAGATGTTGAGGGAAGCTGTGATCGAAAATCAGGCAGCTCTTTGCTCGCTTGGGGCGACACCAAAGATGTGCGGCATTGAGCACACTAACTCGGTGAATGAAATATGACCCCACAAGGCACCTTAACACTTGTCAATATCGCATGGCTCTACTGGCTGTATATCGCACCAGCACAGGCATTAACGGCTTATGGGGTGTTTTTGGTTGGGGTGATATACATGGTTTTTAAAAACAAGTATGAGGGTTAATCATGAGTGATAAATTTTATATGGTGAGCCGGAAGCACGGAGCAAATGCGCCGCATCTTTGCGCAACAGAAGCGGAGGCGATCACCGAGGCTATGAGGTTTTCAAAAATAAACGGTGGTGAATATTACGTTTACGAAGCAATTGGCAGCGCAATAAAAGCTGACACACCCATTAAGTACACAGAAATACCCACTACAACGCGCCGTGAAGCCCGCCAGAGCGATAACGAGATATACCCCAATGGGTAGAGTCCACACACGTATTAAGCCGTTGGGCTACCTGGCGTCAGACGACTACACCGACGCACCACCACGGGGCGCACAGAGGAAGCTGGGGCCGTTATTTTTAAAGCGGGGACTACGGGACAAGATTTATTTTTGGCGTGACGAATGGTTTTTATGCGATTGGATAACTGATGATCAGTTTGAGAAGGCAGAAAACCCACACGACCGAATATTCAAGAAACGCAAGGGCAGAAACTACTAATTTCAGGAGAAATAACATGGGGAAAATAGGCGTATCAATATCTATCAATGTCGAGAAGATCGAGAAAGCCCGGCTATTCAAAGGCGCTAAAGGGACGTACCTCGACCTGACCACATTTATCGATTTAGACGAAAAAGACCAGTACGGCAATCACGGGTTTATATCGCAGACAGTTAGTGAGGACGAGCGGAAAGCAAAAGTGCAAACGCCAATACTAGGCAACTGCAAAATATTTTATACGGATAGTGAGCGCGGCACTAACCCCCCCGAGCCAGCCCAGGCTACCGCGCAGGTCGACAACTTTATCTTTGATGATGATATACCGTTTTAGGGTATTGAGATGACCGGCGATTTTTGGATTATTGATAACGACCATAAGCGTCAAGCCGTGATCGATTACATCAACAAAGTTTGGCCTGAAAAGAAGTGGCTACAGATTCAGATCAAAGACGGTGCTGCATCTACGCCTAACCAAAGGGATTGGATGCACCCGGTATTTCGTGAGATAGCCAAAGTCTTAGCCGAACGGTCAGGGATGGACTATTCCGAGGGCTGGGTTAAAACCAATATGAAGCGGCGATTCGGTATTACTAATTCGTTACCCGACCCGGTAACGAAAAACCCTGTGCCGTATTTGGTGAGCACAGAAAAATACACCCGTGGCGAGAAATGTCAATTTATGGAGCAAGTATTGGAGTGGGCCGCAAGCATTGAGATCACCATAGACCCGCCCGAGCAATACAAGAAAATGCAGCGTGAGCAAATAACATGACCTGGAATTACAGAGTAATTGAATTTGACGAAGGATACAGGGCATACATGAGGTGTATTACTCGGATGGCGGTGAGCTAGCAGCCTACAGTGGAAGCGCTGCCGTGGTGTCATGGGATGAGGGCGACGGAACCGCCCTATCAATACTTAATAAAATGATGGAATGCCTAGACAAACCTGTATTGGTGGAAAACGATTTTAAGAGAGAGGCGGGTTAGTGGCCAAGAAGAAAACCATAGCGCAGGAAGTAGACGCGGCGGCGGTACTGCTTCAAAAGCTGGTGCGGCTTAAAGCGGCGGACGAAAACGGCTATTGCCAGTGTGTAACGTGTGGGGTATCGAAGCACTGGAAGGAATCCCAGGGCGGGCATTTTATCTCAAGACGATACACAGCCACTAAAATACTGGAAGAAAATATCCACCCTCAGTGCTATGGCTGCAATGGGCCGAAAGCGAAAGACGGGACGGTCACTATTGCGTACACGCTTTTTATGCAAGACACCTATGGCCGGGAATTTGTAGACGAACTACAGCGAATCAAACACATACCGAAAAAGTACACACGGGACGAAATAGCCGATATTAAAAAAGAGTATCGAGATCAGATCAAGATTTTAGAAGGCGGCTTTGCATTTGGCGAATTTATGGAGGGGATGTGACTTGCTGCAACCAAGCTATGCACCCTGTACTGGCATACAGTAAAGAATGGGGTCAATGGGTTATCAGGTGTTGGTTTTGTATTCAATGTTATAGGGCGGTGAATGTTAATTGCAATTGATTACGATAAAACAATTACGGCTGATCGTCTTTTTTGGCATGAGTTTTTAGGTATGGTTAGAAGTCGTGGACATTATGCAATTGTTGCTACTGGCCGAAAGTCTACCGCCCCGATTGACGACGGGACAAAACGCCTAGTTATGAGTGTTGTTTATTGTGGCGACAGAATGAAATCTTGGGCGGTAGAACAGGCCGGATATAATGTGGATATCTGGATAGATGACGAGCCGGGTCATATTGAGCCGCAACGGAAACTGAGTTGGTGAATGTATGAGTAGAGCCGAAACGCTCGCAAGGCTAAACGCCAAATCAGTCACCATCGACGGTATGCCGCCCGGCGGCGGTACAGAGATCACTGACGGTTTAATAGCAGCGGCAATAAAGAATCTACCTAAGATTGTTCAAGCCTACGCAAGAGTACGATATGCGGGGCAGGGTACGAGCCTTGGCGAGCTGATGACCCGGCACAGGGATAAGATTAACGATCTAGCAATATTAAACGGTTGGCAGGGAACCCCCCACAGTTTTATATTATTCGCTGATATGGCTATGTACGACGCCATATCTGACAACCATTGCAGACGGTGCAAAGGGGCAGGGGCGCATAACAATCGTAAAGTGTGTGTGACGTGTGAAGGCACAGGACGCGGTACTGCTGTGACAATCAAAGAACGGGCCGAAGCTATCGGCGTAACGCCTTATATGTGGAAAATCCATTGGGAGAGCAGGCTATCTGTATCAGCGAGTGATTTTGCTTATTATGACGATCAGATAGCTAAAGAATTAAACATTCAATTGTTTGGCGCATAACCACCCAGTTCGGTAGCCACGATCTATGTGGTCTGTCGCAACGATAGGGTTATTTGATTGTTTTGGGAGTGATATGTCGTGACTAAAATCATAATAGACAATCGATCAAGCCAGCCTGACGAATTAGCGGTTGGCGCGGTGCATACTGTCATGCGCCGGGCAAAAGGTCGTGACTATGAATTTCACACGCATTTTAAAGATATTTCGGTAACCAGTATGCCGCCGGGCAAGACGGATCGGTTTGTCGTAATCGACGAATAAACCGCTATACAAATTTCGCTAAACACCCCATACTTCCTATAACAATCCCCCCCTGACCTATTTAATTAGGTAAATCTTATTTAAGACCCGCTTCCCGGCGGGTTTTTGCGTTCCCACATATCCAAAACCTACCACTTATCGGATATATAGACTTCTGTATATCCAAACAGGTGACCACTATCGAAGAATTCCTGGAACGCATAGCTAATGCGGCTGAAGCCACGCTCGAACTAAAAGAGCGCGAGGTTGACGCTCTGGAAACTATTGCCGAAAAAATGGCTGATATCCTCGATTTGGCTGAAAAAAAAGCGGATCAGGATGAGTGATTTTCCTCAATCACAAGTAACTGAATGGTTAGAGCGCATATTAGATAGCGAGGGCGGCTTTACGTTAGGTGCGGCTGATCCCGGCAACTGGACTGGTGGCGATATAGGTGTAGGTCAATTGAGAGGCACTAAATATGGTATATCCGCCGCGCAATACCCTCATTTAACCATTGCTGATTTAGATATAACTGACGCAGTACACATTTACCGCGAAGATTACTTAAAACCTATTGGTGCCGGGCGTTTTCGTGATGGCGTGGCATTTCAGTTATTTGATCTTGCTGTGAATTCCGGGCCGGGTCGAGCTATCAAGCTATTACAAAGTGCTATCGGCGTATCTGCTGACGGCGTAGTAGGCCCAATTACCCTCAAAAAGCTGAGCTCTATAGATGAATCCGATGTGATTATGCTGGTTTTGGCGGCGCGCATTGATTTTATGCGAGGTTTAAGTAGTTGGACGGTACATAGCAGGGGCTGGATGGGCCGCATTGCAGATAATTTGCGTTACGGCGCGCTGGATAGCTAGGACATATTGATTATGGAACAAACGGTGGTAACGCATGGCATTGCTCATAAATTAACGCAATTTGGTAGTGCTACGGCGGTATCAAGCGGATTGGTCGGCTGGCTAACAGAAAACTACATTATTTTAACGTCCATTGGCGTAATGGTAGGGATTTGTGTCGGCATGGTCGGTGTATGTATGCAGGTGGCTAGAAATAGTCGAGAGAAGATAGAGCATAAAGCCCGGATGGACAAGATACTAAGTAGTGACTGACGAAGATGTGGCTACGGATTAATTACACAATTTTAGGCGTATATCTGGCATTAATTGCCGGATGCGTACTAATCATGCCCGACGAATACAACAACGCGAGGAAAGAATCATGGAACAAATCAAAGCAAGACTTGGAGAAAACTCCACCTATCTCGGTGCCGCAATACTGGCGTTTATTGGCGGAAAATACGGCCCTGATGCAGCACAACAAGTCACTGAGTTTTTAGCGATTGGACTGGGCTTGGTGGCAACGGTTCGCGGCGATAAAGCAGGCGAATAATTAGTGAGCATGGTCAGAAACATGGTGCGCCCGATGGTGCGCTCTATGGTCAGGGGCATGACTGAGGGGCTGTCTGGATATAGCCCGCTATTCTGGTTCAACAACATGGGCCAGATGAACACACCCACAGGCTCTACTACCAAAGATAATACCCGCACTAGCATCACTACAGTATTTGACCATGAAGGCATAGTAAGAGAATGTCTAGCTGGAGAGATAGCTATTGATGGTGGGCGTAGGGTTGAAACGTTAACCTCTACGTTAACCACCCACAATGTCACGGTAGTTTCTGGTCGGATATATCAGGTAAGTTGCGAAGGCGATAACGCCTCTACAGTGGTGCTGACTGGAGCAGCTACCGGGACATTAACCAATGATGGCGTGGATCGGCAAGGGTTCGATACAGCTAAAACAGCCTCTACAACCACCTTAACACTCACGGTATCTGGCACATTAACGCATATTCAGGTAGAGGATGTAACTGGACAAGCAAGTACAGTTCCTGGTGAAAAATTAGACATAAGCACAGATTACGGCTTCAACGTAAACGGCGTTAAGGGGTTCTCTATTGATCTTGGTAATTCAATTTCAAGCGGCGTAGTAACCGAGGCTGCTGGTGCCATAATATCCCCTGTACCCCAAGTCCTCATGCAGCCTAACCGTACTAACGCAATAACCTACTCTAAAGACCTGACTAATGCTGCGTGGACGGAGACAGGCACCAGCGTAGCGGCTCTCGATGAGACAGGTATGGATGGGGTGGCTAATAGTGTTTGTACGTTGACTGACGACAATGGTGCTGGTTATGAGTTTGTATATCGAACACCAACAGTAGCAAATGATTCAAACACTCACACCGTGCGCGCCTTCATTAGCAAGGATAGCGATGTTTCTAGGTTTGTGGCGGTACATGTTCAAGTAACAGGCGGTACAGCCCAGTCTGGGTATGGTTGGCTCAATACATCAACGGGTGCTGTTACAACAAGCGGTGTAGTAGGAACGTTTACTGTGGAGGCCAATAGTGTCGGGGATAGGTGGGAGCTTATACTTAGTCTTGCTAACAACAGTACAGGCAACACAGCTCTACGGATACAGCTAATACCCGCAGCAGGCACTGTTATTGGCACACTGTCAACAGCAGCCACAGGCTCAACCATAGTCGGCAACGTAGAGTTCCACGAAAACAAAACCATTGATGAAATCCGAGGCACCTCGCCTATATTCACCAGTGGATCAGCGGTTACTATTGACAACGATTTGATAGAGATAGCTGATTTTGATACATGGATGCCCACGGCTGAGTTTGTAATTATATTTGCATTTACTCCAGAGGGAGACTGGGCGGCAATCGGTGCAGAAGACTTACTCTACAGTGGTGCTAATGCGAAGCTGGCTTATAGAGCCTCTACCCAAGATGGGTTAGAGGTAACAGACGGCACAAACACTTCTAACATTGACAGCGGCCATACGCCCGGTGATGAGGTCGTAATGGGAGTTATTGGGTCGGCTGGGTTTAATAAGTTGCAGACAGGCTACACGCCTGATGCTGGAACGACCTGGAATTGGGATGCTACACCAGCATCATTTACATCTATATCCCCGGCAATATTGTTAGAAATATGGAAAGTTATAGCGTCGAAAACATCACAGCGCGGACTTTTAATTTACGAAGAAATGCCGCCCAGTGACAACGGGAATTTGACGGAAGTGCAAGACTGGGTAGAATCAAATTACGCGAGTGAATTACAGAAGGTTCAAGGATGAAAATAATACTCATAACTCTACTATTGGCAGGTTGCTCAGGACTCCCACAAGAAAATCCCATTAGCGCACTATTTAACGAGTGCTGGTTTAACGAAGAAGGAAAGACTGAAACCCCTTGTATATCACACAAGAGAATTATCCCCCTGGTTCACCACTGGGTAGAA
>JAESSY010000190.1 GCA_016763855.1 Pseudomonadales bacterium
TAGCCTGGTGGAAACCGCGAAGGCGTATAAATTGAATGTGTTTGATTACCTGACACATGTGCTTGAAGTATTGCCTGGCGTAACCAGCGAAGCTGAGCTGGATGCGCTTTTGCCTTGGAACGTTAAATTTCCTGATTGATTGGGTTAGTTCTTGGGTGTTGGTTGATCGCTTACAAAGGAATTACTGAATCATCCAATTGAAAACGGCTTTGATATCATAAGTGAGGGTATTAGTGATGAAGTAAAGCCGAAAATCTATCGATTTTACGAAAAGTATTGTACGAATCCGTAGCTAGGGACTTTGAAATCAATACTATTGGATTAAATTTGATTCTAAAAAAGAGATTTGGTGTTAGGTATGGCACTATTTTCTGCATAAATCTTGTAACCCATCGCCTTGTACCCTTTGTCCCGCTTGCGGTACATTCTTTTGAGCATCGGCAGTGCTGCGTCAACATAGTCAAAAATAATGACTTCTTTCTTACCTACCGATTCTCGATGGACTCTGCCAGCATATTGAACGAGTGATCCTTTCCAAGCAATTGGAAGTGCTAAAAAGAGTGTGTCTAGCCTCGGTAAATCAAACCCTTCGCCAATATATCTTCCTGTTGCGATCACGACTTCTGCAGAAGCTAGTTTTTCGTTTTCTGACTTTCGATTCTTAACAGACATTGCGCCCTTGAGTAGGGCAGTGCTGGTATTCTTTTCTAGTAACATGCGATTGATCTGGTCTGCATGAATACGACGCTCCGTTAAAATGAGTGGATGTCTTCCTGATCTAACCTGTTCAATCACGTCTGTCACAATGTGGCGTGTTCTTTCTTCACTCTCTGTTAACCATCTGTACACTTCAGAAATTTTTGGTCTGGTGTTGGTATCTAGCAGATTTTCAGGGGGTTGAAAGTTTAGATTGGTGACAATAACTTTTTGCTCAAATTTGTTTTCAAATTCAGCTTTTACCTTGTAACGAACAGGACCGGCTAACATGAAAACAATCCTTTGATGCCCATCTTGGCGTTCGGGTGTTGCTGTTAGTCCTAAAACATACTTCGCTCTAACTTCATTCAGAACCATCTCATATCTTGGGGCAGAAATATGGTGGCACTCATCGATAATGATTTGTCCATATTCTTGGATAATGGGCTTAATTGTATTGTCCTTTTTGTTAATAAGGCTTTGATATGTGGCAACGTCAATTTGGCCACTTAAAGATTGTTTTCCTCCACCCATTTTACCTATATTGACGTTGCCTAAAAAAGATAGTAGTCGTTCCTGCCACTGATCAAGAAGTTGGCGGCTGTGGGTGAGAATTAAGGTGTTTACTTTTCGATGTGCAATAATGCCTATTGCTACAACCGTTTTACCAAAGGCGGTCGGTGCATGTAGTACACCGGTGTTGTCATTGATCATGACTTTAACTGCCCTTTTTTGATCTATTCTCAAGCGTCCAAGAAATTTGATATTTTCGAGTGAATGTCCTCCTACTCGTTTGTCTGCAATTTTTACTTTTACTCCCTGTGTCTTTATGAGGGAGATCACGTCATCAAGGCAACCCCTCGGCAGGAACAGATAGCCCTGCTCAATTTGGGCGCAGGTAATATACCTGGGAATTCCATGCGTCGAAAACCTCAATGCCTGCGTTTTGAAAAATACAGGATTTGAAAAGCTTGCAATGCGCTTTATTTGGGCGGCCAATGCTGTTGGAAAATCACACAACTTGATGTATAGGTGATTGGCGAGTGTGATAGTAATTTGATTGGGGCAGTTTTCTATGATCACAGGTTTTTGGATTTGTCCCTGTTCCCATGGGGGTTTAGAATCTATTGCAAGTTGGCTTTGAGGTGCGATGTTAATCAGTAAGGAGGTGAGTTCCTTGAAAGAAATAGATCTAATCTGCGATAGAAAGTACCACTGGTCTAAATAGGGCATTAAACCTTCATCTACAAATACACTTTTCCCTTGTTGTCTGGCTTCTTGTTGTAAGGGCAAAGCTATTAGATTGCCGAATCCTCCTTCAGGCATAGTGTCTTGATTCGGGAAGAGTCGGTCATATGATTTAAACGACAAGGTTGGATGAATATCCATTGTTTTGTCCAAGATCCTAAACCCAAGAGACCGAGCAGTTTTGGCAGGCACAGGTTCCGCAAAAAATAACCATAAATGGGCTCCATTACCTGATCGGGATATTTCTACTGCATGTGGAATTTTGTATTTACGGCAAGTCTGTGACATAGCCTTAATTTCATCTTGCCAGCTGGCTTTGTCGAAGTCTGCTGCTAGTAGATGGCAAGTGTTGTCCGGAAGTAATGGATATATCCCAATAGTTTGTTTTCCAGATAAATGGTTGAATATTTCCTGGCTCGAAAGCGTCTTGTAGTCGCTGTGCGGACACTCGCTACATTTTACTTTGGGCTTGTTACAGACTCCATTTACCCATTCGTTGTGACATGCGACGGAATAACCAGTGCGTCCTTTAGAGTTTGACCAATAATTGGCAAAAACGTCAGATCTTCCCTTGAACAAATCTCGGAATAGACTGACTTTTTGATTTGTTGAGAAGGTTGGGATGGTGTCAACGGGAGCGCGTATAGATTTAGTTCGTAAAAAATCTGCTCGTTGACGTTCCAAGATTTTTCGTTCCAGATCTAGATCGCCCAATTTCTTTTCAATTTCTTTTAGATGAGCATTAATATCAGTTATATTTGTGTTTCGATAAGTCACTGTTTGGTCTCAATCTTGAGATCTCTAATAGAGCTAAGATTATACGCCTGTAGCGCCCTAAGCCACTTAGATTTCGCTTCGATGGTGTGAGGATGGCAATAATTAGAATGGGTAATTCGCTTTTCTAGCCTCGGTTTTTGGAATTGGATTGCTGATTTATGGTTTGAGGCCAGTATAGGTAAATAGGTAGAGCATCGGTTCTCTAATCCGAGAATAGCATCGTCAATACCTGATATTCAGTGTATTGGTCAACTTCGATGCAGGATTCCCGATCGACTCGATATCCTAATCCCTTTGATTTCTGTCAAACCATAAGTAAATAGAACTTTCACATACCATCGATACCGCAGTATTTGGTATTGCATGTATGACTATCAATCTCATATTCCAGATACAACCAGAAATACTGTGGTATCTGCGGTATGCCCTCAACCAACCCAAAATAATACACCCCGTTGTCTTTACCCAATCAAAGGACGACGGTACGTGCATGATCAAAAAACACACAATTTCTGAATTTGATATCCAACGACTAGCTCAATTTGTCGTTGAAGGTTCTCCTTCTCCTGACGACATTTCAGAACTGATTGGAATGTTTCTTGAAAATATATCAGGGATAGAAAATCTCGGCACTAAAGAAATTGAAGAATTGATTATAGCAATCGAAAGGGAAGTCAACAAACTCCAACAATTCACTAAAGGTGATTCTAAATGAACATATTTTCTAAGCGCGATAAGAACGGTAGATTTCAATCTGATAAAGAATCTGAGTCAACAGTCGAAGATAATCCAAAAACAGCTTCTGCACCTTCAGAAGCCGTTACAACTGATGATTCCACAACTGTTCCAGAAACCAAGATGGATAAAGCGAGAATTGTCTTTCAGGAAATGTTTGGTAAGTATGGTATTGCAAGGAAGGACATCATCCAAGCATTTCAATCTGATCGAGTAAAATTAACTAAAGCTGGTGCTGGAACATACTATGCAAAACTCAAAAGGGAACATTTAGATAATCTAGGAAGTAAGTAAAAAATCCCAACAACATTGGGGGAATGTTGCTGGGATTATATTCTTCAGTATCTTATTGGGGGGAATAATCCACTGAATCTGTTTTACTAATTTGCCACAATGCCTCATAGCTATAGTTAAGATAGCTAATTTCACAAAAAGTTCAGTCATCCAGAAAAATTTCAAAAAATAATTTCCTAATCCGTAAATCCAACTATGGTCGATAATATTGACGCATATTAAGTCGAAATATTTTTCTGTATCAAAAGAAAATCGAGATCCTTGGTAAGAATATTTTTAAAAAAGGTAACGATCATTTTAATGGATAGTCCTCTGCGACTGTATCCAGCATTTTTATCCCCCTACATAGTAAGCATGATCATACTGCGGTATTCCTTCTTGGCTGAACTCGGTTGCTGGCATGGCTATATTCGAGTCGAAATATACTATACTCTTTGGGTACCTCATCCTTTGCATCGGTTAGTAGGTTGATTAAAAGGGATTTCTGATAATCAGTATTGTGATGCGAAAATATAGCTTAGGAACAAATTGCAAAATACTATGAGTAATCCAAAATATAAGCTCACTCTTCACAAGACATATTACGACAAGGGATTCTTTAATCTGGGTGTTGATGTCGATCGTCACGTAAGAAAAGCTTCTGGACCAGCTACACTAATGCTCGGAAGCTCAAAATCAACATACTCGGTGAAGGTTAATCGTGAGGCAAATCTAAACGGCACTCCAAGAATCATGGGTGGTAATTCTGTTCGTGACTGGATTCAAAGAAACTTCACATTAAAAGATGCCGTTACAGTAGGAATTATTTCGCTAGATAAATTATGGCTTTATTAGGTGACTGCTAGATGACAGATAAATTTCAGCGTGTCGGATCAGTTAGTAATGCCCATGTCGGTCGAGATTTTGAGCGCCTAGCTGGGAAAATATTGTCAACTGCAGGGATTGAAGTTACTCCGAATTTTGCGGTTGATGTCGGAATTGGTGCTGTAAAAAAACTACACTATTTTGATCTTGGGTCCTCTGAACCACCTATTCTTGTAGAGTGTAAGTCGCATAGATGGACTAGTGGTAACAATGTACCTTCTGCAAAGATCACCGTTTGGAATGAGGCAATGTACTATTTTCATTGCGCAGCACCAGCCTTTCGAAAGATATTTTTCGTTTTGAGAGACGAGAGAAAAAGCAATGGGGAAACACTATCGTCGTATTACAAAAGGAGCTATGGGCATCTCATTCCCTCCGATGTTGAAATATGGGAAATGGATGAGGAAAGTGGAACAGTCGAAATTGTACACGACATTTAGGTATGCCCTTCAGGTCTTTTTTCCTTTCTAAGTATAACTAATGTCACAAAGTAGAAGAATTGTCGTCGTCCATTTCGTCCCAAAAATCACTGTCCAATTTTTTGATTTCAATAGTTTCTTCTACTTGCATCCCTAAGCCATATTCGTAAATGTACTTTGCCAGTTGTTCTCCATCTATCAGTACAAGCGAAGTTGTACCGTTTAAGCTAGCCGCATATTCCATTGCTCCCTTTGAGTATGATGATGTTGTGATGAAAATCCCCTTGTTGGATTGTGCAACAGCTAGAGCACCAACAAATTTCTGAACATCTTCACGACCAATTGTATTGGCACGTGCATACCTTTTCGCTTGAATGTGGACTCTACCAAGTCCAAGGACATCTTCTTTAATAATTCCATCAATACCGCCATCATTTGTGTACGGAGTAACTTCGCCAGCAGATTTGACTTCCCCACCGTAACCCATTTTTTGAAGTAGCATGACAACAATGTTTTCAAATTCTCGTGGTGACTTATTCAGGATGACATCAATTATTTCGGCATAGACTGATGTTTTGATTTTTGAGGACGAGTCATACAATTGTGCTAAAGGTGTAAGCTCACTGGAGGGTGTAGCAACTTGTTCAACCTTTACCCTTTTTGTGGGTTCTCTTTTATCGACTTGCTCAGTTATATAAGTGTGAATCTTCTCAGGGTTAGTGAGAAATTCCCTTCCTTTATCAGTAATCTCATAGGTTCCACGTTTTGGTTTTTGCACCAAACCTGCCATATTCATATAACTAAGTGCCCAGGATATTCTGTCATAGAAAACTCTGCCATTTCCTGATTCGTAAATTAATTCTGCTTCCTCCTGACTTAAACCCATCTTGTTTACTAATGGTTGCTCAAATTCTTTCAATTTTAATGCGTCATTTTCTGTCAGCAGTTCTAGTGCAGGTAATCGAATGTCTTCATGTTTTGGAATTTGCATAATCGAGCTTATCTTCCTTGGAGTTGTTTGGCAGTCCGTCTAATTACTATATCTGTTAACAGAATTTTCTGCACCTGATCCGCTGTACCCCACCAGTAATATTTCCAAGATGGTTTCTATGGTGGATAACCATCGCTCATTAAGATGGTGTCAGACCAGTTCTCACCATGACAATACTCATACCGGTGATACTGAAGTAATCCAGATTGTATCCAGCTAATCGCTTAACAATTGACTTCTGAATCGTGTATTCCATGGTATAGGTGGTATGTGACATCGAAATAACATTGTGTACCCCCTGAAAACAACGAAATTAGTTAGCAGTATCTATAACTCATTGATTTTATTAGCTCTTAGAGCTGATTCTCTTTATTAATAGAAGAGATAATTCGATGAATCCGTTATTAATCAGTAAGTTACGAAATTCCGGATGAATCCCACCAAATGTCGATGGTAATCAGCACCACTAACCCATTTTCATTGATATCTGGGAAGGGTGAGTTTTGATTACTCAAATTTGCATCGAATATTGACCCACCCCTGAATAAATCGAGACTAACGAGACTGGATTTAACAAAAGTTCTTCTACTATGGAACAAGTTGAGATAGCTATAGGAAGAAGTAATGTCGATTTTTAGTCTCGTTAGTCTCGATTATCCACCTAGTTTAGTTTTAAGGATGGTTTTGATGGTGGGTTACCATCTTTAAACCTGATGGTAAAAAACCAGATGACCATACCGGAGATACCACAGTATTTTTGGGTTGATGATTAATAGTGGAAGATGAATGGATGAGTCAATCCAAAATACCATGGTATTCGTGGTATGGGATGGATGGATTGACAATCGATTTTTCAGGTGGTGGTTTTGAATCCTGAATCAATAGCAGAGTAAACAGAGTGAATATTCCAGATGTATCTTTCAATAATAAGGAAATCAAAATATTTTCTTATCGGAAATGATTTAAGAATCCACTCTGTTTACTCTGCTGTATTCCACCAATAATGTTCCCAAGATGGTTTGGAAGGTGAATTACCATCTTGAATATAAATGGTGTCAAACCAATTCTCACCGTGACTGAACAGATACCAAGGATACTAAGGTATTCAGGGTTGTATCAGATGAATCCTTCTGGAATCAAGTTCTCTAACAGTTATACCATGGTATTCGTGGTATCTCACATCTCCTGAATCATCTCCAACGATAGCCCTTAGGGTAGGTTTATTATTGAGGCATAGTCGGGGACGTTAGCATGATAATGAACTTTAAAGACAATCTTTTAAACAATCCAATATCTATAACGAATTAATGCACATCCTTTCGATTACAAAATAATCTTACTTTATCGTCACTATTATCCACTGTCCTTTTTGAGTGACTTCTCACATCCTGAGATGTTGAAGTGAAGGAGACCAACCTTCCAATAATCATGTTTTAACTTTTTAGTGATTTATGTTTGTTCTTTATATCCGACAAATGATGTCATCATCGGAAGAACAAATCGTGCGTCCCCATAATGATTGGATTTACTCGATTATCTTAGATAACTAATCCCCATATGGAGGACTAATCTTTAGAGATAATCGTCTGTGCCAATCAACACGAGTAACGATAAAATTTGCCTATATTGGTTAGGGACGTTTTATACGTTATAGACACCCATGAATACCTTTGTTTTTAACGTGCCACCAAAGTTACTTCTATCCAAATGCACAGAAGTATTTATCTTTGGAGTTGTTTGAGTGGACTTAGAAATTGGTGGAAAATTAGTGATGGTATTGATGGTGGAAATCATTCTGAACAAAGATGATGTCAAACCAATTCTCACCATGACAGAACGGATACCGGTGATACTGAAGTATTCCGGGTTGTATCAGATGTATTCTGTTGTAGTTGAGTCAGCTAACAGATATACCATGGTATCAGTGGTATGGAGTGTCATAATCCCACCATCAATAACCAATTCAAAATATTCTGATGGATGAACTTAAAGACGAATACCTTGAACACCAATGTGAGTCAATTCCAGAAATAGGGATATCTGTCATTTATGACGATCAACTTCAGTATCATCATTCTTGGAAATTGAATATCCATCGATCAGTTACGGAATCTGATTTGGAAGAAAACCATATTTATGAAGAAATCGGTGAACTCATGTGGAGTACTGCCGTTAATATTTCCCATTGCCCATATTGCGGTGTCGATCTCTATGGGATATCAAAGACTAAAGTCGTAGGTAGTCATCAATTTGTCCACCATGATCATTCAAATTGGGATGTGATAGTGAAATGATCCGTCAAGATTATCTTTCAGGATGGTTTTTATTGTGGATTACCATCCTGATTAGCGATGGTGTCAAACCAATTTCAACCATGACAGAGCAGATACCAGGTATACTAAGGTATTCAGAGTTGTATCAAGTAATACCTTCTGGAGTTGAATAATCTAACAGATATACCATGGTATACGTGGTATGTGATGGAAGAATAGATATCTGGTTTTTTTGGTGGTGGTTTTACATCTTGAATCCGAGCGAAGTGAAGGTCGTTTACCGCAGACCCGAAGGGTGTGCTGTACAACGAGTCCTGTAAGGACTTATCTTGTGACTATCCAGAAACCAATATTCCACCATGGGTGTTTACACACCCAATTTGTTCACAATTCATTCGTACTTCGTGCTCTTTCTTGCTCTCAAATTGACTTGAATTGATATTCAATAATCTAATAATATTTATTGGACAACCAAATCCACAAGAAGTCCCACCATGAAATTGAGTTAATTCGATTTATTTCAATTTAGATACAAGAACACCATGTTATCGTTAGCAATGCATGGGATTCAGGATAATTGACTTAACAATGGTCTTTCAAGGTTGAAACCATTTTGAAAGCTGATGGTTAGATACCTGATAAAACCATTATTGAATCCATACCAGAGATACCGAAGTATTCCAGGGTGGTGACAAATATTGGAAGATGAATTAGTAAATCAATCCAAAATACTATGGTATCAGTGGTATGGGGAAAATGAGTGATGGAGATTTTTAGAAGTGGTTTTAAGGAATAGCTATACATCTTGAAGTCGAACGTAGTGAAGTCGTTTACCGCAGACCCGTAGGGTGTGTTGTACAACGAGTCCTGTAAGGACTTACCTTAAGTCTATCCGGAATCAAAAATTAATCAAGAATATTCCCCCAATGATTCGCCCCCATTGGGGTCGCAAAATCGAAACAAATATCAGACGAATCGCTGCGCGCTCCATCTGATATTTAGTTCATTTTGGTTTTTTATTGTGAGATGAGCGTATTAGCGGAATCGATCCCGATTGATTCCCATAGATCAGTAATCTAGATTAATTATTTATAATTGTATATATGATTGTGAGAATGAAAAAGCAGTGGACAAAAAGTGGAGATATAATGGAGGTTTGTAATATTGAATAATTGCACCCTGTTTTCGCTGTTATCAACTCTTAAAAAACCACCCTTTGAAATATTTCATACCACGAATACCACAGTATTTCCTATTGGTAGAGATGATTCATCTTTAAAACTAACCTTTAACCCACAAATACCATGGTATCGACAGTATGATTTCACTGTCTTGCACCATCGGAGAATAATCCCATTTTCTAGCTGTAATCCTGTTGTCTGATCAGTGGTCAGGTTGGATAGTCCCTGCATAATCAAAGCAGGGAAAATATTATGGGAATTCATAAAAGAGGTAAGACTTGGTATTCACAATTTCAAATCAAGGGTAAGACTTACATCCAATCCACCAAGACCACTAATAAAACACTGGCAAAGGAATTTGATAGAAAATTCAGGAATGAGGTGTATAACCGTGAATATCTGGGAGAGCGAGAAAAGATTCAATTAACAGATGCTTTGGATCAATACCTGAAAACGAAAAAAGATACGAAGAATTACAAAGGGTTAGTCAGTAATGTCAGAACAGTGAAGACTTATTTTGATGAATCACTAGCTCTACATGATTTAACCACCGCCAAAATCGAAAGGTTTGTTCAGAAACGTAAGGATGAGGGATTTAAATCAATGACCATCCACCATAGTCTGGTAGTTATCAGGGGATCACATAAGTTAGCTGAGAAATTGGGATATCGAGTTGTTCCAATTGAATGGCCACCAATGAAAAAATCCCCTGGAAGATTGAGATATCTATCGATTGAAGAAGAGCAGAGATTATTAAGGGAACTTGACCCAGATAAAGTATTTGGAAATACCCACCAGCATGATCCCGAAAACCTTACACCTGAAAAGTTGCAAGCTAGGATTGATAATCGAGATTTAGTGATTGCTTTGCTGGATACAGGGTGCAGATATTCTGAAATTGCTCAACTAAAGTGGAGTGATGTTGATACTGATGATGGAACAATCAATCTGTACCGATCTAAGACGAATAACTCAAGTATCTTGTATTGTACTGATAGATTATTAATCACTTTCAGAAACCGATTTAAACACCGTAGGAGCGATGAATATATCTTTACGGATAAGTCTGGGAAGTCACATCGTAATCATTCCACGATAGCAATACGAAAAGCTTTTGATAGAGCTGGTTTGAAAGATGTCAGAGTCCACGATTTGAGACATACAGCTGCCAGTAGATTGGTCCAGAATGGTTTGAGTTTGTTGGAGGTTTCAAAGATATTGGGTCATTCGACAATCCAGATGACCATGCGTTATGCCCATTTGGAGCAATCTGAAACCGCTAAGAAAATGAGAGATGTTCTGAATAAGGTTAATGATCAAGTTAAACCAAAATTGGCAGTGGTCAAATAGTCTGGATTATTAACCAACCCCCGTTAACCTTATGATGGATTCAATGGATGGTATTTCTTTCAATTGAGATACCACCATGAAAATCAATACAGAAAACCTTCCTTACACCATATCCCCAAAATTGATAATCCTTCTGGAGAAACTGACAGACGATCTTGATGGTGTGGGTATCACTGTGAATTTCAGAGATCCAACCTACAGTGCAAAGTTTGGTGGGTATCATCCGGTAGAAATCAGAATTTCATCGAATGGTGAGATCGAATTTATCACTGATTTTGCTTATGTTGGATTGGGTCAAGATGCAGAGTTGGTTAAAGAAATTGACTTTGATTTTTCTTGTGGAATATTTGGTCATGTCTACTGCCCCGACAAGCCCATTGAAGTTGGGTATCACCTTTACAGTATCTGGGAGATGAATTTTCTATCGTATGTCGAGATGGACATTTTCACTGTCACGATTTCAGAGGACTAATCTGGAGATTATTATGGATACGACGACAATTAGAAATCCAGCAGGAATCATTTTGGGATTTTTAGACCATGAACCCCACAGAATTCGTGTTAGGGATAAGGAAGGTAGATATTGTGGGTATTACAATAA
>JAESSY010000012.1 GCA_016763855.1 Pseudomonadales bacterium
ATAACTGCTATTATGTAAAATTGCCAACATCGCCACGACTAAAATCCGAACTAAATAATAAACTTTAGAACTTCACGAGCTGAACGCACTATCGTTTGTCTCATTCCAATAACAGTTGAAAATCCACCGCATTTATCCACCTCTTTTTCAACTATTATTGGAACGTTTTACTGCTGATAAAAACGTTTTAAAAGGTAACGGAACAGAGGTTGCTGGAGCTGATGGAGTTCCGTTAGTTTTTAAAATGAAACAACTGAAAGGCGTTAGTATTCATAATCTTTTGAATAAAAACGAAAACATTAATCGAAGTTCAGAAGTGAGCGTTGGAAGTCAAGCGAATGGGAGTATTTTACATAATTTACATTATAACTACACCCGAATAAAATGCGCCTGACAAGGCTACAAATAGGGAAGTATTATAATGCAAATTATGTAACATATCGTGGCAAAGGAAGTAAGTAAAAGACAGAGAATTTTTGCAGACAAAAAACTGGGTTTTACTTGCGTGGCAATTAATCAAAAGTTCATATATTGTAGTCCAATGGGATGCCAACAATTAAAATATCAAAATTTTTCTTTTTTAGAGATAATAGGCTCTAAAAAAAGGTGTGCGGAGAAAAAAAACGCATAAACTACTATCCCTTTGGTCTGAAACATAAAGGGTATAATTATGTGGTGAACGGTACTGAATACAACTACAAAACGTTCCAAGGTCAGGAAATCTCAAAAGAGCTTGGTTATAATATGTTGGAATTTAAATATAGACATTATGACCCTGCAATAGCTCGTTTTGTTGCGATTGACCCTTTGGCTCAAGAATATGCCTATCAATCTCCTTATAATTTTTCTGAAAACAGAGTTATTGATGGGGTTGAATTAGAGGGAGCTGAAAGATTATCAGTTCATACACCTGGATGGGCTTACGGTACTGCAACAGTTAGGAATAACCATCCAACTGAAGCCCAAATGAATACGGCGACCGCTGGAGTTATTGCCAGACACCCAATTGCATCAAGTAATGTTGGTAAATTTGAGCGAGGAGGAACAAATATTTCAACCGTTTCATCAAGAATATCACGCCACGCCGCATCTAATGGAAATATGATAACTGGAGAGGGTTCAGAAAGAAATGCATTAAGGCACGCAACTTGGATTGCTACAATTGCAAGTAATTATGGAGAAGGGGTCGCTCAACGTATTGGAAATGCTCACGAAGGAATACCAATGGGTGCACAAGGAAATGCTTTTGTAGATTTTAATCAACCAGCACCTGATAATCTCGGAGGAGCTGATAGCGTTGTTGACTTTTTAAATAACATAATTGGTCGTGAAATAGGAGCACAATTAGGAGAAGGAGCTACTGAATGGGAGACAGCAGTTAAAGCATTAGGCGTTCAATTAAATGAAGGACTTTGGACTGCTACTGCTGGTGAGGATGGGAATTATAACATATCAAGAACAAAAATTACTCAAAAGCAATATGATACGGCTTTACAGACGTTACAAACTTTAAACAGGAATGGTATGAATAGTGCTGATAGAAAAGATTTAGATAAAGGTAAAGGCGGAAGAAGTAAAATCATTTTTTGGGGATTTTAATAGATAATTAAAAATTATGAACTCATTTAAAATATTATCATTTATGGTTATACTGTTGTTTACAGTAAGCTGTAGTGAACAAAAAGACTTCAACTCTGATGAATGGAAAAACTGGGTTGAATCTGAAAGTTCACCAAATACAAGATGGTTGATGCATAAAGATTTATTGAAACAATATGAATTGAAAGGAGTTAGCAGAGACTCTATTTTGAATTTACTTGGAGAGCCTAATACACAATATTCAAACGAATTTTATTATCAATTAGGTTACACAGGGCGAGGTATAAATATAGGAACAATGACAATTACATTTGAAAACGGTTCTGTTGTAGATATCAAAGTAACTGATGGGTAGATAAATGTTATCTGTAAAAATAAAAAGACGTGCTCTCTCTACAGCACTTTTAAAACAAAGTGTCCCTTATCCCGATAGTTATCGGGAGGGAATATATTAGTAATGAGATGGTTGAAAAATAGTTTTAAAAACAATTAGATTTGCGGTATAAATATTAGAAGAGGAAAGTAATTAATTTTACTTTCCTTTTTTATTTGCTGTGCTGCTCAATTAAGTTATCAATAAGTTTGGTAACAATATCTCTTGTAAAAATAAGGCCTTCCAGATCATTAAAACCTTGCGTTATCTTTAGTTTCTCTACAGAAGCATTTACAAAAGTATTCATAAGGGTATCAATAAACTCTGGTTTAAGTTGTTCAATGTTATCAATTTGAGCAAGTTCTTCAGCAAATTCTTTATACATAGTTTAGGTTTTAAGAGGCAATAAGATTGGTTAAATTGTCTTTAAGTTTCTTTTTAGAAATAAGCGAATCAATCAAAGTATAGATGGATTTTTTCTCTACATCATCAAGAGAATCGAGAAACCTCAATTTTTCCATTAAAGTTTTATCATAGGTATTTACGTCTGTAAAAATATCATCAGCTTTAAAGAGTTCAGAAAGCGAAAATCCCAAAGCATTAGCAATTTTTACAACTACAGAAAATGAAGGATCTGTTTTACCACTTTCAATACGGTTATACTGTGGTTGAGCCATATCAATAAGTCCTGCTAATTCTTTTTGAGATAAGCCTTTAACTTCTCTTGCTTTTTTTAATATTGAATTGAGTACAATCATAACTTAAATATTAACAAACATAGCATATAATAATAAATTAGACAATTTTAATAAAATATAATTCAATAAAATATAACGTATAAGTGTTTTTTTAATATATTTGTCATATAACTAATTAGTTAAATAATAATTATGAACAACTTAAACACATCCAATCCCAACAATTACAAGTACACGACAAAGTATTTAGAAATCCACATTTTAGGAGGTATCAAGACCAGTAAACTCGAAACACTACGTATCACATTATCAATACAAAAACCCAAAAAATATAACGTGTTACGCCACTCCATAGATTTATACAACGATAACCAAGTAGAAAAGTTAGTTAGAAAAATAGCGGAACGCTTGGAGATTGGTACAAGTATTGCGAGACGAACAATCCAAGATTTAACGAGAGAACTTGAAAACTATCGTTTTGTATTATTAGAGCAATCACAAGTTACATCCATAGGAAAGCAACTCACAGCAACAGAAACCAAGAAAGCAGAAACCTTTCTAAAGTCTAAAGATTTATTAGGCAAGACAAACGAACTCATTGGAAAAAGCGGAGTAATCGGAGAAATCGATAATCGACTATTAATGTATCTAATATTTACAAGTAGAAAAACAAATAATCCATTGCATTGTATAAGTTTAGGAA
>JAESSY010000191.1 GCA_016763855.1 Pseudomonadales bacterium
CTATCGATAGTGAGCATAATGCGATTTTTCAATGTTTAGCTAATGGTGCGGAGGGGCATGCCAAAGGCATTCGAAAATTGATTTTGACAAGTTCAGGTGGTCCTTTACGAAAAACACCTTTAAGTGAACTTGCTGGTATTAAGCCTGATCAGGCATGTGCACACCCCAATTTTAAGATGGGCAGAAAAATCTCAGTGGATTCCGCCACGATGATGAATAAAGGGCTAGAATTAATCGAAGCAAGTTGGCTGTTTGATACCGAACCCTCACAAATTGAGATCATCATACATCCGCAACAAATCATTCATTCGATGGTTGATTACAGAGATGGATCGATGATTGCGCAGTTGGGTTATCCTGATATGCGAACCCCCATTGCTCATGGCCTTGCTTGGCCCGATCGAATCGATTCCGGAGTTTCCAGCCTGGATTTGTTGAATATGGGGCCTCTGGATTTTGAAGCTCCGGATATGGCTCGCTATCCCGCAATTGTTTTAGCTAGAAATGCCGCCGAAGGAGCGGATAGCCTGCCCATTGCTTTGAATGCCGCAAATGAAATCGCTGTTGAGTCATTTTTGCATGAACTAATTAGCTTTATTGATATCCCATTAATTGTGGAATCTGTGCTCGAAAGGACGAGTTCAACTGATGTAGCGACCATTGATGAGATTATTGATATTGATCTCGAATCAAGAATCAGAGCAAATGAAGCAATTTGGGATTTAGATCGGTCTTAGCTAAAAAGAAGCTATGTAAGTTTAAAGAAGGTATAGGCAGTAAGATATGATTGAGATAGGTAAAAGTTACGGGAGAAAAGCTAAATGATCGAAGTTCTGCAGAGTGTGGTGGCACTAATAGTGACCTTGTCCATTCTCGTTACTTTTCATGAATTTGGCCACTACTATGTGGCCAGGCTTTGCAATGTCCACGTGCTTAGATTTAGTGTTGGTTTTGGTAAGCCGATTTTCATGAAAAGAGGTAGAGCTCCTGCACAAGTGTCTCCTCCCGGAGATCAGAAAATTGGGACCAGAAGCAATGAACCCTTGGAAGGCACTGAATTTGCGGTTGCTGCAATACCCCTTGGTGGCTATGTTAAAATGCTGGATGAGCGAGATGGGTTTGTTGCAGATGATCAACTCCACCTAGCATTTAATCGTAAGCCTGTTCTACAAAGAATTGCTATCGTAGCTGCCGGACCCATTGCAAATTTTCTATTGGCCATTGTTGCTTATTGGGTCTTGTTTACCGTTGGTGTTAGCGGAATCTCACCTATTCTGGGAGAGATATCTCCCGATACATTGGCGGGTAAAGGGGGCTTCAGCCAAGGGCAGGAAATAGTCTCTATTGATGGCAAGGCAACTCAATCTTGGTCCGATGTTAATCTCGCTCTATTTTCTCGAATTGGCGAAACCGGTAACGTGAGCTTCCAGGTTAAGCCTCAGGGTGCCTCTGATGCCACCCAGTCAATCACCATTCCCATTACCAATTGGTTAGCAGGCGCTGATAACCCTTCTCCTGCAGCAGATCTTGGTTTGCAACTTAACTATCCGAGTATTTCTGCCATTATTGGTGGCCTCGTAGAAGGAGAAGCTGCGGCTCGAGGCGGCTTGCATGTAGGTGATGAAATTCTGTCTTTCGGAAATTATCCTGTTGAGGATTGGTCTGATCTTGTGAGTAAGATCCACGAGAATGGCGATTCAACCGTCGAGTTGAAGGTGCTGCGTGGTGGGGCAACTGAATTAACACTCTATGTCAAGCCCAAACTGGTCACGCGAGATGGAAAGAAAGTTGGATTTCTGGGTGCGTCCAGAAAGTCCGTTGAGTGGCCGGAAGAAATGAAACGAGAAGTTTCCTATCCGATATATTCAGCCTGGATACCGGCGCTTGAAAAAACCTGGTCGGTAACAGTCTTCACTTTGAGTTCTATAAAGAAGATGATTGAGGGTGCCATTTCGACTAAGAATCTAAGCGGGCCTATTACAATTGCTAAGGTCGCTAATGCGACGGCGCAATCTGGACTTGAGAGTTTTGTCGGTTTTATAGCACTCCTCAGTATTAGCCTGGGTGTGCTCAATTTGCTTCCCATTCCCATTCTTGATGGCGGTCATCTCCTTTACTATTTTGTGGAATTGATAACCAAAAGGCCGGTGCCGGAAAAGATTCAAATTTGGGGTGCCCAATTGGGGATGTTTATCATTGTTGGCGTTATGTTGCTAGCATTCTATAACGATCTAATGAGACTATAGAGAATCGGTTTGCGGTTAACAAAATATGAAAATAGTTAAGACTTTAATTGCCAGTATCACGCTCGTCTTGAGTGTAGAGGTATCAGCTTTCGTTGTTTCGGATATACGAATCGAAGGTTTACAGCGTGTTTCTGTTGGTTCAGTATTTTCAGCCATACCCGTTAACGTCGGTGAGGATGTAGCTGGGGCAGAACTGAGAAGTATCGTAAGAGAACTTTTTAAAACTGGTTCTTTTGATGATGTTCAGGTTGGACGAGATGGCAACATATTAGTGATTGTCATTAAAGAAAGACCTGCCATTGCCACCATTGAAATTGAAGGAAATAAAGCGATAAAAACTGATGTGCTGATCGATGGCTTAGCTGGTTCAGGCTTATCGGAAGGTGAAATATTTAAAAAGGTCACTCTCGATCACATACGAGCAGACCTTGAGCGACAATATGTTTCTCAAGGTCGTTATGGTGCGCGTATTCGGACAGAGCTTGAAGATTTACCCCGAAACCGAGTTGCTATTAAGATTCTTGTTAAAGAGGGCAAGGTAGCAGGTATTCGCCATATCAATATTGTTGGTAACAAAGATTATGATGACGAAACGCTTCTGGATTTGATAGAGCTACGATTACCTAGTTTGTTGTCTTTCTATACCAAGGATGATCGATACTCCCGGGAGAAGTTGACAGGGGACCTTGAGAAGCTTGAGTCACATTATCTTGATCGTGGTTACCTGAATTTCTTAATCGATTCCACTCAGGTTTCAATTGCACCGAATAAAGAAGATGTTTATATCACCATTAATATTATTGAAGGCGAAGAGTTTAGAGTCGATGAAGTGAGTATCGCGGGTGAGTTGCACGATATTCCAGAACAAAGTATTCGATCCCTTGTTTATGTTCGCCAAGGCCAACTATTTTCCCGTGAACTTATTACCGCATCTGAAGAGCAAATTGAGCGTGCATTGGGTAATGCGGGTTACACTTTTGCTAGCGCAACGGGTCAGCCTGTTCAGAATGAAGAAGGAAATACCGTCGATGTAAAGTTTTTTGTCGATGCGGGTAAACGCGCCTATGTAAGACGCGTTAATTTCACAGGTAATACCTTCACAAAAGACGAAGTCTTGAGGCGAGAGTTAAGACAAATGGAAGGTGGTTGGGCATCTAATGCTTTTATTCAGCGATCGAAAGTTCGATTAGAGAGACTGGGTTTCTTTAAGGAAGTCAATGTCGAAACACCACCGGTACCCGGTACTGAAGATCAAATTGACGTTAATTACGCTGTAGAAGAACAACCTTCCGGTTCAATTACTGCGACTTTGGGTTATGCGCAAGGTACAGGTTTAATTCTAGGCGCGAATTACTCTGAGCGAAATGTTTTTGGCACAGGTAACAGTGTCAATGTGGGTGTTAATAGCAGTGCCTTTCAAACCTCATACAACCTTTCTTTCTTTGACCCTTATTACACAGTAGATGAGGTCAGTCGCGGCTATTCAGTATTTTACCGCAAGAGTGATTTTGATGAGAGAAACATTGCGCGATTTTCCACAGATTCCTTCGGTGCTAATGTTAGTTTTGGGTATCCTTTGAGTGAAGTGTCACGCATCAATCTCACTCTGGGATTTGAAGATACCAATATTAAAGAAGGGGTTTTCCCTGCCCAAGAAATCTCACAGTTCCTTTCGCGGGAAGGTAATGAATTTTCGTTAGTGACTTTGCAAGCAGCCTATTCCATGTCAGCGCTTAATAGAGGTTTATTACCGACAGGAGGTCGATCTCAGTCTGTTTCAATTGAAACGACCATACCAGGAAGTGAATTGGAATTTTTCAGGCTGAGATACAATGGCCAAATATTCTTTCCTATTATCAAGAAGTTTGTTTTGAGGCTTGCGACTGAATTAGGTTATGGAGATTCCTTTGGTGACACTGAAACTTATCCCTTTTACAAGAACTTCTATTCCGGTGGTTTTGGATCAGTTAGAGGTTACGAGCAAAATACTTTAGGTCCAAGATCAACACCGTCTCCAAACAACATAAACTCTCGACGAGACCCTATAGGTGGTAATGTTTTGATCACCTTTAATGCGGAAATTTTGTTCCCATTACCCTTCATTGAAGATCAGCGTCAGATGAAATCAGTCTTCTTCATTGATGGTGGTAATGTTTTCAATACAAATTGTCTTGAAATCAGCGCTATTTGTACTGATCTCAATGATGGTGAGTTAAGATACACTGCAGGTTTTGCGATGACCTGGATAACGGGATTTGCCCCGATTAGTTTTAGCTTGTCATTCCCATTGAATGAAAAAGATGGAGATGACACGGAATCATTCCAGTTTGAATTAGGTAAAACCCTATAAATTAGAACCTTTTGGCTCTGATACGGTCAAAAATGGGTGTTTGACATGATATTACGCGCTTAATTATTGAATCGTGCATTGCGATGTGACAACATCTGGCGCTGCTAAATATTCAACAATTACATTATATTGAAAAACCAGTAAAACTATACGAAACCAGCACTTGAGGAGAACATCTGTGCCAATGAAAAATCAAATCTTATCCATCTTAGCTATCATCGGGCTAGCTCTGACATCCTCAGCTGCTTTAGCTGAAGTTAAAATTGCGGTTGTTGATGTGCAAACAGCCATCTTGCAATCAGAGGAAGCCAAACGTCTCCTCCAACAGATCCAAAGTGAATTTAAGGATGAAGAAGATAAAATCCGCGCCCTTCAATCAGAAGCAGCGGCGATATTGGAAAAATTCCAGAAAGATGCTGATGTGATGAGTGATGCAGAAAAAGCCAGATTGCAGAAGCAAATCGAGTCAAAGAATAATGGTTTTGTATTCTTTCGTCAGAAACTACAGAGAAGCATCGAAGAAAGGCAGAAAGAACTATTT
Organism: Pseudomonadales bacterium; assembly: GCA_016763855.1. GTDB lineage: Bacteria > Pseudomonadota > Gammaproteobacteria > Pseudomonadales > Azotimanducaceae > JAHRVQ01. The sequence goes on from JAESSY010000191.1 coordinate 5,138, forward strand.
TCAGGCGTTGATGCAAAAGTTCAAAAAGCGATTGAAGAACTCGTTTTAGCAGAAGATTATGACATGATTCTTCCTAGACAGGCTGCCCTGTATGTTGGTGATTTGTATAACATCACACGTAAAGTCACCGAAAAATTGAATCAACTAGACGCCAAGGCAAAAAAGTAGGCGCAATTGAAGCTGACGCTTGGCGAGATCGCACGAAAACTCAACCTTGAGTTGAGAGGCGATCCGTCGATTGTCATATCAGGTCTCGCTGGTCTTACTGATGCTGGACCAGGGCAATTAAGTTTTCTCTTCAGTTCTCGCTACAAACAACACCTAAGTGACACTGATGCAACAGCTATTGTACTCCGAGAAGACGATATTGGGGCTTGTGAATTACCTGTACTCATTTCGGAATATCCCAGATTGACCTGGGCTCAAGTTGCAACATTTTTTGATCCCAAACCCCTTCCTAATTTAAAAATACATGAATCCGTCCAAGTGTCCCTTACAGCCAGCTATGGTAGTGAGCTTACGATTGGTGCCAATGTTGTGATTGAAAATGGTGCCCGTTTGGATCATGGCGTTGTCATTGGTGCTGGATGCTTCATTGGGGAGAATGTCGAAATTGGCGAGGGCAGTGTACTCGCGGCAAACGTAAGTGTTTACCACAATGTTAAGATTGGCAAAAATGCCATAGTACACAGTGGTGCCGTGATAGGAGCAGATGGATTTGGATTTGAGTTTGATCGCGCAACTGCATCTCTAGTCAAAATCCCTCAAATCTATGGCGTCGAAATTGGCGATAACGTCGAGATCGGCGCTGGAACGACAATCGATCGAGGCGCGCTAAAGAACACCGTTATTTCCAATGGTGTTAAACTCGATAATCAAGTTCAAATTGGACATGGTGTCTCAATTGGTTCGCACACCGCTATATCAGGTTGTTCGGCAGTGGGCGGCAGTACAGTACTGGGTGCCTATTGTTTGATTGGCGGTGGGGTTGGTATTATTGATAACATTGAAATTTGTGACCAAGTTGAAATAACAGCACTGTCTCTTGTCAGCCATTCAATCAAACAAAAGGGACGTTATTCTTCAGGCACTGGTCTCTTATCTGGAAATATCTGGAAGAGAAGTGTTGTTGGCTTTGCAAAGTTGAATGATATTTTAAAAAGAATTCGCAAAATAGAAAGCCGAATGAAAAAAGAATAAGCGGCAACGAAGCATTAAGAAGTACTAGGAGTATTAAGAGAAGCTATATGGACAGCAATACTGACATCACCCCAGAAAACTATATGGATATCAATGAAATTTGGGAATATTTACCCCATAGATATCCATTTTTACTGGTTGATAGAGTCATTGAATTTGAGACGGATAAACGCATTGTTTGCATTAAGAACATCACGATAAATGAACCTCAATTCACAGGACATTTTCCTAACACGCCTGTTTTTCCAGGTGTGATGATAGTCGAGGCAATGGCCCAGGCTTCAGGCATACTGGCTTTTAAGAGCCGGGGCAGAACGTTAAACGACGGTTATATCTATTATCTCGCCGGAACAGATAAGACAAAATTCAAACGTTCAGTTGTTCCTGGGGATCAGCTTAGACTAGAAGTCGAAATTACGAATCTACGTAAACACTGGATGAAAGCCTCCGGCAAAGCCTATGTGGGTGACAAACTTGTCTGTTCGACGCTTCTAACCTGTGCAGAACAAAAAGTTAGTTAAACCGCTATTTTGTCTTCTTGCTGGTGAGGCCAGTGGAGATAATCTAGGTGCCGCTTTAATCAAGTCACTGAAAGAGACTTACCCGGATGCCAGTTTCGCAGGCATCGGTAGTCGGAATATGATCGGCGAGGGTTTGGAATCATGGGTCGATATGGACCGATTATCTGTGAACGGTTTCGTTGATCCTTTTCTACGCCTGCCTAGTTTATTAAACATTCTTCTCTCTACACGAAATAAAATCCTTCTCTCCGATTGTGCCTGCTTTATTGGAATAGATTTTAACTTTTTTAATCTCTTGTTAGCGGGCATGCTTAAGAAGCGTGGTATTAGAACAGTCCATTATGTTTCACCGACAGTTTGGGCATGGCGCAAAGGGAGAATAAAGAGCATTGCCCGAAAAATCGATTTGATGCTGACCTTGTATCCATTTGAATTAGACATTTACCATCAAAACAATATTGATGCTGAGTTTGTTGGCCATCCAAAGGCCGATGAAATTGGTTTGGATGAAGGATCAATAGGTAAGTTAGAGGCGAGGAAACGCTATCAGCTAGAAAAGGATGAAAAGGTTGTCGCTATATTACCGGGAAGCCGCGGTAGTGAAGTTGCATACTCAGCACCTGATTTCTTGGCGGCAGCAAAAATCATACGCGATAACATGCAAAGGCAAAACATCCAGATTAAGTTCTTGATTCCTGCAATTAACGAGAAACGAAAACTGCAAATACAATCTCTTCTGAATGAAGTGGACTTACCGCTCGTATTAGCAGTGGGAGATGCGCGGAATATGATGTTAGCTGCTGATGTTGTTCTCGTGAATTCAGGTACTGCGACACTTGAAGCCATGCTCTTGAAAAGACCCATGGTAATGTCTTATAAATTAGGTGCATTGACCTACGCGATTGTATCTAGAATGATCACATCAAAGTATTTAGCATTACCGAACATCCTCAGTCAGAAGCCTCTAGTGCCTGAGCTGATTCAAAATGATGCGACACCTGAGGCATTGTCTTCAGCGATAATGAAATTGCTAAATGAATCTAATCACAGTAAATTGCTGTCTGAATTTGAAATCATTCACAAGCAATTGCAAAAGAATGCTGCAAAAGCGGCTGCTGTTGCGATATCGCAGTTTGTCGAAGGCCATCGCGCCAACAAAATTATAGATGTATAAATTTGAGCTCATTGCGGGTGTTGATGAAGTGGGTAGAGGACCTCTTGCGGGTGATGTTTATGCTGCAGCGGTCGTGTTGGATCCGTTTTATCTTATTGAAGGGTTAAGAGATTCGAAAAAACTCTCAGAGAAGAGAAGGAAGATTCTCGATATTGAGATCAAGACCCATGCTGTTGCTTTTAGTATTGGCCGGGCAAGTGTTAAAGAAATAGATGAGATCAACATTCTTCAAGCCAGTATGCTGGCGATGCAACGTGCTGTTAATCAATTGAGTGTGAGAGTTGATTTTGCCATCGTGGATGGGAATCGATCTCCAGAATTTTATTGCCCTTCCGATTGGTTGATCAAAGGCGATGATAAACACGACTCTATCAAGGCGGCATCCATTATCGCCAAAGTCGCAAGAGATAAAGAAATGGAACGTCTTGATCAAATTTATCCAGAATATGGCCTGGCCAGACATAAAGGTTATCCGACGGTTGCACATTTGGCCTCCTTGAAAGAACATGGTGTCAGCCCTATTCACCGACGCTCTTTTGCGCCCTGTCGCTTTGTCATCGAAAATAAACGTAACGACACACCTTAAAGGAGAATTTTTATGTCCCGAGAATATGACGTCATAATTTTGGGGGCGACGGGTTTCACCGGACAACTTGTTGTCGACTATTTAGTTAAGCGCTATGGTTGTGGAAAGAGTGGTTCTGGAAAGAGTGGCGCAGAAAAGAATAGTGTCGGTAAAACCTTAAAGTGGGCAATCGCTGGCCGCAGTGAAAACAAACTAAAGGCGCTTGCAAAGGGTATTGAGAATCTCGATTTCATTATCGCAAATAGCGATGATGCAAAATCAATTAAAAACCTGGTACAGAGAACCAAAGTAATATGCACCACTGTTGGCCCGTATGCTATGTATGGCAGTGTGATTGTCGAAGCTTGTGTGGAATTCGGCACTGATTGTTGCGACTTGACCGGTGAAGTGCATTGGATGAGAAAAATGATTGATCAGCATCAAACAGCCGCTGAAAATTCAGGCGCCAGAATAGTCCATACCTGCGGTTTCGATAGTATTCCCTCCGATCTTGGTGTCCATTTCCTACAAAATAGGATGGAAGAAAAGCATGGCCTCATGGCTCAAGAAGTGAAATTCAGGGTTGCCAAAATGGCTGGAGGTATGAGTGGTGGAACCGTTGCTAGCATGATGAACATGATGGATGAAATGAAAGAAGATCCTGAGCTCGCCCAGCTAATGCAAGATCCCTATGCATTGGATCCCCGCAATATGCCGAGAGGCCAAGATGAAAATGATCAAATGGGTGCTCGTTATGATGAAGATGCGAAACAATGGACGGCACCATTTATCATGGCGGGAATCAACACGCGCGTTGTTCGCCGAACGAATGCTTTGTCAAATTATCGCTATGGAAAGGATTTTCGATACAGCGAGTCCATGTTTACGGGTGCAGGAATCTCGGGCAGGATAAAGGCAAGCTTGATATCTTTTGCAAGCGGCGTATTTATGGCTATATCCTACTTTTCTTTCAGCAGATCTATTCTCCAAAAATTTGTTCCGGCGCCAGGTGAAGGCCCGAGCCCAGAAACCATTGAGAATGGATTTTTTGAAATCACATTATTGGGTAAACATCCAACAGAAGCGGCCAAGAATATATGCGTCAAAGTCACAGGGGACAAAGATCCGGGATATGGCGCTACATCAAAAATGCTGGTTGAAAGTGCTGTATGTCTGGCTCATGATGAACTCAATGTTAAAGGTGGTTTTTGGACCCCAAGCACCGCGATGGGGAATGCACTAATCACAAGGCTGAGGGCAAACGCAGGGATGGAATTTGAAGTCATTTAGATTCAGCTCAGTTTTTTGCCTGTGGCATATCGTGACAGGTAGAAGCTTAAATGAGCAATGAGCGTCGTGGCCCTGCCGTCCATGTTGCTAAGCGCAGCCTTTTTTATGGCGGATATTTGGTTAACCTCTGACAGCATGAAAAAGAACAAACCCAGTCTATAATTAGTCTTTGGGACGCTGATTTCAGGCAGCGTTTCCCTCTGGTTTCTAGGTTCAAAGAGCAATGAAATAAAGTGATAAACTAGTCGGATTGATATCGGTAAGTTTTATATCCGTAAGAAGGGAGATAGGCTATGATAAGTTCATTAAGCGCTTACCATTCACTATAGCCGTCTACTATAGCCGTCTACTATAGCCATCTACTTATAAGAATCGCTCTAAATGAGTCCAGCTTTTGTTCATCTTCGCATCCACTCTGAATTTTCAATTAGCGACGGCATAGTACGATTAAAACCCCTCGCCGAGGCAGCTGTAGAGATGCAGATGCCAGCATTGGCAGTGACCGATATTGATAACCTCTTTGGGCTTATTAAATTTTATACGGCAGCCACCGGCGTCGGTGTAAAACCATTAGTTGCTTGCGATATTTCTGTTGAAGAAAAGGGAGAGGTGAGCCCTCTGGTGCTGATCGCCCGAAACAATACGGGGTATAGAAATTTATCTGAATTAATCTCTCAGGCCTATCTAGAAGGTCAGGGGTCGGGCAGGCCTTGTGTTCAGAAGAGCTGGATCAAGGAAAAAGCAGAAGGGTTAATTGCGCTCTCGGCAGGTCCTCTCGGGCAAGTCGGTAAGTTCATTCAAGCAGGCTCAAGCGATCTGGCATATTCTGCCCTTCAGAGTTGGATGGAGATTTTTCCTGATAGTTTTTATCTTGAGCTACACAGAACTGGAAAACCCAACGAAGAACACTATATCTTTGAAGCGGTAAATTTGGCGCTGAAACTAGATTGCCCGGTCGTAGCAACAAATGATGTTCGCTTTATGGCAGTAGAAGAGTTTGAAGCCCATGAAGTGAGAGTCTGTATTCACGATGGACATGCGCTGGATGATCCCAGACGTGAAAGACGTTATACCGAACAACAATATTTAAAGTCCCCAGAGCAAATGTGCAATCTCTTCTCTGATATCCCTGAGGCCATTGAAAACACGATTGAAATTGCCAAGCGATGCAATGTTGATATTGATCTGGGGAATTATTATTTGCCGGAATATCCCATCCCAGAAGAGCATACGACCGAGACTTTCTTCTGCGAAGTCTCAGAGCAAGGCTTAAAGAAGCGGCTTGTACATATACTGGATGAAAGTGCGCCAGACTATGAAACGCGCTTAAAATCCTATGAAGATAGGCTGGCCTTTGAACTAGGTGTCATCAACAAGATGGGCTTTCCTGGATATTTCCTAATCGTAATGGAATTTATCCAGTGGGCTCATGATGAGGGTATCCCGGTTGGGCCAGGCCGTGGCTCTGGTGCTGCCTCTCTCGTTGCTTATGTTCTGTATATCACTGATGTAGATCCGATTGAGTACGATCTTTTATTCGAGCGTTTTTTGAATCCTGAACGTGTTTCTTTACCGGATTTTGATATTGATTTCTGTATGGACGGTAGAGACAGGGTCATACAACACGTCAGCGAACGATATGGTCAAAACGCGGTTTCCCAGATTATTACCTTCGGCACAATGGCAGCAAAAGCGGTTGTTCGAGATGTCGCGCGAGTACAAGGTAAGGCCTATGGCTTGGCTGATAAATTGTCGAAACACATCCCCTTCGATCCGGGTATTACTTTAAGTAAGGCCCTCGAAGATGAACCTTTATTAAGAGAATTTATTGCCCAGAGCGAAGAAGCAGATGAGATCATGGAAATGGCTTTTAAACTCGAGGGCATCACGAGAAATGTGGGTAAACATGCGGGGGGTGTGGTTATTGCCCCGACTAAAATTTCTGACTTTTCCCCCGTTTATTGCGATGCAGCCGGTACAACGCTTATCACTCAATTTGATAAAGATGATGTAGAGAGCGCTGGTTTAGTGAAGTTCGACTTCCTGGGTCTTAGAACCTTAACGATAATAGATAATGCTGTAAAAAGTATTAACACTCGGAGAGCTCAATTGGGAGAGGACGCTATCAAGATTGTTGATGTTCCCCTGGATGACATGGCGATCTATGAGGATTTGGTAGCAGCAAAAACCACGGCTGTATTTCAGCTCGAATCAAGAGGTATGAAAGAACTCATTAAGCAGGTTAAACCGAATCGCTTCGGGGATATCGTTGCGCTTGTTGCACTGTTTCGCCCTGGTCCTTTGCAGCTTGCACCTGATTTTATAAGGCGAAAAAGCGGCCAAGATAAAGTCGACTACCTCCATCCCAGCTTGAAGCATGTTCTTGAAGGAACATACGGAGTGATGCTCTATCAGGAACAAGTGATGCAAATTGCACAGGTTCTTGCTGGATATTCACTTGCTGATGCTGACCTTCTACGGCGTGCTATGGGCAAGAAAAAGCCCGAGGAAATGGCGAAACAAAGAGATAGTTTCGTCTCTGGTGCGATTGCCAATGATGTTGAAGAAAGTCAAGCAGGACACATTTTCGATCTAATGGAAAAATTTGCGGGATATGGCTTTAACAAACCGCACTCTGTTGCTTACGCCTGGATTGCATATCAAACCGCATGGCTGAAACATTACTACCCTGCGGATTTCATGGCAGCAGTTTTATCGGCTGATATGCAAAGTACGGATAAAGTGGTTATCAATGTCGAAGAATGCCAGGAGATGAAAATTGATCTTGGTCCTCCCAGTATTAATAAAGGAGACTTCAGATTCATAGCGGATACTCACAATAGTATTATCTATGGTTTGGGAGCGGTGAAAGGATTAGGGGAGGGACCTATTGCTACCATCGTTGCTGGACGTAAAAGCGGTGGCAGTTTTAAAGACCTCTATGATTTGTGTGATAGATCTGATGCTCGCAATTTAAACAAGCGCGCACTTGAAGCTTTGATTTCTTGTGGTGCTCTCGATGAATTAGCGGTATTTAAAAATCAGAATGACACGCAAAAAACCATCGATTATCGCCGGGCTTTGTTAATTGCAAATCAGAGTGATGCGGTAAGGGTTGCAGAACAAAAAGCTAGAAATCAGGATGGCGGCTTAATGGATTTGTTTGGAGAGGATATTCATTCCGGTAATAATGAGAGTACGCCCTATAATTATTTTAAGGGTCTCCGTGTTCTCAGCCTTAAAGATCGTTTGAATCGAGAAAAAGAAAGTTTGGGTTTGTATCTTACGGGCCATCCAATTGACCTGTATAAGGACGAACTCAAGAGTCTGGGTAGAACCCGAATTGTAGATTTACGTGTCGGTAAAGATGAACAGGTGGTTGTTGGTTTGGTTGTCGGTATGAGAACCATGAAGTCAAAAAAAGGCGCTACCATTGGCTTTATGACACTCGATGATCAGAGCGGTCGTCTTGAAGTGGGTGTGTTTGGGGATCTCTATGAATTACACCACAGAAAATTACGCAAAGATGCCGTGTTGTTTTGTAAAGGTGTGCTGAGTACCGATGATTTCACAGGTGGTGTGAGAATGCGGGTCAATGATATCTACGATTTTCTTGTAGCCCGTGAGAGATCGGCAAAGAGATTAAAAATATCCATGAACGCAGATGATTTATCAGAGAATTTCACAGGAGAGCTTGCCAGCATTTTGTCTCCCTTCACCTTAGAAAGGGCGCAAGAAAGTAAAGTCGCCACTGCGAGTGTTGGAGGGATTGGAAGCGCTTCTGGAAGTATTCCTAGCAAGAGTATAAGTGAAAGTTCAGTGAGTCGCAGCGCAGGTTGTCTTGTCGCGGTAGATTACTTGAGACAGGAAGCGCAAGTTGAAATCACTCTTGGCGAAGTTTGGCGGGTGACCCCAGATGATGACTTGATTCAAACTTTAAGAGATCGCTATGGCGCTGAAAGCGTTTCAGTTGATTATTGAAAGTGGTAATAAGTTAAAGTGATTGATGATATCGAAATCGGTAAAGCGCTTATTGATAGTTTTCTACGTGATGTCTCACTTAGTGATAGCCCACTTAGTCAACAAAGTTCCGGTCGCATTGTTGTTGGCTACAGCGGTGGACTAGATTCTCATGTGCTACTACATCTTGTTAGTAGACTCTTTGCGGAAAGATCCATTCACGCTTTACATATCAATCATGGCCTGCACATTGATGCCGATAAGTGGGAAAGCCATTGTGAGGAAATTTGTCGAGAACTGAACGTTGCCTACACTGGTCAAAAAGTTGAGGTTGAGCGATCTGGTAATTTAGAAAATGAAGCACGCATAGCCCGATATCAAGTGTTTGAAGATTTTCTCGAAGAAGGCGATACATTGCTATTGGGGCATCATCAGGATGATCAAATCGAAACCCTTTTTTTGAAGATGTTTAGAGGGGATGCCCCCATGGGTTTGCAAGGCATGCCGATGACAAGGACACTCGCCAAAGCAACGTTGTATCGACCTTTTTTAAGGCAACAACGAAAGGACCTTTATGCTTATGCGTGTGATGTGGGCCTTGAATGGATAGAAGATAGCAGTAATCAGAATATGTCATTCGATAGGAATTTTCTGAGACAGCAGATTCTGCCTCAATTGGTTTCCCGCTGGCCGAGACTTAAAACCACGCTGCTTCAACATGAAGTGCGCACAAAATCTGTTCAATCTGAACTGCAAGCACTTAGTGAAATTGATTACCAGAAGATCGCACTTCCGCCCGGAAGACTTGATTTGGTAGTCCTGGGAAAATTGTCTCTACTGAGGCAGGTTAATTTAATGCGAACATGCTTCCTTAAAGCGGGTCTGAAACATTTGCCCAGTGAGAAATTGTTATCTGAGTCTCTTAATGGCTTCTTTCGGTCGAAAGAAGACAGTCAGCCTCGACTGAGCTGGCAAGGTTTCATTGTGGACCGATTCTCTGATCATCTTTACTTTCATAAAGAGCTTCATAAAGCCCTTCCTAAAATACTTAATCAACCTCTAGTCGAAATAGACAAAGGTGTAGACGTAGAGAATGGGCGATTAGTTGTAAAGAGAACAGAGAGTGGAGGCTTAATGCTCAACTCTGATGCTGTCATGTCCATTAGATACAGAGAAGGCGGAGAGAAAATGAAATTTGGAGGGCAGCATAAAACTCTGAAAAATATTTTCCAGGAGAACAAAATGCCAGCATTTCTGCGTGACCATTGGCCTCTTATCTACCTTGATGAAGAGCTGGTGCTGATTCCCGGTATAAGTGCATGGTCAATCCCAACCATTGTTGCACCTGCTCAAAAGGATGGAGAAGGCGTTTCAGCCTGGTCGATTGCTTGGCAATTCCAGTCTGGGAACTTTGACTGATAGAACGATTACTCAAACCAGGTTTTTTCAATATCTCCATAGAATCAGATTGAGTGAATGGACCTTGAGTGTTAGTCTACAACCCCATCTTGGTCAGCCTCTCTGGCCATCTAATTTTCTCGATGGGAGCTAAATGTCTCGTTATATTTTTGTCACCGGTGGGGTTGTATCCTCGTTGGGTAAAGGCATTGCCGCTGCATCTTTGGGTGCAATTTTGGAAGCCCGTGGTCTTAAAGTGACCATGCTTAAACTCGATCCTTATATTAATGTCGATCCAGGTACAATGAGCCCCCTTCAGCACGGTGAAGTCTTCGTCACGGCAGATGGTGCAGAGACCGATCTGGATTTGGGTCACTATGAACGTTTTATTAGAACGACCATGACGCGTAAGAATAACTTCACAACGGGTCAAGTCTATGCCGATGTAATAGCGCGTGAGCGAAGAGGGGATTATCTCGGCGCCACCATTCAGGTTATTCCTCACATCACTGATTCAATCAAAGAGAGAATCCGAATTGGGGCAGGGGACAATGACATTGCCATTGTTGAAATTGGTGGAACGGTAGGTGATATAGAATCTCAACCCTTTCTAGAGGCGGTGAGACAAATACGCTTCGAAGTCGGGTCTCAAAATGCCATTTTTATGCACCTGACTTTGGTGCCTTACCTTGCCACCGCCGGTGAAACCAAAACTAAACCAACACAGCACTCAGTTAAAGAGCTGAGATCTATTGGTCTGCAGCCGGATATCCTGATTGTCAGATCGGATCACGAAATACCTCAGTCTGCCAGAGACAAAATTGCACTTTTTACCAACGTAGAACGTAGCGCTGTTATTCCTCTTATAGATGCCGACACAATCTATGAGATTCCAGCGATGCTGCATGCTCAGAAGCTGGATCAGATCGTAATGAACAAGATGAATATTGATTGTCCAGATGCGAATCTTGATGAATGGAATCGAGTCGCTGAAGCGCATCTTAATCCGACTAAAACCGTGAAGCTCTTTATGGTTGGAAAATATATGGCCTTGTTAGATGCCTATAAATCCCTGAATGAGGCGATCATTCATGCAGGGATTCATACTTCGACAAAAGTTGAGGTGACATATTTAGACTCTCAGGATGTTATCGATCAAGGCGCCGAGATACTCAAAGAAGCGGATGCCATTATAGTTCCCGGTGGTTTCGGTGAGCGAGGATTTGAAGGCAAGGTCAGTGCCGCTCGATTTGCCAGAGAGAACAAAGTTCCCTATCTTGGGATCTGTTATGGCATGCATGCAGCGATTGTTGATTATGCAAGAAATGTTTGCGGCATGGAGAACGCTAATACCAGTGAGAATAACCCCGATTCACCCTACCCGGTGATTGGTTTGATCACGGAATGGCTTAAGGAAGACGGCAGTAAAGAAGAGCGAAATATTGATTCGGATCTTGGAGGCACGATGCGAATGGGGGAGCAAGAGTGCAAGCTATCTCCAAATTCTTTAAGTGCCAAGATTTATGGTACCGCGTCGGTTAAAGAAAGACATCGACATCGCTATGAAGTAAACAATAATTATGTGCCTCAGTTAGAGGAAGCAGGATTATATATTGCGGGGAAATCTATGGATGGGAGCTTGGTCGAAATGATTGAAATACCCGACCATCCCTGGTTTGTGGCGAGCCAATTTCATCCTGAGTTTACCTCAACCCCAAGAGATGGACACCCTCTGTTTAAGAGTCTAATTACTGCTGCCCTCGTGCACAAAGAAGGTTAAGAAAAACTATGGATCTTTGTAATTTTGAAGTAAATGATAAGTCACCTTTTTTCCTGATAGCAGGGACCTGTGTTGTCGAGTCTGAACAAATGGCAATGGATACTGCGGGTAAATTAAAAGAAGATTGTGAAGATTTGGGTATTCACTTGATCTATAAATCTTCCTTCGATAAAGCCAACCGATCTTCTCATGAAAGCTATCGCGGTCCGGGAATAGAAATGGGCTTAAAGATATTGCAAGCGGTAAAAGACGATCTTGGTGTGCCTGTTTTGACAGATGTTCATGAGGACACTCCCCTTGACGAAGTGGCCGATGTAGTTTCAGTTTTGCAAACCCCGGCTTTTCTATGTCGTCAGACCAATTTTATTCAAAGAGTGGCTGCCAAAGGCTTACCCGTAAATATTAAGAAGGGTCAATTTCTTGCTCCCTGGGATATGAAACATGTTGTTAAAAAAGCCCGGGCAACGGGTAACGAAAACATCATGGTGTGTGAAAGAGGTGTCAGCTTTGGCTACAACAACTTGGTATCAGATATGCGGTCTCTCGCTGTTATGAAAGAGATTGGTTGTCCAGTTGTTTTTGATGCTACTCATAGTGTCCAACTACCCGGTGGTCAGGGAGCGAGCTCTGGTGGTCAAAGAGAGATGGTGCCCGTCTTGGCGCGAGCAGCTGTTGCTGTGGGTATTCATGGGATATTTATGGAAACTCACCCCGACCCAGATAAGGCTTTAAGTGATGGACCTAACTCGTGGCGTCTCGATAAAATGCATGAGTTACTGACGACCTTGTGTCGAATCGATAGGGTCATTAAGACAGAAAATATCTGATAAGGAGCATCCATTTGAAATATTTATACAAAATACCGATTCAAAACCTCTGCTCAACAAGAGTGTAGTCAATAGATTAATTATGGAGCAAAAGACGTGACAGAAATTGTGGATATTCGCGCTAGAGAAATTTTGGATTCTAGAGGCAACCCAACAATTGAGGCAGAAGTTGAACTTGCCAATGGCGTAAGAGGTTTTGCTTGCGTTCCTTCTGGCGCCTCAACAGGCTCAAGAGAAGCGCTGGAATTAAGAGACAAAGACGAAAGTCGTTATATGGGTAAAGGCGTTCTGATAGCGGTAGAGAATGTCAATTCCAGAATACGTGAGCCCCTACTCGGACATCATGCCGAAGACCAGGCTGACATTGATAATAGAATGATAGAAATGGATGGCACAGAAAATAAAGGCAATCTAGGTGCGAATGCGATTTTGTCTGTCTCTCTGGCTGTCGCGAATGCCGCTGCCCTTGCAAAAAATATGGCACTCTACGAGTATCTCGCAGAATTAGAAGGTAGCCCAGGTCGATACAGCATGCCGGTACCGATGATGAATATTTTAAATGGCGGTGAGCATGCAGATAATAATGTTGATATTCAAGAGTTTATGATTTTGCCTGCAGGGGCGACGAGTTTCACCGAGGCTTTACGTTGTGGAGCTGAAATATTTCATACGCTCAAATCGGTTCTTTCGGAACGCGGGCTTAGTACTGCAGTAGGAGATGAGGGTGGTTTTGCGCCTGATTTGCCGAGTAACGAATCAGCACTTGAGCTGATTATGGAATCAATTGATAAAGCCGGATACATAGCGGGTAAAGATGTTTTTTTGGGCTTGGATTGTGCTGCGACTGAGTTTTATAAAGATGGCCAATATGTATTCGCAAGTGAAAACAGGCGATTTAATTCTGAAGAATTCACTGCATATTTAAGCGAGCTAAGTGACAAATTCCCGATTATTTCTATTGAAGATGGGATGGATGAAAGTGATTGGGAAGGATGGGCTCAGCTTACAAAGGCAATTGGTTCAAAAGTGCAATTAGTCGGTGACGACCTATTTGTGACAAATTCAAAAATTCTTCAGAAGGGAATTGATGAAAATATCGCTAACGCCATTCTGATCAAGCTCAATCAAATTGGCACGCTGACTGAAACTCTCGATGCCATTCAACTCGCTAGATCATCTGGATACGCCGCAGTGATTTCCCATCGATCAGGAGAAACCGAAGATACTACCATTGCAGACCTCGCCGTCGCGACGACAGCGGGACAGATTAAAACAGGTTCTTTGTGTCGATCTGATAGAGTGGCAAAATATAATAGATTGTTGAGGATTGAAGATTCCTCTCATGCTGTTTATAAAGGTATAGCTGAATTTAACCGGTAGCTGATATTAATATCAAAAAGCTAATAGGAAGAAGCACTTGACCGTTCGCCGGACACTTATCGTTGTTCTTTTGCTGATGCTAGTTGGTTTGCAATCTCGACTGTGGATAGGTTCCGGTAGCTTTGCCCATGTGGATGGTCTTCAGAAACAGATGGCTCAAGCCGATGCAACAAACACCGTCAAGGAAGAACGAAATAAAGTCTTAAGAAAAGAGATTAGAGATCTAAAAAATGGTCTTGATGCAGTCGAGGAAAAAGCTCGCAGTGAACTTGGCCTCATTCAGGAGGGTGAAACCTTTTTCCTTCTTGTTGAGAAAGATGATAATTAACTGATGTCTGACTCTCTAAGTGATCTAGTATTTGTCGTGCCAGCTGCCGGTGTCGGAACGCGTATGAATGCCGGAATCAGCAAACAATACTTGTTGCTTGGGGGGAAGCCGATACTGCAACATTGTCTTGAAAAATTGCTCTCACTCTCCCCAAAAAATATTGTACTAGTCGTGTCCCCTGACGATAAGGCCTGGAAGTCGATACCGGCCGCGAATAATTGTCTTGTTGTTGAAGGTGGTGCCTTGCGATCAGATTCCGTTTTAAATGGCCTAAATGCCATCGATGGAAAGGACTCTGATTGGATCATGGTTCATGATTGTGTTCGTCCGTGCTTTCAAAGAGAAGATATTTTACGCCTTTATGGGCGACTCAAAAAACATGCGGTCGGAGGGCTCCTCGGTGTTCCCGTTATTGATACGCTTAAGCAAATTAATCCGCAAATTGAAGTTGTTCAAACCTGGGATCGGAATCAGTATTGGTTGGCTCAGACCCCGCAAATGTTTCGATTAGGTATGCTAAAAGAGGCTTTGGGTCAAAGTTGCGAGTTTAGTGATGAAGCCTCTGCGATAGAAAATTTAGGTCATCGACCTTTAATGGTTGAGGGCAATCGACACAATATTAAAATTACAACTCAGGAAGATATGGCCTTGGCTGAGTTTTTGATTCAAAGCAATATTCTGAGAAAATCTTCATGAGTAAGTTAAGAATTGGATCAGGTTTCGATGCTCATCGATTTGGATCTAAAGAGGTTTTAACAATTAGATTGGGGGGCGTTGATGTGCCTTACCACAAAGAAATTTTGGCTCATTCAGATGGGGATGTACTTTTACATGCGCTTTGCGATGCTTTGTTCGGTGCTTTGGCTTTAGGGGATATTGGCCGTCACTTTCCTGACACTAACCCTATATTCAAAGATAGTGATAGTCGGTCTTTGCTAAGAGCGACGATGGATAAAATAGCCCAATTAGATTATAGCGTTGTTAATGTTGATCTAACTTTGATCGCTGAGAAACCCCGAGTGGCAAACTATATCGATAATATGCGTGGATGTATCGCAGAAGATCTAAAAATAGATTTGTCTTTGGTCAGTGTTAAAGCGACGACGACGGAAGGGCTCGGCTTTGTCGGCAGAGAAGAAGGCATTGCTGCAGAGGCAACCGTACTATTGGAAATGAAGCCTTAATGTTGCCTGTTTGTTTGAATTTTAAGCAAGTCCACGGTGATTTTCTGGGGGAAGGGCTGATACGGCAAAATGTTGAAGACTTCAAAGTAAAAGAAGTGCTTGGTTTTAATCCTTCGGGAGAAGGAGAGCATGCTTACCTTTGGATCCGTAAGACGGGTCAGAACACGGGATGGGTTGCAGAGCAACTTGCCAAGCGCCTGGCGTTAAGACACTTCGATATTGGATTTGGGGGAATGAAAGACAGACATGCTGTGACGGAACAATGGTTTAGTTGTTGGTTGCCCGGAAAAATAGACCCTGACTGGTCGTCCTTCGATATAGAAGGGGTGGAAATTCTAAGTTCTGTTCGCCATAGCAAAAAACTACGGCGGGGTGAACATAAATCTAACCAATTTAACTTGGTCGTTCGAAATGTAGTATTGCATAAGAACAATATTGGGGAAGTCGAAGCTCGCTTAGAGAATATTGAAAAGCAAGGATTTCCCAACTATTTTGGGCCCCAACGATTTGGCTGGGAAGGACGAAATCTAGAGAGAGCCAATGCGCTTTTTTTGGGCGAAAAACAAGATCGAAAGAAGCGAGGTATTTATATATCTGCTGCTAGGTCATATATGTTTAATAGAGAACTGTCTTGTATAATCGGTGAAGGGAAGTGGCAGGACTCTGGTGAAGGCTGGTTATACGGGCTAGCGCCCCATCGGGATATAGATGCACCGCCCCTTGAAGCCTCTTTCCAAACATGGGGTGAAGGGCTGATAAATTTAGGAGTCAAGGCAATGAAACGTCAAAGAGTCGTCATCCCTGAAAACTTAAAGTGGAATGTGATGGATGGTGAAATCGAATTGAGTTTTACACTCCCAGTGGGTGCATATGCCACCAGCTTGCTCCATGAATTGATAGATTGTGAAGGAAAGCGTAAATGAACAAGACAAATCTCAAAGGGATAGGCATGACATCTGAGCGTACCCGTGGGCGTCTTGTAACAAGATTACGAGATCAGGGTATTAGTGACGAAATTGTATTGGACACTATCCGTTCAACTCCCCGCCACTTGTTTATTGATGAAGCTCTTGCCCATAGAGCTTATGAAGACACCGCCTTACCTATCGGCTTCAATCAAACTATTTCTCA
>JAESSY010000192.1 GCA_016763855.1 Pseudomonadales bacterium
CCAGATTCCCTTGATCATGGGATCATTCTTTACTTGTTCCAAGATAGCTTCCATGTCAGGGCCCTCCTGGTTCATGTTGATGTTGATCATCTCAATATCGAAATGTTCACAGATCGCAAAATGTCGATCATATCCAGGCACAGGGCAGAGAAATTTTACTTTTTTACCTTTTTCATCTGCCTCCGCCTGCCAAGAAGTCTTTACCATATAAGCAAGATACTGGAACATCAGCGTTAGGCTACTATTGCCGCCGACCATGATTTCATCTGAAGGTAAATCTAATAATTCACCACCCAGCTTTCTTGCCTCAGGAATACCCAATAAGCCACCATAATTGCGGACGTCAGTTCCATCTTGAAGAAGATAGAATCCTGCTAAAATCCCATCTAATGCATTAGCTAGATCCAGTTGTTCTGAAGCAGGCTTACCTCTTGTCAAATCAAGATTAAGATTCTGTGATCTAAATTTATCATATTGAGAACGAAGCTTGCTTCTTAGTGCTTCGAGTTGATCTGTTGATAAACTTGACCATTTTTGTACCTCTGGCATTAGGCGCTCCTTTGTTAGCTATCTTTTTTAGGTTTATCTATTCATCATTTCTACATGAAGGCCATCTAGTTCATTTATACCTAACATAATATTTAGGTTTTGGATCGCGGCACCTGCTGCGCCTTTGCCCAGATTATCTAATTGTGAAACAAGCATGAACTGCTCGTCGTTTCCAAAAATATGAATATCATTTCGGTTGGTATTATTATTGTCCTGAGGATCCAAAAAACCGTCTGTCAAATGATCATTTGAATTGGGCTGATGCACTAATACACAAGGCTCGTCTGAATAACGTTCGGATAATAACGAATATATGTCGTCTAGGCTCGTGTTAGCCTCAAAGAAAGATTGTGTTAAAGGAATGCTCACCAACATGCCTTGAGGATAATTGCCGACGGAAGGCATAAAGAGTGGTGCCTCAGAAAGCCCCGCATATTTTTTCATTTCCGGCACATGCTTATGGCCAAATTTAAGCGCGTAAGGTCGCGAACTCCATCGACCCTCTCGTACATTAGCGCTTTGGAATTTTTCGATGAGTTGACGACCTCCACCGGTATATCCTGATACGGCGCTAATACTTAATTGCACGTCAGGACGAAGTTGCCCTAAAGCGATGAGAGGTGCGATCGCGAGTAAAAATCCGGTTGGATAGCAGCCGGGGTTTGAGACTAAGCGTGCATTGGTAATAAGATCTCGCTGTCCGGGATCTAGTTCTGGCAGACCATATATCCAATCTTGGTGGGTTCTGTAGGCGGTACTGGCATCGAGAATTCGTGTGTTGCCCGCTAGTTCGACGCTTGCAATTGCGGCATGGTCTGGCAAACACAAAATAATGAGGTCGGCTTCAGAAAACAGTTTTTTTTTGACAGCCTTATTTTTTCGATCTTGATCAGGGATTGAGAGGAGTTGGATTTCTCCTCTGTTCTGAAGTCGCTCGTGTATCTGTAAGCCAGTTGTTCCTGCATGGCCGTCAATAAATATTTTTAACATAGTATGCTCGGGATAGTTTGTATTAGATCCCGGTGAGTGTTGGAAAAGTGAATTCTACCATGA
Source organism: Pseudomonadales bacterium (assembly GCA_016763855.1). Classification (GTDB taxonomy): domain Bacteria; phylum Pseudomonadota; class Gammaproteobacteria; order Pseudomonadales; family Azotimanducaceae; genus JAHRVQ01. The sequence continues at coordinate 1,603 of JAESSY010000192.1, forward strand.
TGTCGGCTGGAAGAATGTTTTTATGATGCGCCATCAATCAGCATGTCTTTTAAGAAACTGCAGAACTCATCACTGCTAGTAGGTTTGCGCTTCCTCTCAATCTTAATATCAATTTTGCCATCAATCCCAAGCAAAGGAAGAACGGTGCCATCAAAAAGAGTTTGCCAGGGTTGTGAAGCAAAATATTGATCTCGGTTAAAGTGAATAAACTTCAGCGTACGAAAACCGTCCATCCAATCCTGAATAAATTTGTAGAAAACGGATTGTCTTTGAGATTGTTTTGATTTGATCAAAGCGAAGAGTTTTTGAGACTGGCACCATTGGACGATAATGGATCCAGATTGAGTAGAGGCTGAAAAATGGGATTCCAAATCCTTAGTTTCATAGCAAGTGTTTAATTTTTCTAAAAATCGCTTAAGTGTAAGGAATGCTTGCGGATTGTAGAAGAGCATGTCATTAGTCGGATCTATCATATCCATGATTCGCTTTATTCCGGTACCGGTACCAAATGGTACGCGTTCTGATAGTCTTCCTTGGATGCTAATTTCGGGACGGCTCAGTTGTTGTATGCCACCTACCTTTGCCAACTTGTTGAGTAGATAAAAATCTTCACCCGCACTTCGAGTCGGAAAACCTCTGACTGCAGCATAACTTTTGGCATTGATCACTATCGTACTACCAATGGTTGGGTAGGCATAAGGCGAGAGAGCGAATCTCAGTCCTAATACATAATAGTGCAGTGATGCTTCATAAAGTGCGCAAGCATCTTGATATTCTCTCGGTGCGTGATGGTTAAAAGGGTAAATAAGTGCCGAGCTATGTTCCGAGCTATGTTCCGAACCATATTCTTTAGCTTCTGTTAATGACTCAAAATAATCTGAGGGAAGTGTTACATCTGCGTCAGTGTTAAATATCCAGGGTGTTCTAATCAGTCCACTTTCTATCATTGACAGGGCTACATCGGCACCAATTTTTCGCGCTAAACCTACCCCCTGATTTTCAGGTATCGGGCAGCGCTCGATCAATAGAATGTCGGGTTGATTGCTTGTTGACAGAAAGGACAAGTTTCGATGACTTGCTGATTTGGAAGCGATATTTTTTAGGGCCTTTATTAAATTGTTGGTTATATTGTCTGGCTTTGGAGCATTGGCGATAACAATAATGAGTACATTTGCATTGATGTTGCGCCAGACTTTTTTAAAGCTCGAATAGCATTCTTGATAGGCAGGTATGACAAGACAGTACTCATGAATCGGTATTTTTAGTTCAATCCAAAAATCGCATTCTGGCTCTCCGTACTTGCGTAAATATTTATGGCTGTCACTCACTAGTGTAGTCGAGAACGTATTTCAAGGCCTGACAGAATATCCCTCTCGATAACCTGCCATTCCTGCCATCTGGCTTCTACTTTTTGTTGGTCGAAATAGGTCGTTGCTAAGCGTAAAAATAATTCATGGTGATTTTTTTCTGAACGAGCGAGGGTACTGTAGAATTTAGCTAGGCTACTATCCTCTATGTTGTCGGCGATAAGTTGAAATCTTTCTGTGCCGCGGGCTTCAATGATTGATGCGCTCAGGAGACGATCAAGAAAATAATCTAGGGTTCCTCGTCTAATTCGCTTTATAATCTGGTTAACATAAGGATCTTTCTCATCGGCACCGGGAATGAGTCCCCGTCCAACCATTATCTTAATGACTTGACGATAGTGATTGAGTTCTTCTAGGGCCAAATCCACCATAGTTTCTAATAAAAGCGCTTTATCTGGGTAATGTGCAACCATAGATAATGCCATAGCAGAGGCTTTTCTTTCGTTGGCGGCGTGATCAATGAGAAATTCGTCGAAATTCTCTAGTACACACTTTAGCCATTCGTCTGATGAAGTACTTAACAGTGGATTACTCACAATAGGGTCTGAAAAAATCTTGAGACCTCTTCTATTTCTTCGAGGCAAACTTGATGTCCCATCGGGTAGTCAAACCAACTCACGTCATAACCTAATCTAATGAGATTTTCCCGGGACGTGGCCGCACGGACAATTGGAATCACAGGGTCTTGTGTACCATGCGCCATCATAATAGGAAGCGCGAGGTTGGCATCGTCTCTTTCCGATTCAACTTGATTAGTATCATGTAGATAGGTCGATAGGGCGAGTACACCAGCTAAGCGTTGCTTGAATCTTAAGGCCGTGTGGAGAGCAATGACGCCGCCTTGAGAGAATCCCGCAAGTAATATTTTATTGCTAAAGATCCCTCTGTCTAATTCTCTCTCGATAAAAGCGTTAATTTGTTTCTGGGAAATTTGAATGTCATCGCCCCCAGAGTTTTCACTGTGAGGTACAAAATCATACCATGCCCGCATTTCCTGTTCGCCGTTGATCAATCGCCGCGGAGCGTGGGGGAAAATAAATCGAATTCTTAGGCTGTCAGGTAGATTTAGCTCTGGCACGATGGGCTCAAAGTCATGGCCGTCAGCCCCCAGTCCATGTAGCCAAATAATGCTTGAAGTAGGGTTTTCGCCGGTTTCAATTTCTATGTGTTCAAGCAAGTCATGGTCCATTAGGCATCCTGATAATGATAACTGCAATTTCCTAGCGGCATCATATCGGCATCCTTGGTTTAAGCAAGTCAAGAGTTTCAGTTAAGAGTTTAAGTTATAGAGTTCAACTCACTGCTGTCCCGTTAAGAACTAAAAAGTAAGGCCTGAAACTCTCTAAATTTGTTATAATGTTTCTGCGAAAAAATACTATAAACAAAGGGAGAATCAGGCCTTGAGTCATCATAATACTGTGTTTTC
>JAESSY010000193.1 GCA_016763855.1 Pseudomonadales bacterium
AAAAACCCCTAAAAACAAGGACAAAATGACACTTTCCGTCAAACTTTGCATGTAACCTGTACTTTCTGTTTTGTAAATCTCAACCAAAAGTAGTACTTTCCGGACAGGAACTAGTTAATAAGTTCATTATTCCAAAGTCGTTTACAAAATTGATGTGCAGGTAAAATTCTAATGCCGTCCTCGGTTAACCGCTCCTTGTCTTCCAGACATACAATGACCCTCTGTTTAATGGTTGGCTGATCTTTAATTACTTCACGCAGACCTTTCAAATGGATATTTTTAATTCGCTTACTTGCCTTTGCTTCAATAGCGATATCCATATCATTAATTATAAAGTCAACTTCCAGCCCAGAACTTAGACGCCAATAACTCAATTGATAGAATAATTCTGAATATTGTGAATGGCATTTAAGCTCATGAAAAATCCAGTTTTCGAAAGCTTTACCATAGAGCTCAGAACCTTGTTCCAGAGTATGGCGTTTGGCAAGCAAGTTAACGACACCAATATCATTAAAATAGAACTTTGGCATTTTACTGACTCTTCTTTTGGGGCGCTTTCGATATGCTGGAAGCCAGCATCCGAGCAATGTATCTTGTAATATTTGAAAGTACTCTTTGACGGTATTATTAGCAACGCCACAATCCCTGGCAATATTCGCATAATTGACCAATTCACCGTCAGTAAGGGCAACAATATCTAAAAAGTCAGCAAATGCCGGCAGGTTTCTAACCAGTCCTTCTGCTGCTATTTCTTCTTTTAAATAGTCTGAAATGTAGGCTTGAATATGGCGACGGGCATTCTTCTTATCATAGTGATTAGGTATGTAGCCATTATTTAGCAAACGATCCAGATCAAATTGAGCTCCTATTTCAGCTGATACCAAACCGTATAATTCATAACGAATAGCCCTACCACCCAACAAGTTCGCATGTCCACTCTTTACCTTTCTTGCACTGGAACCACATAGAGCAAAATGTATCTGCTTATTTTCAATGAGCCAGTGCACTTCATCTAGTAGTTGAGGTACCTTTTGGATTTCATCAATGATGACAGCTTTTTGGTGAGGGATTGCGAGTAACTCTTCTCGTAGGCGTTCAGGATGCTGGGTGTATCGTCGAAATTCATCAGCTTTTAATAAATCTACCCATAGAGCGTCAGCATAAAGCTGTTTTAGTAAGGTTGATTTCCCGACTTGTCTAGGTCCCCACAAGAAGAAACTCTCTTTGAGTTTTTTAGGGAGTCTTACCATTCTTTGGTACATACTAACCTGCTCATATATGATTCTGAAATGCATAATATCATGTAATTATGCAACTCAACATTATATTTGTATAATAAACAGGGCATTAAGTCATGCTAATTGACAAAGTTGTGGGGCAATGTCTCACGACTAATATGCAACAGATCGAACTAAACTGGAATCTCAATGATCACCTATTGGCGCTATGGACATGATGATCGCAACTCATGCAATAAGCCTTTATACCGAGCTGATCACTCTTCTGAAAGCTCCGCCTCCCGCACCAAAACATGAGCCAGGGTTTTGGCGTTTCTTTGCTTAACGCGATTTATAATCTGTTGGTATCGAACGTTGTTCTTCAATTCTGGAAACCAGTTGTGCGTGTAATTTTCGAATGTCCAGACCGAATACCAGCCTACATCATATGCTGCATCCAGTTCGTGCAAAGCCGCATCATAATCACCCCGATAAGCATGTATCGTGGCAATGTGCAGGTAATGACGACGAGTGGCGTGCTTATCCTGAAGTTGCAATAGCACCGCATCGAGTATTTTATTGGCTTGTTCCTTTTGCCCGTGTTCTGCCAGCGTTATACCCAGATGCACTAACGCATATCCATCAATCTGGAAATAACTATATGTACCATCTTTCTGCAGGTATCGAGAAAGTGAACGGACATAGAGATCAATCGCTTCAGTTCTTAACTGACGTGCTTGTTTCAGGTTCTCTTCCCTGGCAGCATCTTGCGCTGCTGAAGCCAGTGAACCCGCTTTTTGTTGAAGCGCAAAACGTGAACCAGGGTTCGCTGCCATCCATCTATCTACAAGATCATTGAATTCTTTTGTATCAGCATGTTCTGGGTCAGACCTCGCTCTCATGGCAATTGCACGTGCAAAGAAGGTAAGGTCGCTATCATCTGCAACCGACTGCATATCCGCCAAGTAATGCTGAGCAACTTCGTGCCCACCAATCTCAGCCAAGAAAACCGTGAGGGGCATGAGGAGATTAAGGCTTCTCCGCCCATCGACATCTACAGCTATTTTAAAATTATCGTAAAACTTATCCAGTTGACCTGTGAGTATTCAAAAACCGCTGAGCTTGTTTCACAGATTTAAACTTGCGCATGCCTCGCTCTCTCACCCTGGTCGGTTGATGCGACAACTCAGCTCGATTGTTGGCGTACTTCTCCATGTTGTGAATCGAATCTGGGATAAGTTCACGATGTGCGACACCATAGCTTCGCAGTTTATCCGTTACAATTTCCCGTGGTTCACCTTTGTGTTTCTTTAGCAGTCTGCCGAAGAATCGTTTGGCTGCCTTGGCATCTCGTCGACTCTGAAGAAACACATCGACAACCTCTCCATCTTGGTCCACTGCTCGCCAGAGATAATGTTGCTTGCCATCAATCTTGATGAAAACCTCATCAATAAAAAATGTGTCACCAAATCCCTGATGCCTTCTACGCAATCTGGCAGCATATTTCGATCCGAATTTATTGCACCACAATCGAATTGATTCTCGAGTGACAATAATTCCACGTTGAGCAAGTAAATCCTCAATGACTGATCCGCATCCGGCGATGACTCAGATTGAATCGAAAGTAGAGCCAAACCGCATATTGGATGATTTCGGGCGCGAATCGATATCGTTTGTACATTTTGGAATTATTCATCTGGCAATTATCGCTGATTACCATTTAACTTGGCAGTACCAAACCCAGTTAGCGCCTTAGAATATTCAGATTTCGGGTGCTATTATCGGAAGGCGAAGAGGGGGACAGTACGAACGGATCTCAATTGGCGGAATTGCTCTGCACTTGTTAAGAGTCAACAAGAGAGAAGCTCGCCTCAAGCTGGATCAGTTGGCGTACTATCATCAGATCTTGGGCATCAGATCTCGAAAAGTTCTGACGCGTATTGAATAGACACGTAAGCTCAATACCCTAGAGGTGATTGGTTTTTTTACTGCTTCGTCACGTAAGGAAGAAGCCGTGAAGCGAGTAGCTCAACAAGATGCCAAAGTTTAGGGTAAGTTTTGTTACTTTGCGATTTCCTCGACTTGTTGCTTATACCAATCAACTGTTTGTACCACTGCTTCTTGATGGGGATTGTATTTAAAGTCAGGGAATTTGTTTGCAAATTTACTGCCATCGAGTATAAGTGGCTCAGAAAATTCGTACAATAACTCGATCAACTCTTTAGCCCCGGCATTGAAAAACCCGGCTGCAGTTAACATCCATTTTGACAGCACACTGGCCGCGGGTTTCGAACCCGTTTCTCGATAGACCATCTCGATGAAATCTCTTCCTGTTAGAGATCCTGCCCCAGGAACGTGCCAAGACTCACCATAGCTTGACTCCTTTTCAGCGAGTAGAATACAAGCTCGAGCGGCATCTCCAATAAAAACCAGATCATGTTGTACATCAAGTGCCGCTGGCCAACTGCATTTACCTCCCGTAATCGCCGCGTCAAATATAGGCTTCATTAAACCATTGACGACGCCGGGTCCATAAAAATCCGGGAATCGAGCAATCACCACCTTAGATTCTTCCGCGTGATGAGCACGCCAGAGCATGTCTTCTAGCTGATTACGTAGCGCGCCTTTTTTGGTTTCTGCTACCATGGGATGTGATTCGCTTACGGGAATATTCTGCAGGCGACCATAACCGTATACATTGCCAACGAAGATTAGTTTAGCCTTAGCTTGTTTTACTGCTTCGAGCACATTTTTTGTGACGACCGGCATCACATCACACCATTTTTCGTAGGGAACGTTAAGGCAGTGATAGACATAAATTGCGTCTTCACAGGCAGAGACTAGCTCGTCTTGATTCATTGCATCGGCTATAACATAGTCTATATTATTTGAATGCTTTGGAATCGAGCGAACAAGGCCTCGCACCAATTTTCCTGAAGCGGTCAACTGCCTCGTGATCTCAGCACCAATACTTCCGGCTGCCCCTATGACAACATGCAATGATGGTTTGGTATCAGTTTTGTTCAAAAGATAACTCCTGTGTACTTAAGTTTGTTTCCCAACAACTTCTATCAGCTTCTATCAGCTTCTATCACACATTGTTAAATGCGTGATTATTTATTGAGGTACGACTGCAACGGCAGTAATTTCGACTAACAATGCTTTGGTAAATAGTTGTGACACTACAAGTAAAGTACTTGTCGGAGGAAGCATGTTCTCAAAATATTTAGCACGGACTGTGTTAAATGCTTCATTGTCTTTTATATCGGTTAGATAAACGGTGGTAGAGACGATACTTGATAGATCTCCACCCGCGGCTTCCAATATTAACTTCAAGTTTTCAAACAATTGCTGAGTCTGTGCTTCAATACCCCCATCTCCGGGTAATCGTTTATCTTTGGTAACACCTGTTTGACCCGCAATATGGAGTGTACGTCCGGCTGGTTCCCAGACTGCCTGACTGTATGCTCCAACGGGTTGCATCATGTCTACAGGACTGACCGATCTATTTTTTTCTTTCGACAACTTTAGCCTCCACTTATCACTTTTAGTCATGAGCTTTACTACTATATTTTAAGCCATCTAATGACTTTTAGAGCATGTACTGAGAGTCCATCTAACACACCAACGACATCGATATCAACAACCATAGCACACAAAAGTAGGTATACTTTACATTGTAATATATACATTGTAAAGTACAACTATAAAATCTACGAGAAATATAAATGGCCACTTTGAATGAACACAGAAAAACTGAAAATAACGGACAAAGCCTACTAGCATCTTTTCTACTAACTTGCTCTATGTCCCTCATGACCTACTCACTAAGTGCAGAAGAACCTTCGAAAAAAATATCCAATGAAAGTGTCTTTATGGATAAGTTGCTCGAAGCTGAGATCATCGAACTCAACTTTATCTGGGACGCAACATCGCCACTACTCCCTTTGAACCCACCCTTTCTACAATCACTGAGTACAACTCACCGAGCATCAGCAGGTTTTGTACCAGGAGGTATAGCCTTCGCCAGTGACGTCATGTTTTTTAGCGGGCAACACGGCGCGCCTACTATAGATGCGTTGGGACATATCTCCCACGAAGGGAAACTTTTCGGTGGTATCGACGCACTCTCCGCTGAGTCACCACAAGGTCTACGGTCTGGTGGTATAGAATCTTACCCTAGGGAGAAACTTGTAAATCGAGGGGTTTTACTAGACATCCCCCGTTACAAGGGTCTTGAACGCTTAAAGCCGGGTTATGAAATCACGCCTGAAGATCTACAGGGCACAGCCGAATCCCAAGGTGTAGAAATTATGGAAGGTGATTCTGTTTTAATCCGTACCGGTTATGGCCAACTTTTTATGACGGACAAAGCCGCCTATCTAGGGTATCGTCCAGGTATTGGAGAAGCATCAGCTATTTGGCTTGCGGGAAAAAATATATTCCTGAGCGGAGCAGATAATCTTACCTATGATGTGGCACCAGAAACCGGTTCAATTTTTCCTGCCCACCGTATTCTGGTAGCAGAGCACGGTATCTATCTCGTAGAAAATCTCAATCTCGAATCACTTGCCTCAACTTTAGCAGAACGAAAGTTAAGCGAATTTGTTTTAGTGATTAATCCACCCAGATTCCGCGGCGCAACAGCTTTCCCTGTAAATGTGTTTGTAATGATACCCCCTGGATAGGGTAAGTTCCTATCTATTGCCTAACTAACTAACCACAGTGATTTATACATAATGCAAAGTAGCCCAATAGGTTCAACAGCTAATGCTTCAGTTTGGACAAAAATATTCTACGGTTCAGGCGCCACACCATTTGGGATAAAAGACACGGGCTTCAACTTTTTCTTGCTCTTGTATTACAACCAAGTGCTCGGACTAGACCCGTTTCTAACAGGTCTAGCGCTGGCTTTAGCAGTCGCGATTGATGCAGTATCAGATCTTGCAGTGGGATACTTATCTGATAACTGGCGCTCAAAGTTGGGTCGACGGCATCCGTTTATGTACCTTGCGATAATACCTGCAGCAGCAACCTTTTATCTCTTGTGGAATCCACCTTCCAGTGTACTTGAAGAACAGAACACTCTATTCGTGTATCTCATCTTTATGGCTGTGCTGGTACGCAGTTGCCTGACCTTCTATGAAGTACCTAATGCAGCTCAAGGCCCTGAATTGACCAAAGACTATGATGATCGCACCAGACTTATGGCTTTTCGATATTTTTTTGGGTGGATGGGGGGCCTCATTATGGCAGTCCTAACATACGTTGTACTTTTTCAACTCGACCCTGCGGGGCAAATGGGACCGATCGGCTATCAATCGCTCGGTGTCATAGGTGGTATTGCGATGATGATTTTTATGTTGATTTCTTCCCTCGGTACTCACCATCACATTGAAACTTTTTATCGACCCATCAAGCGCGAGAGCCATAGCATCCGCGTTATTTATCAACGATTTCGAGGCTTATTTCAAAACCGATCATTTGTTTCTGTTTTCATTTCTTCACTTTTTTTCGGCGCAGCAGCAGGGTTATCGCAATCACTCAATATTTATATCAACACTTTCTTTTGGTCCTTAACCCTTACTGAATTGGCATTAATTCCACTACTTGGTTTGGCTGCGGTGCCTACGTCATTCGTATTGGCACCTAGGCTCAGTGAAAAGCTAGGTAAGAAGAAGGCGACGATGTATAGCTTTTTGTTCGCAATCTCTTTTCTTCCTATCGCCTATCTCGTTCAAATAGCTGGATACTTTCCAGACCGGGGGAACAGTATCTACGTACCACTTCTCATGCTGAACTACTTTATCGAAACCACTGCCATTATCACCATGCAGATCATATTTGCTTCGATGAACGCAGATATTGTAGAGGATAGAAGCGCCGCGAGTGCTGGAGAGAGGGATGAAGGGCTCATTTTTGCAGCACGTAACTTTTCTAAAAAAGCAGTATCAGGATTGGGTGTCATGCTATCGGGTACGATTTTATGGATCGTGAGTTTTCCTGATGGCGCGATACCAGGACAGGTAGATACGGAAGTTGTGACTTTTCTAATTCTGGTTTATTTACCCTTTGTAATGGTGCTTTATTTATGTTCGTGGTACGTGCTTCGTTACTACCAGATAGATAAAAAAACCCACGAAGCTAACCTTGCAGTCGAATCTAAAAACCAAAGTACTACCTAAAAGTACCGTCTAAAGACAGGAAGAAATATTCCTCCTGCCCTGTCCTGCTCTATACTTTTAGATTCTATGCTTTTAGATCCGAAGCTTTTATTTTTTAAGTTTTTACTTCTCAAGCTTCGATAAGATGGGCGCCGAGGTGTTCATAGTGTTCCTCTATTTCTAGTCCCAATGCATCGTGTACATGATTTGTCCAACTAAAGAAGCCGATGACAGACACTATTTCTATTATCTGTTCCGCATTATAGTGTTCTTTGAGTCGCTTCATAGAATCGTCGGTGACACTTTTCGCTACTGCGAGACGTGTAAAGGCCAAGGCGGCTTCGTCCGCCTCATTATCTGTAGATTCCGGATTTAACACACAGACTAAATCGGATTTACTCATACCACCTTTAAGCATCATTCCACCCGCATGTGCAGCACAATAGTTGCAGCCATTTGCCTTCGACACAACAAAACCAATCTTTCCCTTGAGACCTGGAGCGATTGACATGGCCGAAAATATTGCGGCTTCTAATCCCATAAAAGCCTTGAGAATCTCGGGACTATGAGCGTACGCCTGCACCGATATCGGTAAAGTACCCAACATTTCTTTAACAAAATTCGTTTCTGGGAGAAGCTGATCTTCAGGCACTAAGTCGATTCTTGCTTTGCTCATTTTGTGGCACATCCTTTTCAGATAAATATGTTAAAAAATAACTGAGTGACAACTTTACGTTGTATATATTACAATGTAAAGTGATCTCTAGACACCTTAAGGAAGGAGATAAAAAGTGAACAATTTAGAATTATTTCAAGCTTATGCGGATGCATTTGAAGTCGCATATGAATCAATGGAGTGGCAAGAAGTCAAAACTTTCTTCGATGAAGATGCAGTTTATGAAATTGTAGCCAACCCGCCTATGGCCGCAAAGTTTGTCGGTCGCGATTCTGTGATGGACGAATTTGTTAGAGTGCTGGACGAGTTCGATTATCGTTTCGATACGAGATCACCGGTTCTTGTTGAGGACTCAAAAGAAGTCGGAGATTCAGTCACCAATACCTTCGTCCTTACTTACGCCAAACAGGGTTTACCCGACATCGTGATGCATGGCAGTGAAACCGCTACTTACAAAGATGGAAAAATAATCAGGCTCGAAAATCGTTTTACAGATGAAACTGCTGCAAATATGTTCAAGTGGATGGGTCGAAACCAGAGTAAATTGCCACCACCAAGATCTCAGCAGATTCGAGATGACAAAGGACCCACACTGACACTTGATGAAAACCAGTCAGAGTCCTATTGGATGCCCAATACATCAGAAGGATATGCCACCATAATGTTAAGTCCTGAATCCTCTCCCTGCAATGCTTACTCTGTTGGTACGCATGTGATACCGGGTGGCGGCGCATTGCCTAAACGCTGTTTTGCCCGTGGCGACTTTGTCATATATGTCGACGGTGGTACCACCAAAATTGTACTCGACGGTACCGAGGAAATACTAGAACAAGGTGATACCGTTGTGGTATCAAGGCAGGTCACACACAGTATCATTAACAACTCCGCTGATAATGAGCTTCGTATTCTGTGGTTCTGTATTCCCAGTGGATATGAGAGTTTAATTAGAAGTTTTGGCAAGAAAAAAACTGGAAGCGAGCGACCCATTTTTGATGCACCTTCAGGGAGCAGTACAGCCAAAGATTACTATCAAGGCGTAAAAGAAATAGGCGCTCTCGTACCTTTAAAAGGACAATCTCTGGTCATTCGTGAAGTAGACAGAAAATCATTTTGGCAAAGCGTGCCTGCCCAAGGTTACGCGGATATGATTATTAGCCCCCACAACTACACCTCAAACTCTTTCGCAATAGGTGCGCAAGTGTTACTCCCTGGCGCGTCAATTCCTGTGCACTGCCACAGGCGAAATGAAGAGTTGTTGTATGTGACAGGTGGCAGTGGCTACCTTGTGACTGATGAAGGTAATATCCCGATAAGGCCTGGAAACGCAGTGTTTGTTGGTCGTTTTGCCCGCCACGGTTTTTTAGCCGACAAAGACAACACGCTTGAGGTAGTATGGATTTTTTCTCCACCTGAGCTGGAAACAGTTCTTGCTGGGATGGGTACTTTACGAACACCCGGCGAAGACGCTCCTGCCCCCTTTATACCACCTTCGAATATAATGCATATTCTCAAACACGGTGGTTTTGCGACAATGTAGAAGGAAGGTAGAAGAAGATAGAAGATAGACACTGCAGTAAAACATCAGAGATACTTTCTCGTTTTGCATACAAAATAACAACGATACAGATTAGTCAGAGAATAGTCAGGAGAATTTTATGGCAGAGTCACTCAACGCAAAAGGTGCACCCAAACCCGCAGGGCCTTATTCTAATGCGACGTGGGAAAGACCTGAGGGAAGGCTCTTGTTTATTGCAGGTCAAGTTGGTATCACAACCGATTACAAACCTGTTGGAGATGGGGGGATTGAGGAGCAGACCAAACAAACCTTTAGGAATATTCGCGCCATTGTAGAGGACGCAGGTGGCACTATGGCAGATATCGTGTCGTTGGTTATTTATGTCACAGATATCAAAGATGCAGTAGCTGTTAATAAAGTGCGTGGGGAAACATTCGATTCAACTTACCCTTCCAGTACCCTGCTTCAGGTCTCAGCTTTTATGCACCCCTCGTTGTTAGTTGAAATTAGCGCTGTCGCATCCATTCGTGTTTAACTCAGAATTTTTCAAGAAGGCGCTACTCAAGAAGGTACTATGACCGCAATTGGTATAAAAAAGGTTCGGAAAATTCTAGGTTCCAGACCCGATAGACATCAAATCTCACTGGCAAACAGAAGAGCTGCAATGGATGCAATGGGGTCCCAGGCTGAATTGCCATCAGATATCGTTCTGCAAACATTAGAATTGGGTGGCGTGAAATGCGAGATTCTATCGCTGAAGAAAGACCCCTTATTAGATGAACCTTTCACGCGTTCCATTCTTTACGTTCACGGTGGCGCATTTGTCGCCGGTTCACCAAAGTCCCACCGAGGACTAGGGATTGCCTTCTGTAGAGAGGTTAAGGCGAAAGTAATCATGCTCGACTATAGGCTAGCCCCTGAGAACCCCTTCCCTGCTGCCATTACAGACGTGATTTCTGCCTACCGTGAAATGCGATCATCCCCGGACAAATTTGGCCCCATTGCAATGGTTGGTGATTCCGCTGGTGCAGGGGCACTCATCTCTGCTCTGATGGTATTGCGAGACAAGGGTGACAAACTCCCCGAAGTAGCCGCATGTATTAGCCCCTGGTTAGATTTATCCTGTAGTTTTGACAGCTATACAAGGCTCGCCGATAGCGATCCTTTTCTATCGAAAGAAGGCTTGGAGCAAGATGCTGCAAGTTTTCTTGGGGGGACAGATCCGAAGAACCCCCTCGCCTCTCCTATTTTCGCTGATCCTAAAGGACTACCGACTATGTTGATCCAAGTTGGGAGCGAAGAAATATTGATCGATGAAATTGTTGAATTTACAGAAAACGTCACTCGTGCCGGTGGTAACATCACGCTAGAGATATGGCCCGAAATGATTCACGTTTTCCATGGGTTTAGCGCTCTGTTGCCTGATGGGGTAAAGGCAACTAAACGACTGGGACAATTCATCTCAGAGAACCTGGGACAATTCATTTCCGAAAAGAAGCAATAGCTTTCTACATAAGACTTCAGAACATGCGAAAATAACTTCCTAAAAAGAGCTGTATTGATGCCAAGACAACAACTGTCAGAAACTGAACTGAATGAAGGCCGGAAGAAGATTCTAGCCGTCGCGATGAAGCTGTTCTCAGAGCAAGGATACAAGGGCGTTACTGCGCGATCCATTGCCAAGCTACTTGGCTGGAGCTCGATGAAATCTTACCGATACTATGAGAGTAAACTCGCCATCTTCGTTGCAGTAAGAGAAAGAGCATTTACAAACCTTACGATTGAAATGCAAAATGCCAGCGAAGCTGTGAAAGATCCCTTGGACAAACTTTATGCTTCTGGTTACGCCTACGTCAAATTCGCATTAGACAACCCCCATGAGTACGACCTTTGCTTCAAAGTTGACGATCAAGGTGAAATGGAGAATTACCAGCTTATGAGTCCCGCAGCCGTAAGCCCCTGGGACTTGGCAGTAGAAAATTACGCCGTGGCGAAGCAGGCAGGTTATTTAAAGGGTGATTCTTCACTGGCCGCCCATATTGGTTGGATTAGCCTACATGGATTGGTCACACTACAACTCGCCAACAGATTGAATTTTAATTTGAGCGTCGAAGATCTCGTTGATCCGGTACTGGATTGCGTTATTTCACGCTTCAGTGCTAATCGTCAAAAGGTTCCGCGACGGACAAAACGAAGAACATTTAGCAATTTTTGATTGTTTGCAATACTCAATCAAAGATGAATCGGTTGAAATAGATCACTAGATTAATGTCATAAAGACGAGAGACGACTCCCTAGGAAATCACTCACATTTTTCATTTCCGCCGCTGGTACAGCGCTATGAACACCTGTATTGACATTCATGCTCTTGTCCTTGGTATTCAACATCCCGAATGACTCGAAGCAATTTTCCCGTGGAATCAGTTCATCATCGTGCCCATTGATAGTCCAAAATATCCAAAAGGTAAGTCTCCTAGAAGCACTAACACCTCATCTAGACTTGAACGCACCACAATCGAATTGATTCTCGGGTAACAATTATCCCGCGCTGAGCTAGTAAATCTTCAATATCCCCGTGACTAAGATTAAACTGAAAGTAGAGCCACACCGCGTATTGGATAATTTGGGGGGACGCCTAGTCTGGAAATCGATATCGGTTGTACATATTTGATTTTGTCATCCGGTAATTATCACTGAATTAGAGTTTATTTGGCAATGCCGTTTTCTTTAACAAATCAATTCGATTGGGTAACTCAAATACAAACCCTTCTTCGGATTCATAACTCATAAATCGACGCTTCACCTCTGACAGAATTTCCTCCGACAATTGAAAATCTGTGTGAGTGATATTGAGTATCCCCGATTCAAACTGCTCGAAAGACTGAAACTTAATGATGTTCTTAAAAAAATATTCCTCTTCCAAGTCCATCAGTTTCGTATCAACGGCCGTGTTTATCGCGGAAAATGCTTGCTGCCTAACGAGAGACTCATCATGAAACAGCCGCAATACTTCATTGAAGTTTCCCTCAAAAACCGGCTCGGAAAAATAGACACGTCCACCGGGTTTCAACACTCGGTGGATCTCTTTCAATGTCTTGTCCATTTCAGAAGCAGGTACATGGTGCAAAGATTTAAACAGCATCACAATATCAAAACTATCATCAAGTTCTTCAATTTCTTGGGCACCATAGGACTTGAAAGTGACCTTCGGAATTTCCATCTCAAGATTGCTTTTATACTGTATCGGGTCAATTTCAACCGCAGTAACGCTAACAACACCCTCTTGTTTAGCAAGCAAACGAGTAACATCTGCGGCACCGCAACCTAACTCAAGAATCACCTTACCATCGAATGACAACATTCTATTAATGACGTCAATCTCGCGTTTGATATCCTGCTTGACCGGACCTGTTAATTTCATTCTGTAAGACCTTCTGGAAATATTCGATTCATTAAATTCGCATTCTATAGTTGAGTTGAAAAGTTTTGTTCTTCTGGCGGGCATTAAATCCGGTATCTTCACGGGCAGGTCGGTCGCTTTTAATATTTAGGTACTCGATGATAATAGAATCATTTTTTCGAATCATCATCGATAAAACCAATGTTAGCGCATCCCCGTCTTCATTATTATAATGAATTAGAACGTGGGAGTTATCAACCACTTTAAACCAATCGTATCTGAGGCTCCCGCGAAACTTTCCCATTTTCTTGCTCAATAAGAGAAACCCCGCATCATAGCCCACATCAACTTGTCGACCGCCGCCAAACACTTTCAGTCCCATTTTAGTGGCGCTCTGCATGTACTGGGCAATGATCTATAACTCATTGCTTAAATCCAATTCTGCGTAGAGATTGAGGAATTTAGTTCGCCGGGCATATTGACCCGCCTCAATCGCTTCAGGATCGCCTCGGTTATCATAATAGAGACCGCCAAATTGGATAAAGTCATATAGCTCCCAATCCACTGCAAGGTAATAACCCGATCGCTCATTGATTTCACGAACAGGTCGCACCCAAAATGGTTGTTTGACGAAAGTACTATTCGGACCAATAGAGAGAAGCCTTGCCAAAGGCAGCTCTCCCTGAATACCTACCTTCGCATCACCGATACCCCAGCCTCTATAGGCCAGTAAAGTACCAGCTGGATCGTTGAATCCAAACACCGCGCCTGTTAATGCAATGGTATTAATGTCTCCTCGATAAATCGCTTTGGCTTCAACTCCGAGTACGCGAATCTCTTCCCCTACCCAAGAGTTTATGGCAGAAGGAGAAATAGCATAAGACGATGTCGACAATAGTCATTATAAACCACATTTTCCAAAGAACGGTCATGTATGATAAGTACTGGTTGATTTATTTCATTTCCATCACCGCCATCGTTGTTTTTTTTGGATTCCATGTGAGAAGCCAAGCTGGATTTTTGTTCTCAGATCGCTCCTTTATCACGATTTCAAACCCTTCATCCCTTAACTTGGCAAAACTCTCAGTCTTGTCACCACCATGAAAAGACCCACGATCTAGATCTATCCCATTAGCAAAAAAGTTTGCGTACGAAATGACCAATTTAGGGGGTAGCTATTACCGGGTATTGACAAATTAACTCCCCGAGTGGAGAGTGGGTTGGCTCATCAAATTAGTGTCAACAATGAAAATACAATAAAATAGTAATAATGGAAAATGGGAACTAAATAGAAATGAAACGATTTTTGATCTTAGCGATACTCATACCTACCCTGTCTAACGCGGAGGAACATCAAGATCACTCGATGAACGAAGAGCGTTTGGGTGTGAATGATCTTTCAATAGGCCTACGGAGTCTCCTGTCTGAAGAAATGCGTTATTTGCAGAAAGGCATGGCGGACATATTCCCTTTGTACATTTCGGGTGATTGGGAGGCGATAGCGCCGCTAGCCCGAAAGATAGAAAATAGTTATGTACTGAAACAAAATTTGTCCGAAGAACAAGTGCATGAATTGCATTCGAAGCTTCCAGTCGGATTTATTGAGCTTGATCAGAAGTTTCACTATCTATCTGGTATGTTAGCGCATGCTGCCAAAATGGAAAAACCGGAATTGGTCGGCTTCTATTTCTCAAAGATGGGCGAAACCTGTTTAAGTTGCCACAGTCTCTACGCGACAGAAAGATTCCCTAAATTGGAACCAACATCAAATGAGCATGCTCATTGAAGAAAATTCAGGGAGGTACAATTTTCAATTTGGTATAAGCGCGGTTCAGACAAAACTATTCTCGATGCCCCTTTTAGGATTTATGATATGACTGACAATATTTTATCCAGTTTCATCGCCTCATTTGAAATCAGTACGACGACATAATGGAAAGATTATTCAGAGAAAACCCTTTTATATTAACGGAAGCGGCGGTGGTAGAAAGACTGCGTCGCCGAGATGATGTTCTGTTGGACGAAAGCATCATACATGCGGCTCTTATTTACGATGCAAAAGGCAAAGAAGCTTTATCTCAAATTTATACGGAGTATTTGAACCTCGCAATCAATGACGACATACCCATTTTATTAGCCACACCTACCTGGCGAACGAATCAAGAAAGGGTCAATAATTCAAATGTTAAGTCTTCGATTAACGCCGATGCGGTTCGCTATCTGTTAGCTTTACGCGACAGCCATAACTGCTCTAAGAAGAATGTGAAAATCGGGGGAATCATTGGTTGTAAAAATGATGCTTACAAACCTGAAGAAGCACTTTCAACTTCTCAGGCAGAATCCTTTCATCGCTGGCAAATAGAAGAACTAGCAGCAGGTGGTGCAGAATATCTTATGGCTGTCACCCTACCTCATGTTGGCGAAGCATTAGGTATTGCCAAGGCGATGGAAAAAACACAACTCCCCTATATTATTAGTTTCGTCATAGGCAAGGACGGGAAAGTATTAGAAGGCAACTCGCTCAGCGAAGCCATAAAATTTATTGATTCGAATACTGAGCACCGTCCTTTAGCCTATTTCGTCAACTGCTCATACCCCAGCTTCCTCATTAACAGCGAGCTTGACAGGGTCACATCTGAACGACTTTTAGGCGTGCAAGCAAATGCATCTTCACTTGAGCACTTTGAACTCGACAATGCGGCTGAAATACAAGCAGAAAGTGTGGATGAATGGGGTGATTTAATGCTTCAACTCAAGCTTAATTACGGCATAAAAGTTTTAGGTGGATGCTGTGGGACAAACAGTGATCACTTGAAATATCTCATCAATGAGGTAAAAGAAAACAAGGAGGACCCTGAAGGCCCTTAACATCGTTAAAACATTATGGGCCTTAATCCAGCTTGCGCAAGATTAAGTTTAATTCCTCATTAAGCATAATTCGACCTGATTTGATCTTAGCTATCGTTGCATTTTTCCAAAACACAAAGGATGGAAACCTGAAGTACTGATAAGTTCCCACAGATCCCAAATGGCGACCTAGAATGAACAAATTGTTGACAGAGGTATGGGCATCCAAGAACAGCTTAGCTACCTCCGAATCCCGCTTCTTTTGAAGGAATACATCAACGACTTCACCACCTTGATCCATTGCTTGTTAGCAGGCATGCCGATTAACATTCCAGGTTCTAAAAGAGCTGGTTTGAACTATTAACCATCATTAAAATCAACTATAGCAAACTTGAGATATTGTCCTTTCGTTATTAAAAAACTACCCGATATTGAGTATCAGACAGCAACCGGTTTGGTATTAATATTAATACTCTTCGCCTGTACTCAACAGTGACCAAATAATGCAGCATCGATGGTATGTGAAAGTTGGATTTATCCGTGGTTTGATAAAAATTGTTTGGATTAGGGTATCGAATCGATCAGAAATCCTACACTGGGGTTAACCAACATACAAATAAAGGGGCTTTGTACATGTTATTGTCCGTTGTTATATCCCATGCTCTACCTATATTCAAAGACTTACTAATGTGGCAAAGTAATATTCATGCTGCTTCAATCTTCAGCCTTTCAGCTAACCATATTTTAATGACGGCCTGCCTAGATACACCCATGCTAGCAGCAGCTTTATCCAAGTCGCCAATCATCCAAACGGGGAAATCAACATTAACTCTCTCTTTTTCGATGTTAGGCCGCGAGGCATTTTCAAGATCGAAATGTTGAAGAATATCATCAGCACCATCATCGAATTCTTTATCTAAACTCTTAGCTTTCATAAAGTTCAACCTCTTGTTTTTTCGATCGACGAACTGAAATAATACGAGTGATATTTGGTTCTCGATGAGCTGTAATTGCTGTCCAATGTTTTGACTCAATTAGCCCAATATATAGAAACCGAGTCTCCTCAATAACATTTACAATGGAAGGAATTTTCAGAATAAATCTATCGCCCCAAAGTAATTGTGCTGCTTCAAAATTTATACCGTGTTTCGTCTTATTCGAAGCGCTTTTACGTTTGTCGTAGTCAAAATTCATGGTATATATATTATACCCTTTCAGATCAAGTTCAAGTCATTAGCTAAATAGAACTCCAGGCCAGCACGGGTGTAAATCTCGACAACTTCACCATCAACCATTCGTACCATCTCTGCTAAGGTGCAAAAGTCGTGACTGTCCTTCGCAAATATTGATCCGGTGGAATTTCAAGCAGTTTCTTGCCACTCATATCGATGATGGAGCCCGCCAACTCTGGGCAGTTCCACTAACAGGTCAGTTACTGAAGTCTGTTTAGCGATCTGTCGGCCGGTTGGCTACTCCTCTTCGATTCCCAAGTGAGTTCTATCATTGTTGTAGTAATCGAAATAGCCACGAAGAACCTTTTTTAAATGACTCTCATTCCAAACGATGATGTGATCAGTACATTCTCGTCGAATACTTCCATTGAGTCGTTCAAGATAGCCGTTCTGCCAAGGACTACGATGTGCACTCATAACTTCCTCTATTCCCAAGGACTTAACACGGCGCTGGAAAACGCCACCAAAAATCTTATCTCTGTCTCGAAGTAAATAATTTGGCACAGTATCCCATGGAAAAACTTCTACGATTTGTAGAGCAGATCATTGTGCCGTGGGGTTAGCTGTAACATTGAAATGAATTCTAGGAGCTCCCCATAGTGGATTAGCAGCGGATAGCTTAAGGACAAGCGACTTAAATTCAGCGTCCAGTTTCGGCCTTCCTGGTTTACCTCCTCTCGATTTGTGAAGCCAATAAAGCCTGAAAGCTCTTCTATGCCAACCTATCACGGTCTCAGGCTTAACAAGCACTAAAGACCCTCTCCAACCGGGCCAAATGTTGGAAAGAA
>JAESSY010000194.1 GCA_016763855.1 Pseudomonadales bacterium
GCAAGTGCGGCGGTGACAAAGCTAAAGGCGAAGGCAAATGCGGCGAAGGTAAGTGCGGCGGTGACAAAGCTAAAGGCGAAGGCAAATGCGGCGAAGGTAAGTGCGGCGGTGACAAAGCTAAAGGCGAAGGCAAATGTGGCGGCGACAAAGCTAAAGGTGAAGGCAAATGTGGCGAAGGTAAGTGCGGCGATTAAGTCATACGCCAGAAAAGCTTTCATCAGTAAGAGGGCGTATACAAGATTATGTGCAATAAAGTAAAAATCCAAGGAGCCGGTCTCGGTCTGCGACGTTCGATGGCGTTTCAGTTCAGTGAAACTACTCCGGATGGAATCGACTTCCTCGAAGTAGCTCCAGAAAATTGGATTGGAATAGGGGGACGATTTGCAAAACAGCTCAGAGCAATTACAGAGCGTACCCCACTTATTGCACATGGTCTTTCGCTCTCTATCGGTGGTCCTGCACCACTAGATGAAGATCTGGTGCATGCTATAAAGGATTTTATGGCATTGCACCGGGTTCCAATCTATAGCGAACATTTGAGTTATAGCAACGATGGAGGTCAACTTTACGACTTGCTACCACTTCCCTTCACAGAGGAAACCGTTAACTATGTTGCCGAACGTGTCGGTCGAGTTCAGGATATTTTAGGACAACGCATCGCACTGGAAAATGCCTCATACTATTTAAGCCCAAAACAATCTCTTACCGAACCCGAATTTATTAAAGCAGTGGTAGAAAAAGCCGACTGCAATATGCTGCTTGATGTGAACAATGTCTATGTCAATAGCGTTAACCACAACTACGACCCAATGGCCTTTATACGAGATATGCCAGCAGAACGTATCGTCTATCTGCATGTCGCAGGTCATTATCTGGAAGATGACGGCATCATTGTGGATACTCACGGTGCTGATATTGTTGACCCAGTCTGGGCTTTATTGGATCAAACTTACCAGACCATCGGTATTAGACCCACTCTGTTAGAGCGTGATTTTAATATCCCTCCCATTGATGAGTTGATGAAGGAAATTGGACATATCAAGACAACTCAGAAGAAGTTGTCGCATATTTCGGGAGGAAATAGTGGCCAAGCTCACGCCCTTATCCTCTAGTTCCGAGCTGTATCAACTGCAAAGCAACTTCACTGGACATTTAAGAAATCCAGATCTTGTACCTGTACCCGAGGGCTTAGACCCGAGGCGAATGGAAATATACAGCAAACTGATATTTCACAATATTTCTTCATTGGTAAGCGAGTTTTATCCGGTGATCCATTCTATGGCGACGGAAGAAGAATGGGATCGACTGATTAGAGAATTTTTCATCACCTATCGTGCAGAAACCCCTTATTTCCCGAAACTAGCTGAAGAATTTCTGCTGTTTCTCCTGGGCAGAGAAGGTGCAAATGATACGCCCGATTATTTTCACTCTTTAGCCCACTACGAATGGTTAGAACTCGGTCTTTTCATCTCTGAATCAGAGTTACCCAACGAGATTCTTAATGAAGCCAGTCTAAAAAACAATACATTGCGTTTAAGTGAACTTGCTACTCCCATTGCCTATAATTATCCGGTTCACCAAATTCAATCTGGTTGGAAAGAGCATGATCAAGCCACCTTCTTATTACTATTCAGAGATTCTGATGACTCTGTACGCTTCTTTGAACTACAACCCTTGGCTTATGAGCTGTTGAAAGCCATGCAAGATAATAGCGGCCTAAAAATTGTTGATTGGCTGAGCGACAAGGCAATTGAATTCAAACAATCGGATGTCGATGCTTTTGTTAATGCAGGAATAGGATTGGTGCAACAATTCAATCAGGAAAAGCTTTTTTATTAACAAGCCTTTTCTATCAACAACCGGTGCTGTTTTTAACAGAAAAAAAACCTCAAGCAGAAGAGTCTCAATCAATCTAATTCGCGAACACTTTCTAATACCAAATATTGTTCTTACTGATCCTGGAAAGTAATGCGGACGTGTTACGCCGTGCCTTCTGATTTTATAAGCACTAGAACACGTATTAAAGGAAAAGATATACCGAGCTATGCTCGAATAAAATGAACTAACAAAGGGGTTTTACCGGTCATATATTACTAAGTTTTTACAAAAGAAAATCAACTACAAATTCATCAAGAATATAAAATTAATCACAGGAAATGACTCGATGATACAACTATTAAACAGCTTCCAGAACTTGCTTGATTACTTCCAGAAACTGGATTTTCTTGCCCCTCTCTTAATACGCATTTATTTAGTGCCGATATTTTATATGGCCGGAATTCAAAAGTTTAACGGTTTTGAAGATACTGTAAATTGGTTCGGCAATCCTGACTGGGGCTTAGGTCTCCCCTTCCCGTGGATACTAGCATTTCTAGTAGTAGCAGCAGAGTTAGGAGGTGCTTTTTTACTGCTTGTTGGACTAGCAACCAGATGGATCAGCATTCCATTAATGATAACCATGCTTGTTGCGGCCTTAACCGTACATATACAAAATGGTTGGTTAGCAATCGCGACAGGAAGCGGCCCTTTTGCGACGGACCGAACAATCGAAGCAGTAGAAAGGCTCGATCGTGCAAAATCAATATTGCAGGAAAACAGTAACTACAGCTGGTTGACAGAAAATGGTTCAATTGTTGTCTTGAATAACGGGATTGAATTTGCCGCAACCTATTTTATTTTATTACTAGCGCTTTTCTTCATCGGAGGTGGTAAATACATCAGCATGGATTATTGGATTCATCGTCGATTTCGCACTGAGACCGCATAAATCACCACTTAATGGTATATCTGCCGTAACCTAGTAAGACATACACCATAAGCCTTTGATTTTCATACTATCAAAGGTTGGCACAAGGTTTGCTAATGATTAAGAGATAATAGTTAAGCGCTAGCTATGAATAGCGCAATAAGTAGCACTACGATTAGCAGCACGATTGGAAACTCAATTATCAAACCTAGAATAGGACAAGACATGACTCATTTTTTAAAACTCATAGCTTTACTCATATTACTAACAAGCCTCAGTGCCTGCGTTGTGGCTATTGGCAATGATGGATGGGACGAGGACGGACAAGGCTGGAAAAGTCGTCAGGAAAAAAACATGCGTTATATCAACCGTCTGGATCTTGGCACGAGCATCGCTTTAATTGAGTCAGATCTTGGAACACCTGATTTTAGTGATTCCTTCCAAAGAAATGGCGAAGTATTTCAAGTAATTTATTATCGCACTCACCACAAAGAAAGTGATGGTAATACAAGCAGGGATGAAACTACCCCGCTCGTTTTTATAGACAAAGTCTTAGTTGGATGGGGAGCTCTTGCAATAGAGAAAGCAACCAAATAGAAGCGCATCTGACATTAATGCCTCAGTATTTATTGCGGCTCTTATTACTGCTTTTGTGAAAAGCGTGACAGTTTTTTCTTAAGTAAAGTGTTCTTAAGCCGAGCGTACTGGGGCAAGCCATTTTTAAACGGAGGATAGTCTTCGCCCACAATAAGCGGTGCAAGATAATCCCGCCCCTTTGGCGTAATACCAAAACCATCTCGGCTAATATAATTCCTTGGCATTTTCTTCTCTACGTTTGCAACCTTTGACAGAGGTGCAGAACCAATGCTCCATCTATATTTTTGCGTATTCGCCCTGACAATAGTTGGCATAACTGCATTCTTACCTGCGACGGCAAAATCCACGGCAGCTTTTCCCATTGCATATGCCTGATCTACATCTGTCTTCGAAGCAATATGCCTTGCTGCACGCTGCAAATAATCTGCCAGTGCCCAGTGGCATTTATATCCATGAGCCTCTTTGATCATGTTCACCAGGGTGGGTGCAACCCCCCCTAATTGTATATGACCAAAAGCATCCTTTAAGCCCGCATCCGCGACAAATCTTCCATCAGCATATTGAGTACCCTCTGAGGCAACGACCACACAGTAGCCCACTTTTGAAACCGTATCTTTCACCTTATTCAAGAACAGTTGTTTATCAAAATCTATTTCGGGAAACAAAATAATATGCGGCGGATCATTTTTTTCATCTTTTGCTAAGCCGGCTGCGGCTGCAATCCATCCAGCATGTCGCCCCATAACTTCAAGGACGAATACTTTTGTCGAAGAAGCCGACATAGACGCCACATCCAGACCCGCTTCTCGGGTTGAAACCGCGACATACTTTGCAACGGAACCAAAACCAGGACAACAGTCGGTAAAAGGTAGATCGTTATCCACTGTCTTAGGTATACCTATACAAGTAATGGGGTATCCCAAGTCTGCACTGATCTGACTTACCTTGTTTGCAGTATCCTGAGAATCGCCGCCGCCATTGTAGAAAAAGTATCCGATGTTGTGTGCTTTAAACACATCGATTATTCGGACGTATTCCGCCTCACTTTCTTCAAAACCTTTTAGCTTGTATCGACAGGAACCAAATGCCCCTGCTGGTGTATACCGTAAAGACGCTATTACCGAACGACTCTCTTTAGATGTATCGATTAGTTCTTCTTCCAGAGCGCCAATAATGCCATTTTTGCCGGCAAAGACTTTTCCAACTGAGCGGTAGGTTCGAGCTGTCTCAATTACACCACAGGCACTGGCGTTGATGACGGCTGTCACACCGCCAGACTGAGCATAAAATATATTCTTCGCCACAATATTCCTCTTTTGTTAGGATTCAATTTTACGTTGGTTTTTTGCTTTAAAGAAGCCAATAACGCTTACCAAGGGTTACAATCCTTTTGCAGTTTCTTCGATAAGCCAATCCACCACATCAATCAAGGCGTCTTGCTGACTATGTCCTGAATTTAAACTTCTTTCATAAACATCTATTTGCCGATGCGCACTGGTTCCTTGAGACAATATATCAGGCAAACGATTTAGCTCTGCTTCACAACCCAAAGCTTTGGCATCTTCAGCGACAAAATTCATCAATTCAGCCAACAACTGATCGAATGGCACGACTTCTCCTTTTGCAAAATCAATCATGCCTTCATCGGTCGAGTATCGCATAGCGCGCCAACGATTTTCATTAATCAACATCTTGGCATAGACACGCCAACGTTGGTTGTCTCTCCTTAATCGATATAGCATACGTAATAGGCATACAGTCAGTGCAACCATGCTTGCTGCATGCTCAGCATTAGTACATACATCCATTATCCTTGTTTCAAGGGTGGGGAATCTTGCACTGGGTCTCAAGTCCCACCAAATTCGACTAGCATCTTCCATCAAACCTGCCCCGATTAGAATTGCTACGTGCCGCTCGTACTCAGCGAAACTGGTAAATTCTTCAGGCAGCCCTGTTCTTGGCAGACCATCGAATACAGTCAATCGATAAGATTTTAAGCCCGTATTCTCTCCTTCCCAAAAAGGGGAGGAACAAGACAAAGAAAGTAAGTGCGGTAAAAAATAGGAGAGCTGGCTCATCAGGTCGATTCGAAGTTCTCTATCTTCAATCCCTACATGCACATGCATACCACATATGAGTAAGCGCTTCGCAGCTGCCTGCATTTCACGGGTTAAATCAATATACCGGTCTTTATCTGTCTGCTTTTGCGTCATCCACCGTGCGAAAGGGTGGGTGGATACAGCAATCGGTGCATATCCATGCTTGTTTGCAATATCCTTAATCACTTTTCTTAATGCTTTCAGCTCGTTTGCTGCGCTTGTCACATCCGCGCGAACTTTTGTACCAATTTCAATTTGAGACCGCATCAATTCGGAACTAACTTGTTCACCACAGGCTGCAACGCATTCAGCCATTAAGCTTGGGGGAGGATCAGTCACTAAATCCCTAGTTTGAAGATCCACCAGCAAGTATTCCTCTTCAACACCTAATGTAAATGCAGGTTCTTTGATATTCATTCCAGTCTTCCCGAAATTTTTATTGCAGCCACTGTGGGACTGAATCGTGGGTTATAATAACGCTTCTTGACCCCGACAATACAGACCAATGACACAGAGTACACCCAATTCTTTCAAACACTGGCATATGCCGCAAGCAGATGCCGTTGGAAAGAATCACATAGAATTCATTAAGATTCTGGGAGGACCAACCTGGATCACAATCGACGGCAAAGATACGAGCCGACAACGCGCCATAGTGACTTTGTTGCACGGCAACGAACCTTCAGGTCTTAAAGCTATTCATCAATTCATACTTAGCGGTAGAAAACCAGAAACAAACCTGGGCATCTTTGTCGTGTCAGTTAATGCCGCCTTACTCCACCCTTATTTTTCACATCGGTATCTACCAGGGGAGGCTGATTTTAATCGCTGCTTTAAGGTAAAGGGCTTTAAAGAGTCAAGGGAGAGTAATCAGGAAATACTGGCTGGAAAAATTTCAAACACACTAAAATCCTATGCACCTGAGGCCATTATAGACACACACAATACTTCCGCTCACAGTGATATATTTGGTGTCACTGTGTCATCTGAAAAAACCGTCCTGCAAGTCGCAGGTCTGTTTTCCCGAAAGCTCGTCGTATTGGATCAGGTTTTAGGTACGCTCATTGAGCAGGACTTATCTTGCCCTATTGTAACGATTGAGTTCGGCGGATTTCTCGATCCCAAAGCAGATAAGCTTGCTCAAAATACCTTGGATAAGTTCATTGAAGCAAGCTCGCTCTTTCGGGACGAACCTAAAGATATTCAACTATTAGAAAGACCTCTAAGATTAGAGATCAATAGTACTGCAAACTTACATTACTCATCCTCTGTTCAGGACGAGGCTGACATTACAATTTTCAATACCATAGACCAAATGAATTTCTCAAAAATTGACGCGAACGTAAGCATAGGATGGACAGGTAACAACGGTATTAATGATTTAACGGTTAGATCAAAAGATGGGAACTGTATTGCAGAGGAGCTATTCCACGAAAGCGAAGGATTCATTCTTACGAAAATTGCCATGACAATCTTCATGGCAACAACAGATGCTTATATTGCTACTAATGATTGCTTAATGTATTTGTGCCCCGAAAACTCAGATGTGAGTGCATGAATACCTATCAAACAGTATTGGTCGTACACCTTACATCCGTTGTGCTGTCAATTTGCCTTTTTACACTTCGAGGGTTCTGGATGTTAACGGCGAATGATTTATTGAATCATAAAATTACCCGCACCCTGCCTCACGTTATCGACACCATTTTATTGGGGGCGGCGATTTTTCTTACGATATTAATACAACATTATCCCGGGCAAAGCCATTGGCTGAGCGTCAAGGTTATTGCACTACTATTTTATATTGGATTTGGCACGATTGCCTTAAAAAGAGGGAAAACAATGAAGCAAAGGATCCTAGCACTCATCCTCGCCTGGTTGACCTTTGCCTTCATCGTTTCTGTTGCTGTATACCACCATCCGGCAGGTATATTTGTTCTAGCCTCCTAGGAGGCTATCCGAGAATAGAAGCCTAGTCCTGAATCCTAACCGTCATCACATCACAGGAGACCCCATGCAGAACGCTATTTGCAGTGGAACCCAAGAGTAATTGTAAACCTGATTGACCATGCGTACCCATCACAATGAGATCGATATTCTGTTCTTTTACGACATCATGAATTTCATTTGCCGGTTTACCACTTCGAACTAGCCTGTTCTCACCGTTCACACCTAATTCATCAGCGGTCTTGTTCATTTTCACTATCGCTTCTTTTCTGATACTAGATTCAAGAGATACAATCTGGTCGCCATAGCCCATACCGTCAATGGAATATGCCATTGCGAATGGTTCGATTACATGTAAGAGGAATAGCTCAGCTTTGTTATCCTCCACCAACTTTCGACCTTTCGCAATTATTTGATCATTGTCACCAT
Source organism: Pseudomonadales bacterium (assembly GCA_016763855.1). Classification (GTDB taxonomy): domain Bacteria; phylum Pseudomonadota; class Gammaproteobacteria; order Pseudomonadales; family Azotimanducaceae; genus JAHRVQ01. The sequence continues at coordinate 7,819 of JAESSY010000194.1, forward strand.
GAAAATCTAAGGCTATCAAAACTTTTTGATACATTTCCATCTCCTTTGCTAACGCAGCTTTAAGTTTATTCGTTTGATTATTGAACCAAAAAAATGATATTACAGCATTGATCCCCGTCAATACAATGTCTGAATTTATCTATAAAAAAATAATTGAGATTTCCTCTTGAATACTGGCATTTTACCCTTAAAAAAGGAACACGCTAATCAATTTCAGGAGAACAGCCATGAGCCAATTTTTATATTCACCCCTCAGCAGACTCAGCACCTTACAAAGGGAACCAAACCAATCGCTTAACAAAAGAGACCACTACGATTGGACGCCGCAGGTCGATATTCAAGAGCTTGAAAAAAACTACATTGTTCTTGTAGATATCCCAGGCATAGAGGACAAGGATATTGATATCACTTTGGATAAAAATGTTCTAACGATAAAGGGTAAGCGAACATCAACTTTAGATCACAATGTAGAAATAAAAAGGCAGGAGAGAGTCGTTGGTGAACTGTTTCGTCAATTTACATTACCTGACACAGTAGATGGCGAACACATTAGCGCGAGCTCAAAACTTGGCGTGCTGAGTATCGACATTCCGAAGGTTAAGGTAGCCAAGCCCCTCTCTATTGCTATCGCGAGTTGACATGGAGGTTTATCAAGCGACTAAGACCAATGCTCTACAATAGGTATCCTACGGCCAATACCAAAAGCTACTTTTGATACCTTAATACCGGGACAGGTCTGTCGTCGCTTGTATTCCATGCGGCCAATTAAGCTAATGATTCGATGGAAATCTGACGCTGCACCCGCTTGATTCAACCATGATTCAAATCGAGCGGGATCCATAGAATTTAACACCATTGACACAGATGTCTTATCTGACAGCTGCGTCTCCCCCCAACGTTTGAATTCATCGAAGGTGCTCACATAATCCTCAACATAGGCACACACAATCGGATCTAAAATCGCATAAGGCAACAGGCTCTCTTCATCAATTTGATCGGGAGCCAATTCAGCGCTAGGGGGCTTTTTCCAAATATTACTCGGAATTTCAACACAGCCTTTTGCAAGCTCAACAACCTGATACTTACACAAATCTTTAATGGGAGCAAAACTAAAATTCATATCAAAATGAGTGTAAAAACCACAGGCAGATTCGATTTTATTTCCTGTAGCCAAAGGCATTGCACCAAAGGCATTGCTAAAATGCATTAAATACAGATCTCTCAACCGCGCCTGTATATTTTCGTCTGCTACACTTCCATAACCTCGAAGCATTTTTTTTGTCACAAGATTACTGGCATCATTTGGAAAACCATGAAACTTTTCATTTAACATTGAAACCAGTGATTCATGAAAAATTTCAACCTCATAATCCCAACAACCCAAATTTTCATGTAATTCAATAGCATCGTTTCTTGCATGATCACTGCTATAAATTGAAGGCATTCTTACGGCATGTACATTCTTCGCTCCTACGGCAGCACAGGCTAATTTACAAACGACGGCACTATCGACACCACCACTTGAGGCAATCACCAAAGAATCGAAACCTGATTTTTCGACATAGTCCCTTAAACAAAGAACCAACAAATCGAACAGGCTTGCCGATTGACTTAAAACTCGCGAGCGATTACCCACATCATTGACATGTGCCAGTACAACGGGTGCAGAAGCTATATCAACAATATCGAAACTGTCTCGAAAAATTTCGGAAGACAAATGTATTAAATTCCCATCAACTAGTACAAAGCTTTGTCCATCAAAGACGAGTTCATCCTGACCTCCTCGCTGATTCACATATACAATGCACAAGCCCTCATTTGTCGCGGGCGCTATATGATTCAATCTTTGCCAAGGTTTATCATGAACAAAAGGTGAGCTATTCAAAGAGAGAATGACTTCTGCTCCAGCACTTCGATATTGCGCGATAGGGTTATTGGTATAATTATAATTATCAGTATTTTTGTCGTTCCAGAGGTCTTCACAAATCGTGACACCCACCTTTTTCCCAGCGATTTTCAACATGAGAAGCTCGTTACCCGGCTCAAAATAACGTAACTCATCAAACACATCATAGAAAGGAAGTAACTGTTTCTTGTAGGTACCCGCCACTTCGCCATTGGTGAAAACCGATGCCATATTATAAAACGGCTTTCCGGCTCCCTCATTTCTCCCTATGTACCCTACGACAACATGAAGACGATTACTTTTCCCCTTCGTATAGGTAATCAAATCCTCAAGGGCTTTCAAATTCTGATCAACAAATTCAGTGTGGTAAATTAGATCTTGGCTTAAATATCCCGGAATACTAAGTTCAGGAAAGACGACAAGATCACAATCCCCAGCAACAGCCAGATCAATTCCCTTCTTAATCGCAGAAATATTTCCTTCAAAATCACCTGGCGTTGTATTAATTTGCCCTAAGCAAACTTTCATTGACTGTGCTCAACTGAACGCGCTTTGTAAAAGATACAAACTAAAACGATCAAGACAAAACACCCTCCAGCCTGATGCAGGCTCGCGAGTCCGATCGGTACCACTTGCAATAAAGTAAACACACCCAGGGTAAATTGGACAAACACACCCAGTACCAAAATAGAAACCCAAAAACGGAGTACCGAATCATTATGCCGTAATGCTAATGCAGCTATTACGGTGGTTAAAAACAATACCATTGCACCAAGCCAGCGGTGAACGAATTGCAACATGGCATTATTCTCCACCCAGTTAAGCCATAACGGGTTGAGCTGCCAGACAATGTCAGGCATAAATTCCCCGTTCATCAAGGGGAAAGTATTGTAACCATAACCCGCTCTACTCCCTGCGACAAAAGCCCCATACAAAAATTGGAAAAACAAAACGACACTTAATATGTAGACCAACCCTCTAAAAGAGGAAGATACATTCGTAAATCGTTCAGCTTCCCACAAATCGAGAATTAACCAGGTGAGATAAGCGAGTATGGCTAAGGCCAAAATGAAATGTGCTGCAAGTCGAAAGTGACTGACTCGAGGTATATCAACGAGACCACTTTTGACCATATACCATCCCATTAACCCTTGTAATCCGCCTAACAATAGACCCACCCATAATCTTCCGACCATATTTTCAGGCACTTTTTTCAATGCAAGTAAAATGACAAAGGGAAGAAAGAAAATGATGCCAATCATCCTACCGAGCACACGATGGCCATACTCCCAATAAAAAATGCTTTTGAATGCTTCGAGATCTATACCTTGATTGACAGTTTGATATTGAGGATAATTTTTATAAGCTGTAAAAACAGATTGCCACTCTACCTCTCCAATTGGGGGTATGATGCCAATCAAGGGGCGCCATTCAACCATAGATAAACCACTATCTGTAAGCCGGGTTATTCCACCCACCACAATCATGCAAAAGACAGTAAAACAGACGATAAGAAGCCAATAAATAACGGCTCGATTAGATTTAGGCATTAAAGAAGTTTCATGAGCTAAAAGAGTGTTGATTTTACAGTTTTTATTCAACTGGCACCATATGAGACTTGAATCCAGAGCCAAAACTGCCATAGTATTAGGAAATAAGATTAATGAAAGCAATTTAGATGGTGAATATCAATTCATGAAAAACCAATTCACAGTCAGCTGTCAAGCATGCAGCTTGAGCGAATTATGCATTCCTAACTCTTTATCCACATCGGAAATGGACATAGTTGACGCTACCATTAAGCGAGCCGAGCCTATTCAAAAAAACAAATCCATTTTTGAGGATGGAGACAAGTTCCTTTCGCTGTATGCCGTGAGATCTGGCGCGATCAAAAGCTTTAGTATCGACGAAAAGGGTGAGGAACATGTGATTGGTTTCTATCTTCCAGGAGAGTTAATCGGTTTGGATGCAATAGATACCGGGATTCACAATCACACTGCAAAGGCCCTTGAAACATCATCTATTTGTGAGATACCTTACGAGCAGGTTGAATATCTTTCCGGAAAGATCAGTAAATTACAAAAACACATGTTTCGACTTTTAAGCAGAGAAATACACGAAGATCAAGAACTGCAATTATTGCTAAGTAAAAAAACCGCTGACGAGAAAATAGGCGCATTTTTGATAAATCTATCAGCTCGTTATAAACAACGTCAGCTCTCGCCTACATCCTTTAGACTCCCTATGCCAAGAACCGATATCGCCAATTATCTAGGTTTGGCAGTTGAAACGGTCAGTCGTGTTCTGACCCGTTTACAGGATCAGCTTATATTGTCGGTTGATGGCAAAGAAGTAGAAATACTTGACGCCCAGAAACTATGCCAAGTTTCCCATATGGATTGCTCAAATATTTAGGGCTCAAATATTTAGGGCTCAAATATAAGGGAGCTACCTTTCATAAAATGAGGTCTAGGCCAAAAACAAACTGCACCCTGAAACGGTTCGAATTCGACACCAGACCTCAATAAGCTGGCCCAACTGGTTTGTTGGTTCCTTTTAGAAAAAGATCTTTAAGAATCAATAATCATTGCCACTGCAATTAACGCTAAGGTAACGACAACCAAGATAAGTACATTAAGGCCAATTCCCTTTAAGGTTTTAACATCTGCTTCTTCTAAGCCTGTATTCATACTACTGAGCTACCCTTCTCTATCTGATTCAATAATGAGAGTCTGCTCTAAGCCCATAAACATCTCATTGACCTAGATCAATGACTTGATCTAATAAGTATCGGAGCATACAGCTATGCAGATACTGACTATAAACTTAAATCAAGAACTGGCTGAACAACTCAGCCTCCATAAGGAATACAGTTTTTGTCACGCTCAATCTATGGCAGATGCCTGTCACAAGACGGCGCACGATGAATTCAATTTCATCCTCAAAAAAACCGATCTGGAATTCTCTGAGGACGATACTGTTAAGACCCTGCTTGGGCTTACGCCGATTTCAACTAAAATTCTACTTTTCGGCAAGGATGTCGATAGCCAACGTCTATGTACCTGGCGAGAGCTTGGAATCGATTTTATTTTCGACCCAACAGTTCCGGAGTTAATACAGAAAATTCAAACTAATGAACCTTGATTCACCTCTATAATGTACCCAATTTCCTCGTGTTCATACTCCTCGTTGCCGTTACGCTGGGCTTACATTAAACTAATAGAAAATTAAGCTTTACAGGAACCTACTCATGGCTGAGATCGACGCGTTTAGACAAGAAACCAGAGAATGGCTTGAAGAGAACTGTCCACACTCCATGCGCAATTTATCATTCCACTGGGAAGACGCTCACGCAATCTACGAAACAGAAGATGCAAAAGTTTGGCTAAAAGCCATGGCGGGCAGAGGATGGACAGCGCCTTCTTGGCCAAAAGAATATACAGGTGGAGGGCTGAATCGTGAAGAAGCCCAAGTATTGTCTCAGGAATTAGGTCGAATCAAGGCTGTCGCAGCATCGAGTGGCATGGGCTTATCTATGATAGGGCCGACACTACTGGAAATGGGAACCGAAGAACAAAAACAGCGACACTTACCGAAAATCGTCAGTGGTGAGGTCAGTTGGTGCCAAGGTTACAGTGAACCGGGTGCCGGATCTGATCTCGCGAACGTTCAGACAAAGGCTGTCATTGATGGTGATAATTTTGTCCTTAATGGACAGAAAATCTGGACTTCGGGAGCACAATACGCCGATTGGATGTTTGCCATCGTAAGAACCGATCCAAACGCATCGAAACACGACGGAATCAGCTTTATCTTACTCGACATGCACCAGGATGGAGTAACCATTAAGCCCATACAGATGATTTCTGGATCATCACCTTTCTGTGAAACATTCTTTGACGATGCCGTCGCCAAAAGAGAAGACTTAGTTGGAGAAATAAATAAAGGATGGTCTGTTGCTAAACGACTCTTACAATTTGAAAGATCGGGTATCGGTGGCTTATCAAGTGCCGGCGGTAAGAAGAAAGTAAAAAAGAGAAATGACTTAGCTGATTTGGCCAAAACCTACAGAGGAGAATCCAATGGATTAATCTCAGATAGCGGTGCCAGGGATGAAGTTTTGAATCATTCAATGTTAGAGCGAGCTTTCCAACTGACAGCTAGCCGAGTGGCCCAAGAGAGCCAATCAGGGAAAACACCTGGAGCAACAACATCCATATTTAAGCTTGTAGGGGCTAATCTGGCACGCCGCAGTACGGAGTTAAAATCAACACTGATGGGGACACAAGGTATTGGTTGGGAAGGGTGTGAATTTACAGATTTCGAATTGGAAACAACAAAGAACTGGTTGAGTACTCGTGCTGTGACCATCTATGGGGGAACAAACGAAGTCCAGATGAACATTATCGCCAAACGAGTATTGGGTTTACCTGATTAGAGCTCCTTAACCAAAGACTAGCCACAGGGAACAATCCCTGCCGGATCATTTGATCTATTCATAGCATCATTTATTTACAGCATCAATATCAATCTGTAAAGATCGGCATTGCGCCCATTTCCCAAAGTATCACTGTTGCACCAAGTAGTGCTGCACAAGCAACTAGTCCCACAGATACCATTGCACTGGCAAAGAGAAACCCTCTCTCCTTAGGAATTTGCATCACGATCGGTACGCCGATGTAGAGTAAATAAACGGTATATCCTGCCGCTACACAACCGAGCAACAAATCTACCCACAAATTAGGATAGAAACCCAATAAACCACAGATAAGCATAGGTGTACATGTGTAAGCTGCAATCCCAATACCTTTAGCAGGAGAGGACGCATCTACTTCATAAGTCTCCGCCATCCAGTGAACCATTAGACCCAAACCAACGATGCCGGCTACAATGGCAAAGTAGAACAGCACCATTATTTGCATTGCACTGTCATCAGTTAATTTTATGACTCGACCGCTGAACTCCCAACCAACTTGCGTGGAACCATAGTACCAGGCTATAGGCGGCAATAAGGCAATCGGAATAATGAATTTCATTAGGTGAGCCAAGACGCCAGCATCATCCTGCCGAATCTTTTCCCATTCCTCAACAGGTGAAAAAAACATGCCCAAAATATGATTCATAAACTACCCCTTTCTCTATTTCGAATTATTAATTTCATCTTCATCTAAAAGAATTCTAGATGCTTCTTTATCCATATCATCATACTGCCCATCATGAACAGACCAAACAAATGCAATAATGGCCATAAAAATAATGCCTATACTAAGTGGGACTAGAAAAAAGATAGCCTCCACTCAATTCTCCCCTATCCATCTAAGTCGATTCGCATTTAGTACAACCAACAATGAGCTCAACGACATACCTAAGGCTGCCATCCAAGGTTCTAAAACACCGCTTACTGCCAACGGGATAACACACAAGTTGTATCCAAACGCCCAATAAATATTTTGTCTAATCACTGAACGTACTTGAATTGAGAATCCAAGAAGTGTTGACAAGCGAGAAATATCATTTTGCAAAAGCGTTGCATCTGCGGCTTCCTGTACGACAATATCGACAGGACTAACCGCAACCGATGAGTGTGCTATTCCCATGGCTGCCGCATCGTTAATGCCATCACCGACCATAAGAACCTGATCTCCCATGGACTGATACGCCTTAATTTTTTCGACCTTATCTTCAGGGCTGGCTTTGGCTTCATAGGATTCGATGCCAATTAAATTTGCAACTCTAAGCGCCTCAGGTTGAGAATCTCCGGTGAGCATACTAATTTTGTATCGCTTACTTAAATCACTTATTAGGGAGGCAGAATTTCTCCTGACTTCATCAGATAAATTTATCCAAGCAATGGGATCAGTATCAGCCAATAAAACCCAAATCCCACTATCATCAGGCGGTGAAAGCGAATTTTCTGTCGCAAATTCAGACACGCCCAATCGATAGTGAATACCATTTATTGCGCCCAATACACCAAGGCCTGCAGCATATTCTGCATCGGACACCTTATAATCAGTTTTCAACTCAAAGGCCCGAGCAATAGGATGGCGACTCACTTTTTCCAAAGCAGCACACAGCGCCAGAATTTTCTCCTCACTCACATCCTTTAACGCTACTATTTTTATGACTGTAAGATCCCCTGTCGTCAGCGTGCCTGTTTTATCGAACACGATACGGCTGGTATCAGCTAGTTTCTCCAAAAATTCTCCACTGCTCACCACAACCCCAAATTTACGAAGGGATGCGACCGCTACAGTATACGCTACAGGGGTAGCCAACGATAATGCACAGGGACAAGATACTACAAGTACAGTAAGAGCAATCGAAAACCAATTTCCTGAATCAAGTAGGTACCAAGACAATCCAGTGATAAATGCCAAACCTAGAATAGCCGCGACAAAATATCGGGCAATTCTGTCAGCTAATATAGAAAATTTGGGTTTGAACAAAGTAGATTCAATATACAGATCAGCCATTTTCTTAATAACAAAGTCTTCGTATACAACACTGACTTCAACGACAATTTCACTTTCAATATTGACCGATCCTGCTAATACTCTTGCACCCACTCTCTTTTCAATAGGTAGGGATTCACCCGTAAAGGTCATTTCAGAAACTAGGGTTGAACCTTCCGTAATGATACCATCGGCTGAAATCAACTCTCCAACATCTACTCTAACCAGATCATTAATTTTAAGATCAGATATTGGAACTAGCATTCCGGTATCGGCAATCGCTGCCTTTACTGGAAGACAACTTATACTGAGATCGACACCATCTTGATATTTTTTTCTAGATGACAGCTCTATATATCGCCCGACTAGAAGAAAGAAAGTAAACATGCAAACAGAATCAAAGTAAACTTCTGAACCGGCTGTCAGGACGTTAAAAACGCTAAAGAAATAAGCAGCAAGTATGGCTATAGAAACAGGAACATCCATTCCAGGGCTGAGCAATCGCAAATCTGACAACGCCCCTTTATGGAACGGTGCTGCACTATAGAAAGCAACAGGTGTGGCCATCGCAAAACTCGCCCACTGCATTAAGCGCGTATATGCAGGCTCGATACCATCGGGTCCACTCACGTATGTTACAAGCGCAAACATCATGACCTGCATCATACCTATCCCGGCAACGCCCAAGCGGGCCAGCATGTTTCTAGCATCTTGATTCAGTTGAAGCTGAGCCTCTTCATTGTTATCCAGTATGGGCGAGAAACCAAGTTTCTCTATTTCTGAGAAAATAATATCTGCTTGGATTCCATCAAAATCTATCACCACCGTTTTTGTCGCCAGACTTGTCCTACACTGGTCAATACCCGGGAGCTGAATTAGTTCTCTTTCTATTTTGAGTGCACAGGCAGCACACCTAATATCTGGAACCTTTACAGAAAGCTGACCTTTTGAAGCACGATTTTCAGCCGCAGCGCTTGTTTGAGCAGCAACGCTTGATTGAGCAGCAGCGCTTGATTGAGCAGCAGCGCTATTCATCTGCTTTTATCTCTAGGAAAGTGATTGGCGTTTCAATTCTTTGTTTCACGCGCCAGGCGCTGTCAGCACCCTTCAACTCAATATACCAAACGCCTTTTTGACCAAGTACACTTAAATCGGGGCTATCCACACTATATAAATATCCTTCTTCCGGTACGAGGACGAGCGAAATATCCAGCGATTGATCAGTAACGTGAAATAAACTCATTGCAATTGCACTGTCTCTGACACCAGTGACGCTAAGTTCCAGGTGATTCTCCGTCAATGAATTGAGGCTAACTTCAATCGATAGCGCTTTTGCAAGTTCATCCTGAGCCAGTAGCTCATTAATGGCCATTCCGTCTTTATAGTAATTATCGACAACTAGATCATCGGGGAAATATAAGGTTGTCGATATCATAAAAATACCGAACAAAACTGCCGCAAACGGAATTGAGAATAGAATTACCGGCCAGTAGTTTCTTTCTGGAGCCTTGCCTTTCATCAAAGAATGTCCTCTGTTAATGGTCCAATCAATCTGTTTGTCGTCTTTGCTTCGATCTTTGACTCCAGTTCTGTCACCGTGAATACAATATCGGTATTCACAGAATCAAGTACATTAGGATCCACGATAACGTTCATTGCCAATTCTCCAACCTTGCCCTTTGCTACAGTTATTTTTGAACTGGGAGACCAAGTAATTCCTTCGATTCCAGAAACTTTTATAAGATAGGTATGCTCGACAACATCCTTATTCAACACCTTAACCGTATAAGTGTTTTGAATTTTTCCATCCGCAATTTCCTGGTATAATTGTCCGCGATCCCGAATAATATCGAGCTCAAGAGTTGATCTGGCAAACAGTGCATAGGTAAAAAAACTCATCATGACGGAGAGCGCTAACATGTAGCCAATTAATTTAGGCCGCATCCAAGTCCAGGCTTTTCCTTCGAGTTGATTCTCAGTGGTATAGGCAATCAAGCCGTGCTCATATCCCATTTTATCCATAATGCCATTGCAAGCATCAACACAGGCAGCACAATTGATACATTCATATTGCAAGCCGTCACGAATATCAATCCCCGTGGGACAAACCTGAACACACACCGTGCAATCAATACAGTCACCCATATCAATTGTCGAAGGATCGACGTTTCGCTTCCTCGACCCCCTATTCTCACCTCGTTTAATATCGTAACTAACAATCAATGTATCTTTATCGAACATCGCCGATTGAAATCGTGCATAAGGACACATATACATACAGACTTGTTCCCTCATCCAGCCAGCGTTGACATAAGTCCCCAGTGTGAACAATCCAAGCCAGAAAATAGCAACTTGCGGCAGCTGAAAGTGGTAGCCATCAATGAATAAATCTCTTATGCCATAGAAGTAACCGACAAAAGTCACAGAGGTTAAGGCCGCAAAGCCTATCCACATACCGTGCTTTAAACTTCGCTTATAAACCTTAGTCATCGACCAAGGTGCTTTATCTAAACGTATCCTTTGATGCCGGTCACCTTCGGTAACTTGTTCGATCCACATAAAAATTGCGGTCCAAACAGTTTGAGGACAGGTATAACCACACCAAACCCGACCTAACAAAGTTGTAATAAAGAAGAGTGCGAAGGCTGCGATTATTAGCGCCCATGCAAGTAACGAGAAATCTTGAGGCCAAAATGTAATCCAGAATATATGAAATTGGCGCTGAGGCAGATCAAACAATATCGCCTGATGCCCATTCACCATCAGCCAAGGAATACCAAAGTAACCAACCAAAAGAGGCCAGCCCGTGAAAAGCCGGATGAATTGATAAAAGCCATCAACACTTCGGGTATGAATTTTTTCGCGCTTCTCGTACAAATTAAACTGGCGCGAATCAAGATCTTCATCTCGATTATCTGGCTTTATCGAATTCGCCATCATATTGCGTGCCTACTTAGCGCTTTTTTCGCGCAAGCTCCTTACATAGGCTGCAACAATATGGACTTTATCCTTCCCCAGTGTTTGCTCAAATCTAGGCATCTGCCCATTACGGCCATTCGCAATAATATGTTGGATTTGGTTTCTTGAATCACCATAAAGCCAAATTTCGTTGCTTAGATCTGGCGCGCCAAAAACAGCTTGGCCTTTCCCTTCTGTACCATGACAGGCTGAGCAATACATTTGAAAATGAACAGCTCCTTTTTTTACAAGTGCTTCATTAACCTCTCGACCGGACAAGCTCAGCACATATTCACTTACTTCAGACACACCAGATTCACCTAAAATTAGCCCCAAGGGAGGCATCGCGGCATTTCTGCCGCCCATGATGCTTGCTTTGATAGCGGCATCATCGCCACCCCAAATCCACTCAGAATCTGTCAGATCAGGAAATCCAAAACTGCCTTCGGCGGTCGCGCCATGACACACTGTGCAGTTGTTAGCAAAGATTCTTCGGCCCATCTTATTAGCCGCTGGATCTTTTGATAGATCTGCTAGAGATACACTTTGATATTTGGCAAACAAAGGTCCATATTTGGCGTCAGCTTTTTCTTGATCAGCGACTAATTGGCCTGTTGAAGACCAAGCCCCTAGACCTTTCCAATTTCCAAGACCTGGGTAGTATGCCAAATACCCTAAGGCAAACACGATGGTGAGCACGTACATCCAATACCACCATGAGGGCAAGGGATTGTCATATTCTTCAATCCCATCATAAATATGCCCGGTTGTTTTCCCGACATTGCCACTGGTCTTATTGAGGCGCAACACCAAAAAAAAGAACAATAGAGAACCTAAGGTACCAATAATAACGAATAGACTAACCCCGTCACTCATCACCCTTCTCCTCTTCCGTCGTTAGCTCCTCAAAGGGTAATAAGCCCGCTTTCTCAAAATCCGCCTTTCTTGAGGGACCATAGGCCCAATATACAATGGCAAAAAAACCAATCATGCATAATATTGTTGCTATCCCGCGAAGATCATTAATGTCCATTATCTTCTCTCCTGCAGTAGTAATCCGAGTTGTTGCAAATACGCGATCAAAGCGTCCGCCTCGGTTTTGTCTTCAAGACCCTTAGCTGCATTTTCAATCTGCTCATCGGTATACGGCACACCCACCATCCTCAGGGCCCGTAATTTCTTCGGAAGCGTTTCAAGATCTAACTTGTTTTCGAACAGCCAAGGAAAAGCAGGCATATTGGATTCAGGGACGACTGAGCGAGGATCATAAAGATGCGCCCGCTGCCAGTCATCACTGTAAAGACCTCCAACCCGTGCGAGATCCGGGCCTGTTCTCTTAGATCCCCAAAGAAAGGGATGGTTGTATACCAACTCACCAGCAACAGTATAGTGACCATAGCGTTCAACCTCAGCTCTTAATGGCCGGATCATTTGAGAGTGGCATACGTGGCACCCCTCTTTGATATAAATATCACGACCTTCCAACTCTAAAGGTTCCAACGGCTTTAGACCTTTTATTGGTTCCGTAACAACTTTCTGCGTCATCAGGGGAACAATCTCAACAAACCCACCAAAACCCACCGCAAATAAAATCAGTACTAGCATTAGACCCAGATTCTTTTCGATTAGATCGTTCATACTGACGCCTCCTGCTTGTCCAACGGTTCATCTCCAAGAACGTGATCTGCAGTAGCAATTGTTTTCCATACGTTGTACGCCATCAACAACATACCGATAAAGAATATGGTGCCACCGATAAGCCTGACAACATAACCAGGAAAGCTCGCTTCAACTGATTCCGCAAAGCTATAAGTTAATGTCCCGTCATCGTTAATAGCTCGCCACATCAGGCCCTGCATTAAACCGTTGACCCACATTGAAGCGATATATAAGACCGTACCAATCGTTGCCAACCAAAAATGTAAATCTATTAACTTAATGCTGTACATCTCTCCTTGTTTCTTACCCCAGAGAACAGGGATAAGGTGGTACATAGCACCAATTGAAATCATGGCCACCCAACCGAGTGCGCCTGAATGAACATGACCAATAGTCCAATCCGTATAGTGGGAAAGAGCATTGACAGATTTAATTGCCAACATGGGGCCTTCAAATGTCGACATTCCATAAAAAGATAAGGAGACAACAAGGAATTTTAAAACTGGATCGGTACGTAATTTATCCCACGCTCCTGACAAGGTCATAATACCGTTAATCATACCACCCCAAGAAGGCGCTAGAAGCACTAGAGACATCACCATGCCGACGCTTTGAGCCCAATCTGGCAATGCGGTGTAATGAAGATGATGAGGGCCTGCCCAAACGTAAATTGCGATCAATGCCCAAAAATGAACAACCGAGAGCCGATATGAATAAACAGGACGTTCTGCTTGCTTCGGCACAAAGTAATACATCATACCAAGAAACCCGGCGGTGAGATAAAAGCCAACTGCATTATGTCCGTACCACCACTGTACAAGCGCATCCACGGTGCCTGCATAGATGGAATAAGACTTCATAAAGGTAACGGGAACGGCGAGGCTATTGACGATATGCAACATTGCGACAGCGATAATAAAAGCTGAAAAAAACCAATTAGCAACATAAATGTGCTCGGTTTTTCTCTTTACGATGGTGCCAAGGTACAAAATAGCGTATGCGATCCAGACCACCGCCAGCAATATGTCAATAGGCCATTCCAATTCTGCGTATTCTTTACTTGTCGTATAACCAAGCGGTAAGGTGATAACAGCAGAGAGAATAACTGCCTGCCAACCCCAAAAAACAAAAGCGGCCAACTTGTCTGAAAGTAACTTAGTTTGACAGGTACGTTGAACGATAAAGAGAGAAGTTCCCATTAACGCACAACCACCAAATGCAAAGATAACGGCATTGGTGTGTAAGGGTCTCAAGCGACCAAAATGAAAATAGGGGGAGTCAAAATTTAGTATCGGAAAGGTCAGTTGTGCAGCGATGATCACCCCAACTAACATCCCCACGATACCCCAGACCACGGTCATAACAGCAAATTGCCTAACGACCTTATAATTATACTCAGGGTTATGCGTCACATCATCTCCACAAAAAATAGCGATCAGTAATCATACCGTTCGCTGATGCTAGATTATACAAGTCTTTGAAAAACGCGATTTTATAGATGCTGAGAGCAAGCAGCCTTGACTTAAGTCATGTAAACTCAAATGCAGATAGACAATGAATTATCATGTCTGTTTTAAAACCATAAACTTTAGATAGAGATAAACTATTTCAATGTGGATTATTTTCAATTTTTTCTGGCAGATTTGCATATTCAGAGCGAGCCCTGAGGATATTCCGTCAAGCAGGGTCTTAACCCTTGCACTTCTTCTGGGTTACATTTTACTGTCACTGCTGGCTCTGTTTATCATCAAGTCTGAAATCACCCTTTTTAATGGACTCACGGCGATCGCAATAGAAATACTGATGGAAGCATCTCTATTGTATTGCTTGCTGCATTTTAAAAGTGTTCAGGCTCGGTTTTTTAGTACATTTTCCGCACTACTCGCCACTAATTTTCTACTGACCGCCATCATTCTACCGCTCAATATTCTCCTGATTAACATGAGCGAAGGTCTAATGGTGGATATTTTAGAAGTCATTTCCATTGCCATTTTTTTCTGGTGGCTAAGCGTTGTTGGCTACATTCTTAACAAGTCAAGTAACGTCAGTATGATGCAAGGTGTCCTACTTGCCTTCAGCATCGAACTACTGATTGTTATTTTCGTTAAATCACTCATCCCTGACTTTTACTAAGGCTTAACTGAGGTCATTTTGCACGTTCATATATTAGGTATTTGCGGCACGTTAATGGGCAGCATAGCCTTGCTAGCCAAAGAACTCGGGCACAAGGTATCAGGTAGTGATGAAAATATTTACCCTCCAATGAGCAATCAACTTGCCCGTTCGGGTATTAAGGTAAGCTCTCCCTACACTGCGGAAAATATCCCTGAAGAAGTCGATCTTGTCTTGATTGGTAATGCCAATTTACCAAGGGGAAATTTAGCTGTTGAACACGTCCTAGAAAAAAACATTCCCTACATGTCAGGCGCAGAATGGTTAGGTCGATATCTACTTCAAGACAAGTGGGTTCTAGCAGTTGCGGGCACCCACGGCAAGACGACAACGACCAGTATGTTGAGCTGGATACTCGAATATGCTGGATTGAAACCAGGGTTTCTTATTGGTGGAATCCCGGGAAACTTTAGTGAATCTGCCCGTCTCGGAGAAACACCTTTTTTCGTTATTGAAGCCGATGAATACGACACTTCATATTTTGACAGAAGATCCAAGTTTCTTCATTACAGACCACGAACCCTCGTGCTCAATAATCTTGAATACGATCACGCCGACATTTTCCCAGACCTTGCATCTATTCAAAACCAGTTTCATTTATTGATTAGAACCGTGCCTCAAAATGGCTTAATTATTCGCCCAAAAGATGACAAAAACTTAGCAGAGGTAATCGATCGCGGCTGTTGGTCCAATGAATTACTCATTGGACCAACTGGATCACTAAACGGTATTAGCGTACATGACGACCACGGTGAGTTTGATGTCTTCTTGGATGCCAAAAAGGCCGGTCGCGTCAAATGGAGCTTGTCCGGTAAACACAACATGGACAATGCACTCGCCGCTGTCGCAGCGGCAAGGCATGTAGGCGTAACACCAGAAATTTCTTGCGATGCGCTTTGCGAATTCAAGGGCGTAAAAAGGAGAATGGAGTGTATTTATAAATCTGGATCAACATCTATTTATGATGATTTCGCTCATCACCCCACAGCGATCAAAACAACAATAGAAGGTTTAAGAAGAAAAGTTGGTCACGAAAATATAATGGTGCTGATAGAGCTAGGATCCCATACCATGCGGCTAGGCACTCACGAGAACAAACTCCAAAGTGCAAGCAACGAAGCCGACGAGGTACTCTGGTACTCCCCAAAGAAATTAAATTGGAATATCAACAACACACTACAGAGTGACACAAGCCAAATCATCGACTCAATAGAAGAGATGGTAAGCCTCGCTGTGTCGAAAATTAAAAGTGGTGAAGTGAAGCATCTGATAATTATGAGTAACAGTGGTTTTGGCGGTATCCATGAGCGTATTTTAAACCTTCTTAAACCTTCTTAAAGCAACGCTAATTCAACACCAACCCAGAAATCTGAAGTAGCTTTCCCGCATTTTCCAAAAATTCCATTCTGAGCCACTACTTTATTGTTCATTTTTCATACAACTTCTTGTTTTTTTATACAAAAAACGAAAGGGAATATCTAAATGTTTATCTGCATCACACATTGTCTTGACGACAAAATTTCAACTGCATAATATTAAGAACAGCTTCAAAGATGTTCACGATGAATTTCCAAAGACACATTTCAAGGAAGCCAAGCAAGCCAACAAGTACCGAGGTTTCTTGTCTTAACACTCCCTGGTACTTCGACCTTTGCCGTGAAAAAGGTTTGGATACCCATCGTATCCTGCGCAATATTCCGCACTCAAAAGAACACTTATCTGATCCGGCAAACTTTATCGATTGGAAAAGTTTTACCGCACTGAATGACAATATTTTAGTCCATCTTTCAGATGCAGAGATGCGAGAAGCCGGCAGGGCATCCTTACAGCTGAAAAATTTTCGCTATTTCAAAATACTTGGACTCCTTAAGCTCTCAATAGAAAAACAGTATACATTCGCATTCGGTCCAAGCGGATTTATCGCAAAGTTATACCCCTGCGAAATGTCGCTTTCGACAATCAAGTCAGGGAAGGTAATCGTCAAATTAAAAATGAATAGGGGTTTATATGCTTGCCGAGCTTTTCATCTAATCTTGGCGGGACAATTAATGGGAATTCCTGAAGTCCTGGGTGATCAAGCCGCGTCTGTCGAAATGCAGCATAATAAGGAAGGCGCAATATTCACTGTCTATTTCAATCACAGCTTTAACCTAATGACACCATTCATCCAACTGTATAATCAATTTCAAAATACGCATTCAACTATTGAAGAGCTCAATCACAGTCACAATGCTTTGTTGGAAAAGTATCGAGAATTGCATCTAAAAAATCAAAAATTAATTGAAGCTCAAACGAGAGTTAACGAAACTGAAACAAGATACGCCTTACTCTCTCACAATGTCTCAGATGTAATCTGGACCTGCGACCTTGATCTGAATTTAGAATACTTGAGCCCTTCGTTCCTCCGACTCACTGGCTATGAAGTTAAAGAAGGCATGGAAAAATCTCTTAAACAATTTTTTACATCTGAATCCATCGCCATGATCAATGCTGGGCTAAAACATGCACTCACTGATCCCATTTCTGCCGTAATGGATTATACCTTCGAGGCGCAACTCGTCAGAAAAGATAACTCAACCGTTTGGACGGAAGTAAAAGCGAAATTTGAGTTCTGCGATGATGACACTCCCTCCAGAATACTTGGTATTACAAAGGACATTTCCAGAAGAAAATCTATCCAGGATCGCTTAAATCGTAGTGAAAAAAAATATAGCTTGATCACTAACTCTGCTCAAGACGCTATTATTACGTTTAACGAAAACGGCCTAATTACCTTCGCTAATCCTTCATCTGCTCTGCTGTTCAATTACAGTAACGAAGATCTCTTAGGGCTACCGATAAAACTGATAATACCCAACATATTTAATGTATCACCCGAGGAAGTTGAACAATTAACACAGTCCAGTGTGCAATTTTCTGGTTACACAAAAGATGGCAAGGTTCTTATACTAGAAATTACCTTCGCAAAGCACGAAACAGATGGAAGGGCTTACTACACAGGCATAACTCGGGATATTAGCCAAAGAACGCATGACGAGGCAGATCGTAAGGCCTTACATAGTCAGTTGCTCGCTTCCCAAAAAATCGAATCCATCGGACAACTGACCGGCGGTATAGCCCATGACTTTAACAATCTGCTTGTTGCTATCAATGGATATGCCGCGCTAGGCATTGATAAAAGCTGTAGTGATCCAGATGCCCTACATTACTTTACAGAAATCCAACGGGCAGGGAATAGTGCTGCTGAGATGACGCAAAAACTACTGGCCTTTAGCGGTAAGCGAAAATTAGCTCCCGAAGTAACTAACTTACCAGCCTTGTTAGAAAGTCTAAGTCCCATGATCCAACGACTGTTACCCAGAAGCATCGATATATCTTTTAGCAACAAAGACTCAAATCTAAATGTGTTAATGGATAGTGGTCAAATCGAGCAGGTTATTATCAATTTGATCGTCAATGCGGGAGATGCAATGCCCAATGGCGGCAGCTTAACGATTGCGAGCAGTTGTGAAATTTTCGATGAAGCTCCCATCGATGCTCCTACCCTTCCAAAGGGAGAATATGTGGTTATTTCAGTTCGGGACACTGGACACGGTATGACCAAGGAAACAATCAAAAAAATATTTGAACCCTTTTTTACCACAAAGCCCGAAGGATCTGGAACCGGTCTCGGCATGGCTGTCGTCCACGGGATTGTGAATCAACATAATGGCTTTATACGGGTAGAAAGCGAGATAGATAGTGGTTCAACCTTCACCCTCTTCCTTCCAAGTTCAAATGTTGAAGTAGAGGCATCGCTTACCACTGAGGAAGTCGATCATCTCGGTGGCAATGAGTCCTTGCTTATCGTAGAAGATAATACACAGGTTAGAGAGCTCGCTTGCTTATTTCTCGAAGGCTTAGGCTATGAAATTCATTCGGCATTCGACGGCCTAAATGCTCTGGAATATTATCAAAATCACGGGAATGAAATTGATCTTGTCATAATGGATGTTGTTATGCCGAGAATGAGTGGCAATGAAGTATATCAACGCATGAAAGCAATCAACTCAAAAATCAAAATCCTATTCACGAGCGGATATTCAAGTTCGGGATCACATACCAAATTTATTCATGAAGAGAATCTCGATTTCATACAGAAGCCCTACCATACTGAAGTGCTTAAAATTCAAATTCGCAATTCACTCGATAAGAACAGATCTATCGACCTTCACAATTTAAGCTAAGCTGAGTTTACGTCTTAACTTCCGGAGGCACAGCACTTAATAAAGAGCGGGCTTTTTTAGGGTCAGGGTTAAAGCCAGGTGTGTCTTTACAAAATTCTACCAAGATTCCATTAGGATCTGCATAATAAATTGATTGGCACCAATCATGATCAGCTTCCATAACCGGTTCAATTTTTGCTTCCACCATGGTCTGTTTAACCTGCTGGTAACGCGCTTCATCAGCCGCAAATGCAACATGATTAACCCAAATGGGTAAATCCAATCCCGTCGATATTTCCGTTTTGTAATTTTCTGGCTCACCAACACCATGAAGATAGAAGAAAGCAAGATTACTACCATCACCCAAATCAAAAAAAACATGTCGCATAAAGTTCTGACCTTGACCTTGAATCTCAGTATGAACCAAAGGAAATTGTAAAAGGTGGTCATAAAAATTCACAGTGGCATCAAGATCCTTGCAAGCAAATGCAACATGATGAAAACCCGTATTTCGCTGATCATTTGCCATCGCCTTTCACCCTAAATGGTAGAACTTCTAAGCATTCAACAGTCCGTGCTGTCTGTCAAGACAGTTTTAGGCTAATATAGGCCGCTTTTTTCACCGCCAGAATCGTCTTTAAGTAAAGGCTTCCTAGCGCTAATTTGACAAGACAGGATCTGCTAGACATGAACTTAAAAAGGGAATTAGACCTTCAAATTGCGGAGGCATTAGAAAAAGCCGGCGCGATTGGTGCGCCTGCCCTCATAAAACAATCCCAGAAAGTCAAATTTGGTCATTACCAGGCCAATGGTGTTATGGCGGCAGCAAAGAAACTGGGGATGAATCCAAGGGAACTCGCCAAAAAAACCCTAGAGGAATTATCTCTAACCCAGGCTAAAGAGATCGAGATTGCTGGGCCCGGATTTATCAATATTCACCTTTCAAATGACTATGTTGCAGATAGGCTCTCCGATCTGAATCAGCAGGCTTCTTTCGTACTCCCAGTTTCTAAAGCAAACACCATCGTTATTGATTATTCAGCACCTAACCTTGCTAAAGAAATGCACATCGGCCATTTACGAAGCACCACCATTGGGGACGCTGCAGCGAGAACTTTAGAATATTTAGGCCATACCGTTATCAGAGCCAACCATGTCGGTGACTGGGGCGCACAGTTTGGTAGCTTACTCGCATATTTAGACCAACAGGAAAAATCGGGAGAAAAAACCTCAACGGAGCTCAAAGACCTCGAAATTTTCTACCAGAAAGCCAGTGAACTTTTTAAAGCCGATGAAGTCTTTGCAGCCAAAGCCCGAGCCTATGTCGTTCGACTCCAAAGCGGTGATCCGCGTTGCCTTGAACTGTGGAGAATCTTCATTACTGAATCTGTAAACCATTGCCAAGCTGTTTATGATCGACTCAACATCACACTCACACGTGATGATATAAAAGCAGAAAGTGCTTACAATGAAGATCTACCCCAAGTTGTTGAAGATCTGGATAAACTAGGTTTATTACAATTGTCGGATGGCGCTAAGTGCGTTTTCCTTGATGAGTTCAAAGGTAAAAATGGCAAAACCTTGCCTGCCATGATTCAAAAATCAGATGGCGGATATCCCTATATGGCCAGTGATCTTGCTGCCATTCGATTTAGGGTCAATCAACTTAAAGCTGATCAAGCGCTCTATTTCGTGGACGCCAGGCAAAAACTACATCTGAGCCAGGTATTTGCTGTCGCCAAGGTTGCAAAATTTCTTGACGAGTCAAAATCTTTTCGCCATCTACCTTTTGGCGTCATACTCAAAGATGATGGTAAACCCTTTAAAACTAGAGATGGTGCTGCGGTAAAACTGTCAGACGTCATTGAAGAAGCCATCACCAGAGCTTTTGATCTTGTCAGCGAAAAGAACCCAGAACTCTCTGAAAAGGATAGAATCAGAGTCGCAGAAGTCATCGGCGTTGGGGCAATAAAATATGCTGAGCTGTCAAAGAATCGAAGCACGGATTATATTTTTGATTGGGACACGATGCTTTCCTTTGAAGGAAATACCGCACCTTATCTTCAATATGCTTACACTAGAATACAAAGCATTTTTCGCAGAGCAAATATTTCTCCACTAGCGCTCGAAGGTGAGATTATTCTGGATCATCCAATAGAAATGCAACTAGGCGTAAAATTGCTACAATTTGAAGAAGCCATCAATGCCATGATAGAAGACTATCAAGCTAACATTCTCTGCAATTATTTATTCGAGCTTGCGGGCATCTTTATGTCCTTTTATGAAACTTGCCCCATACTTATCGCTGAGGAGCCAACGCGAAGCAGTCGCCTGTTAGTCGCCCACATAACAGCCGGTACATTGAAGAAAGGTCTTGATTTGTTGGGTATCGAAACGGTAGAACAAATGTGAGCTCAATTCATATTATTGCCGCAAGATCTTTAAACAATGTCATAGGCCGCGGTAGCGACATCCCTTGGAAGGTCAAAGGTGAACGAAAGTTGTTTAAAGAAATCACCATGGGAGGCACTTTGATCATGGGTAGAGTGACCTTCGAATCAATTGGTCGTCCTCTCAAAGGTCGCTCAACGATTATTGTGACCAGGAAAAAAGAATTCCAACATGACGGTTGCCAAGTTGCGCATTCAATTGATGAAGCATTACTGCTGGCGAAACAAATAGGGAAAACAATTTTTGTTGTAGGAGGGGGAGAGTTATATCGTCAGTGCTTGCCTCTGGCAGATCGAGTTCACTTGACTACGATTAACACAGAAGTTGAGGGAGATATTTATTTCCCAGATTTTCCAAGTAAAAATTTTGAATTAATTCAAGAGAAAACCTATAAATCAAATATCGACTACTGCTATCAAATATACCGAAGAAGTAATGGGGTTCCATGCCTTTCAGAACCCTAAGCACAATTTTTCTTTCAATGGCCTTCCTTTTGATTGCACCACAGGCTAATGCTTCATTTGAGACAGCTGCTGAACTATATAAAGCAAATAATTTTCCTGCCGCATTTACAGCATTCACTAAACTCGCCGAGGCGGGTGATGCCAGAGCACAAACTGTACTGCATTGATGTACAAATATGGTGAAGGAACGGAGGTTGACAATAAAAAGGCTTTCAAATGGTATCAAACTGCAGCGGAACAAGGATACGCACCCGCTCAGTTCCACACTGGCAGCCTGTATGCTGACGGTTTAGAAAATGATATCGATCTACAGAAGGCTGAATTTTGGTTTAGCAAAGCTGCAAAGCAAGGCTTTACGAGAGCGCACGATAAGCTCGCCCAAATAAATCCAGGTTCAGCAAATAATGGTGAGATCAAAGCCTGGTCAAAAGAATGGGATCTACGATTACCCGTCAATTATCGTCTTGATACCGATCCTGCCGAACCAGTTAAGCTTGACAATCGATATCGTGTTCAAGTCGGCGCCATGCTCTCACAAACTGCCGCAAACAGGCTATGGACTTCTTTAGCGCAAGCTCACCCAGTACCATTCAAAGATTTCCAACCTGCATTCACCTTATCCCAAGATCCAAAAAGACAGGTTTATCGCATACAAACTGGCCCATTTGCTAGTTTCCGAGAGGCTCGGAATTTCTGCGACACATTACTCGGAAAAACGCTTAACGCTGGATGTCTGGTGATAAAGTAAAACTAAGTTTTCTTGACTCAAGCTTTTCTTAACTCAAGCCTTTCTTTACATAAGACTACTGTTCAACAAATCATTATCGTAAACTTAAAGAAAAATCGGTACGCCAGTGACCCTGCAAGAAACTGCTAAAGATTTAATTGAGGCAAGCAAAAAGGATGACCTAGTCTATTGCCCGAATTGCAAGACCGCACTACAGGGTCAATTTTGCGCTAGTTGCGGACAAAACCAAAAACGGACTGATCGCTTTTTATTTGCTCTCATCGCAGAATCCTTTGAAGACGTATTCACCTCAGACTCTCGGGCATCCAAAACCTTCTTTCGCCTGATGTTTAAACCTGGAGCCTTAACTAAAGAATATTTCCGAGGCCGAAGAGCTCGCTACGTTCAACCGCTGCGCCTTTATTTCATCACTAGCATCGCATTCTTTTTTCTCTTATCCGTACAATCCGCGCTAAATGAAACTGAAGTCAATATAGAACTTAACAATATAGGGGGTGCAGAAGAAAGTGGCGAGGTCATTGCCGAAGATCTAAATGAACTCACCTTTGAAGACAAAGAGGAGATCAGGCAGGGAGTAGCCGCGTTTTCTGCCGATTTTAATCTAGGCTATTGGTCAGAGGAAACAAAGAACAAGATTGAAGAAAAAATGATCGTCCAAATTGAAAAAGCATTACTCATGGTGAGAAAAGATCCAAATGAAATCATAGATGAAATACTCGAACTTGCACCTCCGGTTAGTTTTGTATTACTACCTTTATTCGCACTACTATTAAAAATCGTTTACTTCAACAAGGGCCGCTACTATACCGAGCATTTGATCTTAGCCGTACACAATCATTGTTTCATCTATATCTCATTGTTGATATCCGGATTAATCGAATCTTTACCGGAGAATATCCTCAGTCAAATTCTTGATTCACTAATCCTGTTTTGGATTCCCATTTACCTCTTTCTCAGCCTGAAAAACACGTACGACGACGGATGGTTTTTTACCTTTATAAAGTTCATAGTGCTTGGTACTTCATACGCAATGATGTTCAGTTTCGCGGCTCTTGCTGCGCTCGTCATCGGCGTGCTTAACTTATGAGCGACGGCTATCATGACTAAAAAAGAAAACCATCTAAAATTGTTAGGAATAAATCAACAGCATATTTATGACTGTAAAGCACCCGTTCAAGTCGAAGCGGTGGAATTAGTCAAGGCTGAACCAGATATTTTCGGACGACCCCAATTTATGACCCCGACCACCTTGGACTGTTGGCAGCTTATGAGGGATAAGGCCAAGTTAGACTCAATTGATCTACAGCTTGTATCCGCATATAGATCAATCGAATACCAATGCAATCTTATCCAAGGGAAGATCGAGTTAGGAAGAAGTATCGAAGAGATTCTAAGGGTTAACATCATCCCAGGATATAGTGAACATCACACAGGACGAGCACTGGATCTAACGACACCAGGATTTGATGCACTTGAAGAAAGCTTTGAAAAATCAGAAGCATTTATCTGGCTAACAAAAAATGCTTCGCTTTTTCATTTCACGATGACTTATCCGCAAAATAATAAATTCGGCATAATCTACGAACCTTGGCATTGGTTTTGTAACGAGGAATAGAGGGGGATAGAGGGGGATAGAATAAAAAGGAGGCTCTAACCCTGTAATCAACACAAATACTTTTTCATTTTCTCAGCAAGTAAATCTTTATCACTACCAGACAGATCGATACTGGTTTTAGTTTTCGTTTCCTTCGAAAAAACATACTTCTCTCTGACAACTTGTTTAACACCAAAACCCAACGTCTTTAATTCAGCATAAACTTCATCGATCATACCCGGATGACCACACAGTAAAAAATGGTCAGAGTCGGGTTGGGGTAAGAGGTCATGGATGCGTGCCTGAACATATCCTTTGTAGGCATTGGGTTTATCGACAGTTTCCCGGCTATAACAAACTGACAAATGAAAGTTCTCATGTTTCTGCTCGAATTCCTCAAGCAGTTCGCCGTAGATAAATTCTGAAGGGTCTCTAACACCAAAGAGAAAGTGGACTTCTAGTTCATGTTTTTTTAGCGCAGTGGATAGCGGTTCCAACATGGTAATATAGGGTGCCACCCCAACACTCGTTGCAACAAGAAATAGTCTCTTAGGAAAAACCTTGGGCAACAGCAATCTGCCATAGGGACCTTTCACTGTCGCACCAACTTCGCTGAGTCCTTGAAACAATAGCTCGCTGGCGCGTCCACCCTCAACAGTTGAAATAACGAGGTCTAAATTTGAGGATATCAGCATATCATCAGGCTTGGTTGCCGAGCCTTTTATTACCTTGTTCTCAAAGTTACACAAGCTATAGCTTCTTTCGAAAGATCCTTGGTTATCAGTAAAGGTAAATCTGAAGAACTGTCCCGCCTGAAACGATACGTTCTTACCATCCCTTCGTACAAAACGGAAGTCTCTCGTACTCGCACTCAATATAGTTTGTCGTTTCAACACAACTTCGAAACCAGACACAGTATTAACCGAATAGATAAAAATGAGATTATCGCACAACAATTGCATAGGCTGGATATGTTATATTCAAAGAAATTTTGACAATTCTGAGGCCAAAGGTGTCACAAATAGAAATCACAATAGAAGGTGATACCCGCCCGACATTTAACGCTGTCAGAAACGTTTTTCATTCTCTCTGGAAAACCATTGAAGTTGGTGCCAGCCTCTGTGTGTACTACCAAAATGAAAAGGTCGTCGATCTCTGGGCAGGTCACAGAGATCGCGCCCGTACGCTATCTTGGGAAGCCGACACCCTAGTCAATGTCTATAGTGCTTCGAAAGGAGTTTCGTCGTTTGCCTTCGCTTGCCTTGTCGACGAAGGTAAAATTAGCTACGACGATAAGGTCTCAAATTACTGGCCAGAATTTGGCGCAGAAGAAAAACAAGACATTACCGTTGCTCAGTTGCTATCTCATCAAGCAGGTCTTTGTGGCGTAGACACTAAATTAGAAGTGTCTGATTTATATCATTGGGACAAGATGTGCAATCTTCTGGCAGCCCAAAAACCTTATTGGCAACCGGGAAGCGCCTCAGGTTATCACGCTGTTACCTGGGGATATTTTCCAGGTGAGTTAATCAGGCGAATAACAGGTAAATCAATCGGCAAATACATCAATGAAAAAATCAGCAATCCCTTGGAGGCTGACTTCTACTTAGGCTTGCCTGATTCAGAGATGTTTCGATATTCACCTCTTATTGGCCCAAACCATATGCGGCGCTATATTAAGAGTGAAGAAGAAAAGCTTGCCGCCTTGGCACTAAAAAAATCCCCTCCCGCCATCCAACCAAAATTAACCCAAGTCGCACTCATGAATCCCCCTATCTCTCCTTTTAAAGACGCTAGTAGTTCAGCCTGGAGGCATGCTGAGATCCCCGCATCAAATGGCCATGGCAGCGCTCGTGGCCTCGCAAAAATTTATGCTGCAATGTCAAACGGAGGTCATTTCAATGGCTTAGAGATATGCAGTGAAGAAGCACTCGCATTGGCAAATAAGCTTGAGGTGGAAAACACCAAGGATCTCGTTCTAGGAACCACGATACGTCGCTCCCGAGGGTTTATTCTTAATACAGATGCTTGTTATGGGCCAAATCCGGATTCCTTTGGCCATGCCGGAGCGGGAGGATCAATGGCCTTTGCTGATCCCAAGCGCAAACTTAGTTTTGCCTATGTCATGAATCAAATGCAAAATGATACACATCCCCATCGATATAAACGATTAATCGATGCAGTTTACGAGTGTATAGCTTAATTTGGCTATTAATCCCCACTTTTGATTATTAACACCTATTTTTAGCTTATTTTGTCTTAATTACGAATATATAGGATTTTCACTACAAGTACACCTATGATTAAGGAGTATATCAGCATATATAACAATAATATTTTCCCACTTTTATTCAATATACCGAAATATTTTACGTCAAACTATCCACATAGTTGTAATAACACAATCTTTTTCCTAACGAAATCCATATTTTTTACATAGCAACGTGAATTGAATCTAAATATCTCAGAACTATAAGAAGCAATACCCATTCAAAAACTTCAATCACTTTTATAACGTCGATAAGCTGTAAATCTGGCAGAAAGAGATCAGCTGAACAAGAAACAAGTCACGCTACACTTGGACTCAGCCTTTCTTTGTGGCAACATCCAATCTTTCCGAAGTCGCCTCACCATGGCGGCTTTTTGTTTGTATCGACCAAAAGTCCGTACGCTGGAACCTTATAATAAGAAGGCTGCCGAGTTAAAAGGCAGCTCCTTGAAAACTAATTTATGCGCGATTATTTCATCAGAAGATTGTTACTGATTATCCCGACGCTCATCGGCGTTACCATCATTGTATTTGCTATAACTCGTCTGGTGCCCGGCGGCCCACTCGAACGGGCAATAATGGAAGCACAGCAAGTTAGCCAAGGTGGCGGCGGAGGCCAACTGGCGGGTCAAGGCATGGCGCTGTCAGAAGATCAACTTGCAAAGTTGAAGGAATATTACGGCTTCGATAAGCCGCTTTTCGAAAGTTATATTGACTGGGTTTCAAAGGTTGCCAGAGGTGATTTAGGATCTTCTTATCGCTACAACGAACCAGTTTGGGATGTTATAAAAAGCAGATTCCCTATTTCGCTTTATTATGGGCTAGTCACCCTCATCATTACCTACCTTGTTTGCATTCCCCTTGGCGTACTAAAGGCAATCAAACACAAGACTGCCGTGGACAACATTACATCCATGTTCATCTTTATCGGCTATGCCGTTCCCGGCTACGTTTTGGGTGCCCTGCTCTTACTCTATTTTTCAGTTCGGCTTGAATGGTTTCCAATGGGAGGGTTTGTTAGCTTACGATTTGATGAACTGACATTCAGTGGCAAAACCCTGGATGTGATTCGACACAGCATATTACCCTTGATCTGTTATCTAGTGGGCAGTTTCGCCTTTGTTACCTTGTTACTGAAAAACCATCTGATGGACAATCTAGCTTCTGACTATATTAGAACGGCCATTGCAAAGGGTGTCCCTTTTCGAAAGGCAGTTACCCATCATGCCATGCGCAATTCTTTAATACCCATTGCCACGACCTTCGGTCAAAACATCGTACTATTGGTTTCGGGTTCTTTTTTAATAGAATCCGTTTTTGACATTAACGGTTTTGGGCTTCTCGGGCTCACTGCTATTCTGGATAGAGACTATCCCATCGTCATGGGCATAGTATTGTTCACGAGTCTTTTGCTATTGGTTGGCAATATTATTTCCGACATTCTCGTCGCAATTGTGGATCCACGGATTAGGTTTCAATAAATGTTTAATTTGAATCCTCAAACCCAGAAAAAAATCCGCCGCTTTAAAGAAATAAAAACCGGCTATTACAGCTTCATCACACTTTGCGCCCTTCTCATCTCCGTGATGGTCGCAGAACTCTGGGTGAATAGTCGCGCATTAGTGGTGAACTACGAGGGTGAATTTTACTTCCCTACTTATACCGCATTTCATCCTGGCACAGACTTTGGTTTAGATTACGGATACGAAGTCAATTATCGAGATTTAGCAGAAAAATTTGAAACAGATGGTGGAGACAATTGGGTACTGATGCCACTGATCCCTTATAACCCCTACGAAAATCACAGTTCCACCAATATTTATAAACCAGAAGCCCCTAGTTTTGAAAACAAACATTTTTTAGGCACAGACACCACTAGCCGAGATATTCTTGCACGACTTGTCTACGGGACAAGGATCGCCCTGTTGTTTGCCATTACTTTTATGGTCGCTGTTTATGTCATCGGTATCACCATAGGCTGTTCGATGGGTTTCTTTGGCGGAACCTTCGATCTTATTTTTCAGCGATTTATTGAAATTTGGTCTAATGTCCCATTTCTTTATATGGTCATTATTGTATTTTCAGTCGTACCTTCCACTTTCGAAATCCCAACCCGAATAGCCATATTGCTCACTGTAATGGTTCTTTTTTCTTGGACAGGTATGACTTACTACATGAGAACAGAGACCTATAAAGAAAAATCCCGGGATTATATTTCCGCCGCATTACTCTTAGGCGCATCGAACACACGAATCATATTCAAACATATATTACCCAATGTCATCTCAACCCTTGTGACCTTTATGCCTTTCACTATCGTTGGCGCTATTTCAGCAATAACCGCATTGGATTTTCTAGGTTTTGGCTTACCCGCACCCACGCCAAGCCTAGGTGAATTACTCAAGCAAGGCACAGCCAATTTACGCACCGCAGGGTGGATCGTCACTTCTGCCTTCGCGACGTTGGTACTCCTGCTAACCCTGGTGACATTTATTGGTGAGGCAGTTCGTGAATCTTTTGATCCTAAAAAGTTTACGGTCTATAGATAGAAAACTAAATAGTACAAATTGATTCCCCATTGGGGTTTAAACAAGTGATATACAGAGGTAAAACCCATGAAAATGACTCGTTTCTCTTTAACCCTTACCTGTCTTTCGGTATTGTTGATGAGCTGTGGCGGCGCGGACGAAGCGTTAGAGCCAATTGAAGTCATAGACAACACACAGGAGGTTAACGAGTACTACGCTTCTAAACCAGACTTCTTCAGTTTTAAAACACTAGCGGATTTACCCACTAATCTGGAATGGCAAAATGGGAGCCATTTAGCAGATATTGGATCTGACAAGGCAGTAAAGGGTGGGACAATCTATTCTCGCTTGCAAGATTTTCCGCGAACACTTCGAGTTGTTGGGCCAGATTCAAACGGTTCCTTCAGGCCTTATATCTTAGACTACACATCTTTGAGTCTCGCCGGCAGACATCCTGATGAATTTGAGTTTTATCCCGGACTTGCTGAAAGCTGGGCAGTGGACGAAGAAAACAAGACGGTTTATGTCAAGTTAAACCCAGAAGCAAGCTGGTCCGATGATGTCCCTGTCACCAGTGACGATTTTATGTTTATGTTCTTCTTTAACCAGTCTAGCTATATCGTAGCGCCCTGGTACAACAATTGGTTTGGTACTCAGTACCTTAATATTACAAAGTTTGACCAACATACTTTCTCGATTACGATTCCCGACGCAAAACCCGATATGGATAACAGAGTACTGTCTCTTGGACCCAAACCTCAACATTTCTACAAGGAACTAGGTGATGATTATGTTGATCGTTACCAATGGAGATTTCAGCCCACCACAGGTCCTTACGTCATAAAAGAGAAAGATATTAAGAAAGGCATATCAATCGCACTGACGCGAAAGAAAGATTGGTGGGCGAAAGACAATAAGTTCTGGCGCAATCGATACAATATGGACAAGATCCATCTATCAGTCATTCGCGATACCCCAAAGGTTTTTGAGACCTTTAAACGGGGAGAAATTGACCAGTTTGGCCTCAATCTGGCGGAATATTGGTATGACAAATTGCCTAATGATGACAAAGATGTCGCCGCAGGTTATATCCATAAATCAGTTTTCTATAATCAGCACCCTCGACCCACCTTTGGTTTGTGGATCAACTCATCCAGACCATTGCTTGACAACAATGACATCAGACTGGGCATTCACCGTGCAACGAACTGGCAGTTAGTTATCGATAAGTTCTTCCGGGGTGATTACAACAGAATGCAAACATCCTCTGACGGGTATGGTGAATTTTCCCATCAAACCCTAACTAGCCGTCTTTATGATATCGATAAAGCATTGAGCTACTTTGCCAAAGCAGGATTTACAGAACGCGGTCCCGATGGCATTTTAGTCAATACTGAAGGCACTCGGCTCAGCTTTACACTCTCATCTGGTTATGAGGCTTACAAAGATGTCTTTACCATCTTAAAGGAAGAGGCGGCAAAAGCAGGTTTAGATTTTCGAATCGAAGTCTTGGATGGCACGTCTGGTTGGAAAAAAGTCCAGGAAAAACAGCACGACATACATTTTTTAGCCCTAGGGGTCGGTCTCGAACTATATCCACGATTCTGGGAAACCTATCACTCTGACAATGCTTATGATGACGCTTTTATGGAAGATGGCTCTGTCAATCCCGATCGAAAAGTCAGAGTTCAATCCAATAATATGGAAATGATGGCATCCTTTGAAATGGACAAAATGATTGATCAATATCGTAATTCCGGTGACAAGGCAGAAATGATTAATCTAGCCCATCGTATGACTGAATTGCATCATGAGTACGGCTCATTTGTACCTGCATTCTATCAACCATTTTACCGAACCGGCCATTGGCGATGGATAAAGTATCCTGATGGCTTTAACAATAAGCATTCCAATAATGCCACTCAACACTATGTCCATTGGATTGACACAAAACTAAGAGAAGAAACCCTTGCGGCACGTAAAGCAGGTGAAACCTTTGAGCCCGAAATTAATGTTTACGATCAGTTTAAGTAGGATCAAGAAATGAGCGAGATCCTCCTCGAGGTAAATAATCTCATCACGGAGTTTGAAACTGACGAAGGTCGGGTTCGGGCAATCAGTGATGTCAGCTTATCGGTAAACGAAGGAGAAACACTCGGCATCGTCGGTGAATCCGGTTGCGGAAAAAGCGTCACGGCACTATCTATCATGCGCTTACTACCACAACCTATGGGTCAAATTGTCGGTGGCAGAATTGCTTTTGGAGGGCAAGATTTAACACAAGTACCGATTACCAAAATGCAAAAAATACGTGGTGACCAAATCAGCATGGTGTTTCAGGAACCTATGACAGCATTAAACCCTGTACACACCATTGGCAAGCAACTAACAGAAGTACTATTGTTGCATAAGGACATCTCCGCTCAGGAAGCCATACGCCAATCAGTCGCGATTCTCGACAGAGTGGGCATTCCATCCCCAGACATTCGTATGACCGAGTATCCACATCAGCTATCCGGTGGTATGCGGCAACGTGTTGTCATCGCTATTGCGCTGGCTTGCAAGCCTAAGCTCTTGATTGCTGATGAGCCCACAACGGCTCTAGACGTTACAATTCAAGCTCAAATATTAGAACTGATTAAGGAACTACAAGCCGAAATGGGCATGTCTGTTCTGTTAATTACCCATGATTTGGGTGTCATCGCAGAAACATGTGAACAAGTTGTCGTCATGTATGCGGGGAAGGTCGCCGAGAAAGGCAGTGTCTTTGACATTTTTGACAGACCATCTCATCCCTATACACAAGGCCTCCTAGCTTCAATTCCTACTTTAGAAACAGAGCCTAAATCAAAGCTCAATACCATTGAAGGTATGGTGCCGAGTTTGATGGATTTACCGGAGGGTTGTCGATTTGAAAACCGTTGTCCTCACCGTAAAGATGATTGCACAAACAGCCCTCCTCCCATTGAAAAAGTAAGTGAAAGCCATGAAGTGAGCTGCTTCAGGTGGAATGAACTATGATCGATCAAAACAGCCCTCCAATTCTGGAAGTCAACAATCTGAAAATGCACTTTCCCGTCAAAGAAGGGATTCTGCTTAGGGCGAGTAAATTCAACAAAGCAGTTGATGGCGTATCATTCCATATTCAACCAGGAGAAACCTTAGGTTTAGTCGGAGAATCAGGCTGCGGTAAATCTACTTTAGGTCGCTGTATAGCACGTCTTTATGAGCCTACTGAAGGCAATATAAAATTTGAAGGAAACAATATTAGCCAACTGAAAGGCCGAGCTTTACTCCCTTACAGAAAACATATTCAAATGATCTTTCAAGACCCGATGGAATCTCTCAATTCAAGGCATACCGTTGGGGATATTCTGGAAGAGCCTTTTATTATTCAGAATATTGGAGATAGAGCTTCGAGACAGAAACGTGTAATGGAATTACTGGAAATTGTCGGTCTACCCGCAAGGTCAATCAGCCGCTACCCTTTTGAATTTTCGGGTGGGCAAAGACAGCGTATTTGTGTTGCCAGGGCAATTGCACTTAATCCAAAATTGATTATTTGTGACGAACCTGTCTCAGCACTCGATGTCTCTATCCAATCTCAGATACTGAATTTGCTCAATGATCTTCAGAAAGAATTTAATCTATCCTATCTGTTCATTGCTCACGATCTCGCGGTGGTAAAACACATTTCAGACAGGATAGCGATTATGTATCTTGGCAAGATTGTTGAGTCGGGTCTTGGGCAAGAAATTTATCATAATCCCCAACATCCCTACACAAAGTCTCTAATGTCAGCCATACCCGTTCCTGATCCCCACCATAAATCCGAAAGACAGCTGATTACGGGAGACGTTCCTTCCGCAATCAACCCTCCAGCCGGATGCGCCTTTCACCCTCGATGCCCTGTGGTTCAGGACAAATGCAAACAAAAAGCGCCAACATTACGCGAAGTGCCTAGCAAGGAAGGGGACGCTCACGAAGCTTCCTGTCTTTTGCTTGAGGACTAAGACTCAAATTAGTTAACCTAGAAACAGCCGCGAGGATTTAGACAGGAGAGAAGGACAAAAAAGGATTGATCATTCGCAAAATTGGGCCAACCAGTCGAATTGGCGCTTCAACTACTGACAAACAAATGCATTCATCATCTATAGTCGCCACGGGGCTATGTACATCCCCAGGCTCGCGAATAATAAAGTCTCCCTCATTATAGGTGCCATCAAGGTCTGAAAAAGAACCATAAAGCACGACAGTCACTTCCAAACCACGGTGATCATGTTTAGGGGTTTTACCACCAGCGGAAATTTTGTGTAGGGCCAGTTCGTACTTGTTTTCTCCAATAGGAATCTTCGCAACCTTTAACGAACGCGTCAGAAAGTTGAATTGAGGTTCGGCAATTATATTGCTCATAAAAGCTGGGAGCTTTTTCATATCCTCATTAATTATCGGAATGGTTTCTGCCTGATCTGAAATTTCTGCTGAGTTGAGAGATAAGAGCACTTTTTCTAGCGCATTTTCGGGCATTTTTTCAGGCCCAACACTGGAAAGAAGGTCGCCCCCAATCTCCGACAGTGCAATATCTTGAGCACGGCATTTGTCGCAAAAGTGTAGATGTGCAGTAACAGAAACACAGAGTGCCGGACTTAAACTTCCCGCTGCGTAGTCAAGCAGCAAATCAGCTTCAGGGTGCAATTGTACTTCAGGGCGTAGTTGTACTGTCATGCTCAACTCTCGACTCTGACATCTAAGGATTCTAGTTGTATATTCATCTTTTTCAGTGCCAATCTAATTCTTGACTTAACGGTCCCAAGGGGTAAAGCCAGCTCTTCTGCGACTTCACTATGGGTTTTACCCTCATAATAAATTTTCGTAATCACCTCCAGTTGTTCCACCGGTAAGACTTGAAGGTTTTCCCGGACCGTAGTTTGATTGCGTTTCTGGATGAGTGACGAATGAGCAGGGTTCTCATCGACCAAGTCATACAAGTCTTCTGCTTTCAAATCTTTCTTAATCCTCGCCTCTCGCCTAAACCAGTCAATACGACAGTTTCGGGCTATGGTGTATATCCAAGTACTCGCAGAAGATTTCTTTTCATCAAAACTCCCTGCTTTCCGCCATACCTTAATCATG
The DNA here is from genome assembly GCA_016763855.1 of Pseudomonadales bacterium. Lineage (GTDB taxonomy): Bacteria > Pseudomonadota > Gammaproteobacteria > Pseudomonadales > Azotimanducaceae > JAHRVQ01. Next base: position 42,361 of record JAESSY010000194.1, read on the forward strand.
GCTTCTTGGGCTAATTCTTCCGCCTGCTCGTAACCGAAGGGTGCCCCTTTCATCAAAAAGCCTTTAATCAAGGGTGCAAAGTGCCCAAAGAGTTGCGAAAACGCCTCTTTATCCTGCACATTGCCAACTTTAGTTAGCAATTCACTCCATTCATCTCGACTGGAATTTACCAGTGGGGTCACCTAATAAGCTAAAATTATAAGATAGATGATACAGAGTCTGTAATTCTAATAGCAATGAACAAATATACGGGAATTGTAAGTATTGGATCATATTTAGAATATCTCAATCGATAAACGGCCAAACATGTCCTTTGTCTGTAAAACACAGAGGGTTTAACCTATTCTTATCCTATCGACCTCATCGTTTTCAGCATCCAGAGAGAATATATGGCTTCTACCCATGCAATAAGCAATTTTGATCCAGCGCAGACACTCTGTCGTCAATTAAGAGCCAATATCGAGACTGTTATTAGAACAAACAACGAGGGCATCAATTGGTTGCTCACAGCCTTTTTAGCCGGAGGTCATGTACTTCTAGAAGATGTACCGGGAACCGGCAAAACAACGCTGGCGAAGTCTCTGGCAGGATCCATCGAAGCAAAATTTAGCAGAGTGCAGTTTACGCCGGATCTACTCCCTACAGACATTCTTGGGGTTTCCATATTTGACCAGAATACCCAGAACTTTAGCTTTCGTCAGGGCCCAATTTTCACGCAAATCCTACTTGCTGATGAGATTAATCGCGCTTCTCCTCGAACCCAATCTGCGCTTCTTGAGGCAATGGGTGAGGGCCAAGTGAGCGTGGACGGAAAACGTTTTGCGTTAGACCCTAACTTTTTCGTTGTTGCAACCCAAAACCCAGTTGAATTTCACGGCACATACCCCCTCCCCGAAGCACAGATGGACAGGTTTGCGATGCGCTTTGAATTAGGTTACGTCTCAGCTGACGATGAAATGGATATCCTCAACTCGCAGCAATTTAGTCATCCCTTAGATAGTCTATCGGCGTGCATGAATGAAGATGATGTGAGTTGTATGAGGATCGCAGCTCAGAATATCCGTATCACAGACGAATTAAAGCGATACATCGTAAGCATTGTGGCCGCTACACGTAATCACAAGGGCGTGCAAATGGGTGCAAGTCCAAGAGGCAGTATTATGCTGATGAAGTGCGCCCAATCTTTTGCGCTAATCGAAGGTAATGAATTTGTAACACCTGAACTCATTCAGGCCTTAGCTAAACCCGTCATCGCCCACCGCCTTGCATTGAATTCTGATTCACAATTTTCCGGTGGTGACGCTGAGCAGATCATGCACGAAATAGTTCAGAACACACCTGTTCCCGTCTGATGTTTAAGAATTGGATTTATCCTGCCTATGCGCGTTTTTCAAAACCACGACGTACTCAAAAGCGTCGTGGCACAGATAGAGGTCGACTGATTCAGACCGGCGCTGTTCTTACAGCAATTCTCGGACTCAATACAGATGCGTCCTTAATCTATCAATTATTTGCCTTCCTTTTTTGCTTAACCCTTATCTCCCGTATTGGGTTAAAATTTCATCATCCTAAAATTTCTCTGACGCGAAATTTACCTTCCTATGCCACAGTAGGAGAAATTTTCGAGTACCAAATTTCCCTTACCAATATAGGGAATAAGTTAGAGTCTGACTTGCAAATCCGAGACAACCCTTTAGTAGTACCACCATCAAGAGAGCAATTCAAATCTCAAAAAGAGCCTTTTGAGGATTCCAGAAATGTCTATGACCGATTTATTGGTTTTCACCGCTTTATTTATTTGCAAAGAATCAATACCGGCATCGTCACAGATCAAAGCAATGTCCCAGATATTTCTCGACATGCCACGATAGACACTACCATTAAAGCGATTCCTAAAAGACGAGGTATTGTTAGATTTACGAGCACCACAGTCCTACACCCGGACCCTCTTAATTTGAATCAAGGTATAACCCAAATCGATAACCCGGAATCCTTGATGATATTACCCAAACGATACAAAGTGCCTTCGTCCTTCAACCTCTCTGGGGGGAGGCATTTTCAGCCTGGGGGAATAAATGCAGCCTGGTCCATCGGCGAATCTGACGAATTTGTCTCACTTCGTGATTACCGCGATGGTGATTCGATGAAGAAAATACATTGGGCGAGCACAGCCAAAAGAAACAAACCCGTTGTAAAAGAATATCAAGACGAATACTTTGTTCGTCAGGCACTTGTTCTGGATACCAGCTCAGAAAATACCGATACACTCGAAGAAGCTATATCCCTCGCGGCCAGTTTTACACTCACATTAAATAAACCTGATTCTGTTCTTGATCTAATCTATCTATCTGACAAACAAGAAATACTCACTTCTGGCCGTGGTACAGATTCTGTAAACAAACAATTGGAAGCGCTTGCCACATTATCCAGATCAAATCTCGGACTTGATCAATTGATAGATGCAACCCTAACTCATGCACGATTGGTCAGTGCCTACATACTCGTATTGTCAGACTGGACTAAAGAACATAAACGCTTATTACAATGCTTAAACTCAGCGAAAATACCGATCATCACTTTTATCATTACCCATGATAAATCAAAATTTTTAAATGAAGATATAGATGCTCATATCATGGAAATAGGGGAAATTCAGGAATCGCTAAATGCTTTATGAAGCCATTATAAATTTGTTATGAATCTGCGATATATACAATTTTTTGCCCTCATTGGCTGGGGAATTCAATCCGAGCTTCTGGCTTTTGCGATTCCAATAGCCATCATTTGGGAAGCCCAATTTCTTATTCGGCATCGATGGACATTAACGCAACAAGATTTTTATCGCACTTCCGATCTTACCAGCGTCGCACTAATCGGTATGTTCATATTCCTTTATCTCAACCGCGCTGAATATCACTTTCTGATAACACTCATTAATTGGTTGCCTATTTTGATATTCCCGTTAGTGATTGTCATAGCCTACAGTACCACAGAACGTATGACGCTGGACGTCCTCTTCTACTCTTTAAGGCGACAAAAACAAGAGATTATCCAACATTGGGATATGAACTACATCTTGTTTACTTTCTGCATTTTCTCTACCGCCACAAACAAACAAGACTATAGTTTCTACTTCCCCTTTAGTGCTCTCCTCATCACTTTGGCCTTGATGAGGATAAGATCAAAACGCTACAAATTGAGTGTCTGGATTCTGCTATTGGCGATTTCCTTTTTGGCTGCCTTTGGACTTCAAAAAGCCCAGCGAGAAAGTCATCTCGAGCTAAAGCAGAGAGCACAAATCTGGTTAACCAATTGGGTTCAACAGCGCAATAATCCGGCAAAATATCTATCAGCAATCGGAAGTGTCGGTCAACTCAAAGTATCGGACAAAATTTTGTTTCGCGTCCATTCCCCAAACAATGATCCCATTCCCTCTCTACTGCAAGAAGCCAGTTACGATCACCCTAGTGGAAATGATTGGAGCGTCATGGATGCAAATTTTACAACTATTGATCACCTTGATGATTTTAAATGGCAGCTAACAAATGAAAAACAGGTGACAGATAAAGGGCAGTTTACAAATAAAAAGAAGGCAGAGCATCAGCTAGATATTTATCTTGAATTTTATAATGACACTGCAATCGTCCCCCTGCCTTCAGGTACAACACTAATTGATGACTTACCCGCACTTGAGATCAGGCGAAATTACTATGGCACAATTCAGGCAAGAGGCTTAGTACCCAGCCCACGATACAAAATACAACGCCAGGCGGGTCAAAATTTTAATGGCCCTCCCACAAAAATAGATACCTATGTTCCGACAAGATTCAGCCCGTTAATCAGCGACATTATTGACGCGCACCAACTAAAATCTGACGAAGCAATAAACAGCCTGTTTCGCTATTTTAAAAATTTCAGATACAGCCTTTATCAAAACGAAGCTGCAAAAGAAAAACCAATCCAATACTTCCTTCAAACCAGTCAAGCAGGACACTGCGAGTATTTTGCCAGCAGCACTGTTTACTTATTACGAGGTATGGGAATACCAGCAAGATATGTCGTCGGTTATTCAGTACAGGAATATAGCGATTTACTAGACATGTATATTGTACGCCAAAGGCACGCCCATGCATGGGCTATCGCCTATATCGATGACAAGTGGCAAGTTGTAGATACCACCCCAGGGATTTGGTTGGACGAAGAAGCGGCCCAAGGGTTTTTCGCGCAACCCCTTTTTGATTTGATTGCCAACACCAGCTTTATGATTCAGATTTGGTGGAATGCTCAAAAAATTGAAGACTATGAAAATAGTCTCTACGGAATTGGGGCAATATTGAGCCTAATCTTATTGTGGAGAATTATGATCGGCGAAAAGGTCATTATTAAAAAGGAAGAGGAGGAAACCACATTTGGTAACAGTTTAAGTTTTGGTACCGACTCTCCCTTCTTTGGGCTAGAAGAACAACTCCAAAAGCGAGGATTCACCCGGGGCAAAGGAGAACTGCTTGAACCCTGGCTTTCACGGATAGGTTTCTCTCACCTATTACGCTTGTTACCGAGACACAATATCTGGCGTTTTGATCCAGAGGGCTTATCTCCTGAACAACAAGCTTCTCTCGCAGAAGACGTAGCGCATGAACTCGACAAGTTGAATGAAGACTTACCTAGAAATTCGTGATATTCACAAGAATAGAGTCCATTCTTATTAAAGTGCGACGAGCAGCATTTCTGGTTCAATTGCCTACAGAATATGTGCTGAATGCGTATAATGCGCGACTAACTTAATGCTATATCTAATCGGGAGTAACTTTGAACATACAAAAGCGCATGTCCGAGATCATTCATAGTGAAGCAGCTGCCATTCAAAATATTAAGGTCAACGACGATTTTGAGCGTGCTGTCAATTTGATGTTGAACTGTGAAGGAAAGATCATTACAACCGGTATCGGTAAAGCCGGCTATATTGCCAATAAATTCGCCGCCACAATGGCTTCTACTGGCACACCGGCATTCTTTGTTCACCCAGCAGAAGCTGGACACGGTGATATGGGAATGATCTCTGAACAGGATATTATCATTGCATTTTCGACTAGCGGAAAATCAATCGAGGTTTTGGAAATGCTAGAGAACGCTAGCCACCTCGGTGTAACCCATATTATCGGGATTACCTCTCACATTGATTCGCCACTACGAGATTACAGCAAAATTGTATTAGATATGGGTGAGGATATTGTAGAAGCCTGCCCACTCAAATTAGCGCCAAGCGCGAGCATCGCTGTTATGTTGGCCATTAGCGATGCGCTTGCACTAACCCTAATGGAGTTAAAAGGCATTACTAGTCATGATTATGGAATGCGCCATCACAAGGGTTATCTCGGTAGCATCACTCGCAAGCAACATAAGTATGACAATGAATGAAACTTCTTCAGTATGAGCACTCTAAGTAATTTCTGCCTCTAAGATTAATGGTGCCAAGTTTTTCCAAATGACGATCTTAGCGCATTTACGATAAGCGACTGCATTACTCAATATTGTGACTAACATAAGTATTAAATGAATTTTTCTTTGAACACAAAATCGACATTACTTTTATTTTTGCCCTTTTTTCTTTCAGCTTGTTCTTTCAACAATATTCTTGTTGATACAGGAGGTGAAAACACTATCTATGAAGCTCCCCAATCTAGCCCTAAACCGGATTCGATTTCACTACGACGTCAATTCGAGAATGACATTGCAAAAAAACTACTAGCAAGCGTTCAAAAAGTCCCAAAACACATTATTCCAAGTCATCAAGAACTTATCGAACAACATTTGAAGCTTAAGGCTGTTCTTAAGCACCTATCTCGCTTGGATGAAAGTTTGCTCAGACCAACACTTAGACACGCGATTCACGAAAAACAAATGGTTGAAATTTCATTATCCCAAGCAATAACGAACTGGGGGCATAGAAATCATCTGCAAGACCTTCATAAATTACTGCCACCTTTAAGTTTTGCCCAACATTCAAATACTAAAATTCTAAAGATCAAACAAGACATCATCAATTCAAACCAAGGGCTTCAAAGAATACGATCGAATCTTTCTCTGGGCAGCACTTTTCAGTTCTCAAAGCCCATAATTTCTGAAGCCAAAAAGCGATGTCTTAAACTCACTAGCCTCGAAAACAATCCCATACTCACAAGGTATCAACAAATATTGTTGTACTCCGACATGAGCCAATCTAAACAAAAGCTAGATTACCAAAGCTTAGAACTAGCATTCAGACATGATGTTGTGCCAGCTTATGAAGCGTTTTGCAGATTCCTAGTAGAGCTGGAATCCTCCAAACTAATTGCTGCAACGCCAACAGATAAGTTAAAAAATGAAGCTGATCTCGACTATCAGTCTGAACTCAAACAACTTAACACTGCACTTGCGCCAATTCACTCAGCAATAAACGAGATCCTGATACCACTCCCACAGTCGAACCTTTGGCAGATTTACGACGCTCACCAACAGACTCCTAAAGACAAGCAAGCGCTTCTTGATCAGCTAACGCAATTTGTAGCCGATTTACACTATGGGCTGAAGCTTTGGTTCAATGATCCCCTAGAGCGAGAAGTGTTAATCGCTGCGGATGACGAAATAGGAACAGTGCCATTTTATTATCAATCGAATACCGCTTTCTTTGATCTATCCCTTCTGGCGAAATTACCTTCCTTTGAACTTGAGACCCTAAGCTACCAATTTGCGCTACCCGGTATGCATATGTTGAATTATGCAAGCTCATATGAAAACAATCCTCTATGGCAAGAATTTGCTCATGCTTGGTCATTATACGTTTTGAACTTACCTGAAGCACCGGTCTACTATTCTCATTCTCTGTCCAGAATCGCAGCACTTTCAAGAAAGAAGTTAGCCATTCACAAAGCAATCGTAGATATCAACTTACAGCTTGGTCGCTGGTCGCCAGAAACGGCCCAAACCTACTTAATGAAAGAAACCCCATATCCCATTGAATTTATTCAAAAGCAATTAGCCATGATCTTGGCCACACCGGGACAAGCACGCAATATTTGGTTCATTTCGGAGGAAATCAAATCTCTATGGCAATTAGACCACGGCCTTTCTATAAAGGAATTTCATGACAGAATTCTTGCATTCGCCCCTGCAAATCTTGAATTCCTGAAAAATCAGATGCCCGCAATTCTGCAGCAAAAATAAGAGCCGCTAGCTTTAATTTGATCCGAGTTGAATTCTGCTTTTGGATTTTCGCTTACGGGCGGTATTAACAACATCAAAACACACAGCACCATTATCTATCTCAATAGTACATTACTCACAATCCCTTCTCCTTATTGATACCTTACTAACAAGCGGGTGTGCTTTTCTGGTGGAAGGATGCAAATTTTCACTCCTCTGGCGACTAGTTAAATTTTTTTATTACATTGCAGAGGGCTAGAAATGGTTATCATTGCCTGAAAAACTCGCGCTAAACTTATATCAAGCTAAGAGTTGGCCGAGCAGCACACGGATATGATTTACATCAAAAGGTTTGTCGCAAACAGCAGAAACACCAGATTTCAACACAGAATCAAGTCGCGCTTCATCATTCTCTGAAGTCACCATCAATATCGGTATGCTCGACTGGGTACTGTGATTTCTAATATGACTCGTCAGCTTTTCTCCATCCATTTCAGGCATATTATAGTCAGTAATAACCAAATCAAAGATGGTTTCCTTCATAATCTCAACGGCTTCTGTACCGTCATTTACTAAGGATATTTTTTCCATACCCATTTTTCTAAGCAGATTTCGGATATGTTTTCTTGCGGTTGAACTATCGTCCACAATTAAAATGTGTAATTCTTCAGCGTCAAAAGCCGCGCTCCTAAACTCTTCGGGATCAATATAATCCGCGGCTGTTTGTAGAGCCATCTTCATATCTTCTACATTAAAGGGCTTGGGCAAGATAGCCATCACTCCTGCCTGTTTTAACGCTTCAAGGTTTTTCCATTTGCTTTCACTCGATATCAGCATAAAGGGCGTATCTTTGAGATCGGCGTGTTCTCTCATACGAATCAATAGATCAGACCCCGTCATCTGCTCAAGATACATACTGCTAATCACGAGGTCAGGGGCTCCTTTTTCCAGGCTATTCCATGCCGTATCAACGGTCGAAAAACATTCAACATTACGATTCCCCGCGTCAGCAAGGCGAGTCGTGATGATTTTCCGCTGTGTGGGGGATGGCTCAAGCAACAAAATGGATAATTGATCAATAGAGAGGCGAGACATAGTTTTTTCTTCAGCTTCTGATGTACTTAAGTGTAGCGCTAAAAACCTAAGTCGCTAGTCGAAAATTCTCAAATCACAGCCTATCAAATTACAGCTCGCCAACGCTTCCTGTTCGCTCTCCCCCCTCGATAACAATTAGACATGGCTTCCGATATTTTCAGCTCAAACAACTGATAACTCGATGCAGGGCGATAATGACAGATTGATTCAGCCAATAATCGGACATCCTCATCACTCACATATTCAGCCAATCCTCTAATTTGAAATTCCCCACTACTCCCAGAGCTATCAGACATACTACAGTGCAGTGAGAATTGACTATTGTGATGAAAATCACGGACTTTACTAGATTCAGGTTCCGCAAAGATAAAACATGAGCCCTCTCCAACCAATGCTGTAACTGGATGAATGCGAGGAGCGCCATTCTCTCTGACAGTTGCAAGATAACTCACTTTTCCATCAATTCGTTTTTGACCAAAATGTGCGATTTCTGGTGCTTGTTCGGAAAATATTGCCCAAGATAACGCTGTCAACTAAATCCTCCTGTACTTGTTTTCTTATTATTATCGCGATCTTAGGTCTCTCGGCATCTCGACCACGCTAAACCTAGTAATTTCAGAATATAGCAATAATGGTTTAGTATCGAGCTAACAAAAAAAGGAAACGTGTTATGAACCAGGATTTTCCGCTTGCAGATCTAAGGGTTCTCGATTTATCAAGGGTGTTGGCAGGTCCTTTTGCAGGGCGCATGCTCTCAGATCTGGGTGCAGAGGTTGTAAAGGTAGAGCCACCTAATTTTGATGTCACTCGAAATTGGGGAGCAAAAACCGGTTCAATATCTGGCTACTACCATCAACAAAATGCTGGCAAGAAAAATATTTCAATCAACCTAAAAAATGACGCGGGTGTCGAACTTCTCAAATCCCTTTTAAAGAAAACAGATATTCTAATCGAAAATTTTCGCCCTGATGTCATGTCACGACTTGGTCTGGGCTGGGATAGTCTGCACGAACTCAATCCACGACTGATCATGCTATCTATCTCGGGCTTTGGTCATAATGGTCCAGAATCCAAAAGAGCAGCATATGCGCCAATAATCCATGCTGAAACTGGCAGTATTCAACGCCAGGCAGAGAAGAGTGAGGGAAAACAAGTGGAAATGTGTATGTCCTTCGCTGACACAAATGCGGGTTTGCACGGCTTAGTCGGCCTTCTCGCTGCTGTCCATCAGCGCCACCGATCTGGCCAGGGACAGCACATTGATATTGCCATGGTTGATGCCATGCTCGCGACTGACGATCAAACACATTATTACTTGGACGATGTAGATGTGAATACAGCTGCCAGTGAAGTATGGGACGCCACTGGAGGCGCTATAATCCTCGCTGGAGACTTTCGATATATCTGGCAACAAGCTGTAACTAGCATGGGTGTTAAGGATCCCACGCCTATGGGCGCATCACTCCCGGTGAAAATTAAATGTCGCAGAGACGCTTTCTCTGACTATCTTAATTCTCACGATGACAGAGATACTCTCGTCGCCCAATTGGATAAAGCGAACCTCGCTTGGGGTAACGTTTTTGAATCGATTACTTATCTACAAGATTCGCCTACTTTGAAGCACAGAAACAGCATTGTTGCTGTTGATGATAGGCATGGCGGAACCCGTCCCACCTTTCAAAGCCCTTATCGCTTTTCTGACGCACCTTCCGGTGTCCGGGCTGGCGCACCATTTCAGGGTGAACACAACAATTCGATACTTACTGAATGGCTGAACATGTCACCTAAGGAAATCGAAACACTAACGGAAAACAAGGTTCTTGTTTCGGAGCAATAGTTTCAAAACACTATTTTAAAAAAATGACTAGATGGATTCTCCAATTGCGCTGGCAAAGCTCGGTAATTCTTTCCTGTAATCTTCCCAACACCCTAGTGATGAATGATATATAGGCTGTCGGATCTGCATAAAACTAGCAGTTTTTCACAACTCACATGATACATACGCACACCAAAAAGTGTCTGCCAATGGCTCATGAAACGACACGACATTAGGCTTGAGGGATATCGCCTTTTCTATTAATTTGACGACTATTTCTCTGGTGTTGGCATAGTCATTTGACCAAATCCGCCAACTAGTACGTCAGCCTTGTATTCAGTTCCCTTTGAATCAACCAAAACTACTACAAAAGAATCCCCTGTTTTTAATTGTCTTTGAAGCCTCATCAACATGATATGTTTACCCCCAGGCAATAGATCAATATAAGCTGAACCAGGTATACGTAAAGGATCTATCTGACGCATTCTCATCATGCCATCTATTTCTACGCTTTCATGTATCTCACTCATTCCAGCCACCTCCGAATACACACGGGTTATCTCAAGTGCTTGATCACCTCTATTGTTTAAGCGAGCATAAATAGCACCCATCGGAGCGCCCGGTGCCACTGCCCGTGCAAAGGCATTTTCAACTTCGAGCCCAGCAGCATAGGAAGAAGATACAAAGACGAATTGCACAAACAAAATCAACATGTTGCTCGAGTTCTTAGCGCTCTTAATTTTCTTTCTTTTAAAAATAGCGGTTCTAAATATGGACATTCTAGATATGGACCTCTAATCTTCTTGAATCTTTAAGTGCATCCAGTATAACACTCTATCCGAATTTTTAGGGCGATAGCCTAAGGCATCTGTTAAACTGTGCGCCTTCTCCGCACACTCTCAAGCCAACCCAGAGAATAGCACCACAAAATATGAAAAAAATTGGGATCCTAGTCTCCCATCAAGGCACAAATTTTCAAGCAATTGTCGATGCTTGCGATACGGGGCGAATAGGCGCGAAAATCGTCGTTGCTATCAGTAACAATAGTCAATCGGAAGGCCTAAAAAGAGCACGTCGAGCAAGTATTGAAGCTGTCCACTTATCCAGCTCGACTCATCCCAATCCCGATGATCTCGATGCAGCCATAGCCAGAGTATTTGAGAGTCGCAATGTTGATATAGTTGTAACAGCGGGTTACATGAAGAAGCTGGGGTCTATTACACTCAGAAAGTTCTCCGGCAAAATTCTAAATGTACATCCATCCTTACTACCAAAGCATGGTGGTAAAGGAATGTTTGGCATGAATGTCCACAAGGCTGTCATTAAAGCAGGAGATTCAGAATCAGGCATCACCATTCATTGGCTAGACGAACAATATGATACTGGCCCCTTAATTGCTCAAAAGAGAGTACGGGTCTTTGATGGAGACACACCGGAGTCCCTTGCAAAACGTATACTCGTTGAAGAACACGAATTACTTGTGGCGACCCTGGAAAAACTAACAAAGGATGGAGAAATTTAGATGAACCCAGATTCGAGAGCCCCTATTGCCTTGATGACATGTGAATCCGGCAGGGAGTTTGCTCAAAGTGTCGCGGACCATATGGGCCTCCCCCTTGTACCCACCACTGAGACCTGGTTCGCCTGCGGTGAAGGAAAAATGGAAATCAGAGCTAACGTTCGCGGACACGATATCTACATTTTTCAGTCAACTGTAGGAGTACAAGACTCATTTTCTGTTTATGACCGCTTTGTTATGTTGTTACATTGCGTAGAAGCCGCCGCCCTGTCCGACGCTCAATATATTACCGTCATCACACCTTATTATCCTGGTGCCCGACAAGATAAACGCAAAGGCCGAACCCGAGAAGGAATTAGTGCGGGTTTATTTGCAAGAATGCTTCAGGCAGCGGGTGCTAATCGCGTGCTTAGTGTCGAAATACATAATGATGCGATAGCAGGTATGTTTAATCCTGCGGTCGCTCACCTCGAAAATGTGTTTTTGACCCGCCACTTAGTAGAATGGTTAAGTGAAGAAAATTTAGTGGGAGATGTTGTCGTTTCTCCTGATGTTGGATATCTCGAAAGAGCACGAGCCTACGCCGAAGAACTATCAGCTGATCTAGCAGTACTGTCAAAGGAACGCGATTACTCTAAGCCTAACAAAGTGTTCAGATCAACATTAATAGGTGATGTAAATAATAAAAATGTTTTGTTGGTAGATGACATTGTTGACTCTGCAGGGTCCGTCGTCGCAGCAATAGACGAGCTGAAATCCCATGGCGCACTCAATATTGTCGTTGCTTGTTCGCATCCCATCATGTCTGGACCTGCATGGAAGCGGCTTTCTAAAGTCTATGAAAGCGCTAAACACGAAAACTGGTCCTTTGATTTCGTCGGTACAAGTACCGTAGAACACCAAAATACGCCAAACTGGTATCATTGCTTCCACATTGAGAAGTTAATCGGCACCATTATCCAGAAAATCAATTCTCGCGGCAGCGTCGCCAAAGTTCATAAGGATCGTGAGTAAGAATTGTATAAATAGCATCCTAGTATCAACAATCGCATAAAAAATCCGATATCAATACGAAATGGGAATTGATATCTCAGTTCAAAAGCTGATTTACCAAGAATCAATAGATGAACTATGTCATAATTTTTAGCTCTATAGGATGAAAAACATGAATGCCCGTATCCAGCACATTTTTGTCCAAAGTGTTTGGCCTGAAAGGGTCAATTCGTTAACAATGAATCAGGCATCAGAATTCGTTAAGTTGGCAGATGCAGCTAAACTTCATGACGACGGCAATACTGACAATCGACACTGTAGCCATCTGGCAGCCATTGCCGTAAATAGCGCAATGCAGAATTCCTTTTAGTGGGATGGCCTCACTAATAAAGGAACAACATGAGGGCTATAAAAACATCAACTACAAAGCGATTTTGTTACTCTTTCTCTGTATTTTCGCTCAAGATCTGGCCCTAGCAAATTCAAAACAAATCAATGACCGTTTCCAACATTTAAGCAAACTCGACGGGCTCTCTCAGTCCTATGTCTACACTATTGAGCAAGATCCAAAAGGATATATGTGGTTTGGTACCCAGGAAGGCTTAAATCGATACGACGGTTATGAATTCAAAACCTTCTATCACGATCCTGAAGACCAAAGTTCTCTTCCAAACAATACAATCAGAAGCCTCCTTATTGACGATACAGGCACTCTATGGATTGGCACCGACGGCGGTCTCGCCCAGTATCACCCGGACACGGAATCTTTCACCAATTTCGCTCATCAGGCGGATATCGACACATCTCTATCCACCAATCGAATACGCATCCTATTCGAAGACAGCAAAAGTAGACTATGGATAGGAACTGATGGAGCAGGCTTGAACCTTTTAGACAAAGAAACTCAGTTATTTGACCGAAATCCCACGGCGCTAAATAATATTCTGAACCACCGCATATGGGCTATTCATGAGAGCAGTGATGGCTTGATTTGGATTGGTACTGAAAACGGTCTGGTTAATATTCAGTTAGACACTCTGACAACAACAGTTTTTACTCACGATGAACTCGATCTAGATAGTTTAAGCGGAAACCATGTTCGCGCAATTCTTGAAGACAATACGGGCTCTCTCTGGGTTGGCACTCACAATAGTGGCCTCAATCGATATGATGCAAATTCAGAAAAATTTGTAAGGTTCCAGGCTCAAGGTAATGATGGAAGTATTAGCGGGAACAGAATTACAAGCATATTCCAAAGTGCTTCAGGAAAGTTATGGATTGCAACGCTAAATGGTCTGAACATTTGGAAACCTAAAACCCAATCCTTTGAGCGCGTCCTCGAAAATCGTAATGAAATCATGTCGATTTACCAAGACAGGGGCAATCTCATTTGGATTGGCTCCTATCAGGGACTCAGCAGATGGAATCCTGCTAACGAAGTGATGTTGCACTACGAAGTAGCCGATGGACTGAGTGATAACACCATCACCTCTTTCGCAGAAGATGCGGCTGGAAAAATCTGGATAGGTACTTTTGGCGGAGGGCTAAATCTCTATGATCCTGAAACTGCTTCCTTCGAGCAAATCATTCAGCACCCAAAGGAACCCAATTCAGTTCCTGAGGATAGGGTAATGGCTCTGGAATTCGGGAAAAAAGACACGCTATGGATTGCAACACGATCAAACGGTCTTACAAAATTAGAGATAGTAGATTCTGACAAACGATTTACCACTTACAAACACGATGACAACATAGCGGATAGTTTGAGCGCTAACGGTGTCACATCAATACTCTATGATTCAAATGCAGATCTTTGGGTAGGTACTTACGGTGGCGGGCTAAACAAATTTGACTCAAAACAAACAACCTTTAAACACTTCAAACTGAATCCTAACGAACTCAACTCTCTTAGTAGCGATCGCATTCTTGCACTCTATCAATGTTCTGATGATCTAATTTGGATCGGCACCGATGGCGGAGGATTAAACTCACTGGATCCAAAAACCGAAGCAATAAAACTGTATAAACACAATTCAGATGACAGTCTCAGCCTGCCTAGTGATTCAATCACTATGATAACTGAGGATGTGAATGGAAACCTATGGATAGGAACTCAAGGCGCGGGCCTTGCCCTTTGGCGCGCCTCGGACAGACGTAATGGCTTGTATCGTACGAAGATATATAGCGCCCAACATGGGCTGCCGGGGAACACTATTTACGGTGGAGAATGGGATTCACAGGGTGATCTATGGTTAAGTACTGGTAATGGATTGACTAAATTCAATATTGAGCGGGAAGAATTTACGACATTTGGAGTAGTAGATGGTTTGCAACATACGGAGTTTAACCATGCTGCAAGCCTGAGAACATCGACTGGTAGGCTTTATTTTGGTGGCATCAACGGATTTAATAGCTTCCACCCAGACCAAATAAAATTAAATGCCCATGCACCTCCTTCGGTCATCACTCGTGTAAGCAAACTCAACATCCCTCTCTCCATTGCGGAAATCAAGGACAATCACTTTACCCTTGGGTATGCCGATTATGTGGTGGCATTTAACTACGCCGGACTCGACTTTACTGCACCAGACAAAAACACCTTTAAATATAAATTAGACGGCCTAGATAACGATTGGATTTTCGCCGGACAAACCCATATGGCAACCTATACAAATCTATCACCAGGGGAATATCAATTTAAAGTCAAAGCTGCTAACAACAAAGGACTTTGGAGTGTTGAGGAAGCAACAATTAATTTCACTGTTCTTGCAGCCCCTTGGTTTACCTGGTGGGCCTACACAGGCTATTTTTTAATCTCGATTACCCTCGCCTTCTTTCTCCTTCGCGGACAATACGAAAAAGTACGTCACGCAAGACAAATTATATTAATGAACGAGACGATCGAAAGTGAAATAACTAACAGACATAAGAAAGAAGCTGAACTCGAACACGAAAAAAATCTAAACCGACGATATCTGGAAGTGGCCGAGGTCATTTTGTTGAATCTGGATAAAGATGGAAGGGTGCTAGCCATCAATAACAAAGGTGCTAGAATTTTACAGGAAAGCCCAAAAAATATAATTAATCAAAAATGGTTAGACTTTGTACCAGATGCTCATAAAGGGGAGGTAGAAAAAACCATCTCTGCATTTTTTGGTTCTACATCACAATCAAATAATGAATATCTTGAGTATCCCATTTTAAGGGCTGATGGATCAGAAAGCTTGATACTCTGGCACTCGGCCGCTTCAGAAGATTCTCTCCTAGCTTCAGGAATGGATGTGACGGAACTCAGAAACCTCGAAAGAGCAGTACGACTCAAAGAAAAAATGGCCGTCATTGGTAGCCTCGCGAGTGGGATTGCCCATGACTTCAACAATATTTTGATGGCAATTTATGGGTATAGCGTCCTGTGTTTAGAAAAAGTGAGAGGTGACGATGAAGTCACTGAGCACTTAAACAGAATAGTAAGTGCTTCTGACAGAGCAAGCTCACTTATCGAACGCCTCCTCTCCTTTGTTCAGAAAAAAGAAACCGATCTAGTTGCTTGTAATCTTGCGCCTACAATTGAAGAAGCATGCGACCTTCTAAAGGGAAGCTTACCAAGTACGATATTACTGACCGTCGATTTGCAAAAAGATCTCCCTTCAGTGCTGGCTGATACAACCCAAATACACCAACTTGTTATGAACCTCTGCACCAATGCAGGGAAAGCGATGCAAGCACAGGGGGGGGGTTTAAGCGTTGAAGCATATGCACGAATATTCAACGCAGAAGAACTTCCCCCTAACTCAGGGCTGCTGTCCGGAATGCATTTTGTATTATCCATTAGCGACAGCGGCATTGGTATTGATACGGATAGTATCGACCAAATTTTTACGCCATTTTACAGCAACACAGAGCTTGGCTTTGGCATTCAGGGTCAAAGTACCGGACTCGGCTTGTCCATAGTTCATTCCATAGTAACGGGTCATAACGGTTATATCGATGTTCGTAGCAAGCTAAACCTTGGATCAACTTTCACTGTCTACCTGCCTTGCGTGAGTGAAATAATTGTCGAAGCCCCCGCGGATAACATCTCTGACAACAAATCCGAGGGCCATATTATCGTAGTCGATGACGAAGAATTTGTTCGAGACGTGTGTAAGACCATGCTAAGTAGAATGGGATATACAGTAACTGACTTTGACAATGCCCACGATGCTTTAAAATTGTTACAGAGCAACATTGAGAATGTTGACCTTATACTGACAGATGAAACCATGCCTGGAATGACCGGTTCAGAATTGGCAGGAAAGGTACGAGAGTTTGATAAAAGCACTGCCATCATAATCGTCAGTGGTCACTTGCAGCCTTTTAAGGAAACTGAAAATACTTTCTTTTTACGTAAACCCTTCTCTCGAGACGCAATAAAGAAAATAGTGAATCAAGCAATGGACTCAGAAAGAAACCAAACTCCCTAGCGAACCAAATCTTACCTCCAACTACAATCCTAACTTAGAAAGAAAAACCAGGCCGACTTCGCCAGAGATACGCCATTGCTCTGGCACTATTTCCCGAAATACCACTGCCAAGAACGCATGAGAGATTGCGATTGCATACCAATTTCCATATTTTTGGTAGCGGGCATACCATAATAAACCCATTACAAAGGTGACGTTCATGAGTGAAAAGTTCGGAAAGTGTAGGTAGCTAAAAATTGCAGCACTTAACACGAGGGTATACTTGGGTACTAGCACATTTAACCGAGGAAAAATGTACGCGACGATTATGTATTGTTGTACTAGAGCCCACGCGACGTAGTAACCCAAAGCAGGTATAGCTACTGCCGTTAGAATGGAGCCCTCTGAGCTCATCGCTAAAACTCCGAACATTGGTAAGAGCGTAATGACCAGTAAGCTAAGCCAGGATTGCCAGGGACTGGTGATGGAGTAATTAAAATTCGCCGGCTTCAGCAAATAAAAATTGAAACCTAATGCAATCAAAAAAACGGTCACTCACGTGCAGAGCTTGGCTACCCCTTTGCTGGTGAAAAAAATAGATTTCACTTTCTGATGTGTTATATATACGAAGACTGACACGAGAATGATGAAGAGCATCAATATTTTTACCGTAAAGATTCAACCAAAATCTGAGCATCCTTGACAATAGGCACTATATAGCTGATGCTTTCACCATGACTAGCAATACTTTCAATCTTATAATTAATGATCTACTTATTAATATTCCAAGCTCAAGAGTGGGTTGAAACTTGCGCAAGCAATTTAAAAAACCCGCCAAGTGGCGGGTTTTTTCGTTAAGGCATTATTTCAGAAATATAGCGTAGGATTTGATAAAACCCACACAAAATTGATTATTAATAGGTAACTTACAGTGACCGGCAGTACAGACCCAGCTAACGAATCATTTTCTTTTGTAGAAAGCGAACACAAGACACTTTCTTTTTGGAAAGAAAAAGAGATATTTCAAAAGACGCTCACGCAAACTAGCCAGTCTGCCCCCTATATATTCTATGATGGCCCTCCCTTTGCAACAGGACTGCCTCATCACGGACATTTAGTCGGTTCAATTTTAAAGGATGCCGTTCCTCGCTACTTCACAATGAAGGGCCGCTATGTTCAACGAAGATTTGGTTGGGATTGCCACGGTCTGCCTATTGAGCACGAAATAGATAAATCTCTTGGTATGTCTTCTCAGGAAGCCGTTGAAAAACTGGGGATCAAAGGATACAACGACGAATGTCGTAGCATCGTACAGCGTTATACAAGCGAATGGGAAACAACCATTTCTCGAATCGGTCGGTGGGTTGACTTTGAAAACGATTACAAAACAATGGACCCTTGGTATATGGAATCCCTCTGGTGGGTATTCAAACAACTCTGGGAAAAAGATCTAATATATCGAGGTATTAAAGTAGTCCCATTCTCTACTGCGCTCGGCACTATCCTCTCAAATTTTGAAGCGACTTCAAATTATCAAGATGTGCAGGATCCAGCTGTCACTGTCCTCTTTAAACTAGAAAATGAAGACGCCTATATCTCAGCCTGGACTACAACACCGTGGACCCTACCTTCAAATTTAGCACTTTGCGTTGGTGCAAGTATTGACTATATAAAAGTTCACGATGAAGACCTCAATATTAATTTTTATCTCGCCAAGGCGCTTTTGGAATCCGTAGGAAAAGGAAGGAATCTTGTTGTTCTAGATGAGGTAAAAGGATCGGCACTTGTCGGTAAAACCTATGAACCTTTATTTGACTACTTCGAAGAGATGAAAAAGGAAGGCGCCTTTCAAATAGTCTCTGACAATTACGTATCAACAGAAAGCGGCACGGGTATCGTCCATCAAGCCCCCGCATTTGGTGAAGATGACTATCGTGTGTTAAAGGCAGCGAAAATCGACGCTATCGTTTGCCCTATAGACATGGAAGGCAAGTTCACAGCAGAAGTTACGGATTTCGCCGGCCTCCATGTAAAAGAAGCGGACAAACTCATCATCAAATATCTCAAGGAAAGTGGTGCTCTTTACAAACACGACACCATTGTTCACAGTTATCCATTTTGCCCCAGATCCGACACACCTATCATCTATAGGACTATCGATTCTTGGTACGTAAAAGTCGAACAGATGCGGGACAAACTCGTTGCTGCAAATCAAGAAATTCACTGGGTTCCTGAGCATATTAAAGGCGGGCGCATGGGCAAGTGGCTTGAAGGCGCCGTTGATTGGGCTATATCTCGAAATCGATATTGGGGCACACCTTTACCCATCTGGATAAATGACAAAACTGAAAAACGAGTTTGCATCGGATCGATTGAAGAACTTGAGACTTACACAGGCATTCGCGTAAGCGATCTCCACCGAGAAAATGTCGATGACCTGAATTTCACCATAGAGGGAGAAGAAGGCACTTACCGAAGAATCGAAGAAGTATTAGATTGTTGGTTTGAATCCGGTTCTATGCCCTATGCACAACTTCACTATCCTTTTGAAAATGAAGACGTATTTGACCAAGGCTTTCCAGCAGAATTTATCGCTGAAGGTCTCGATCAAACTCGGGGATGGTTCTACACCCTTATTGTATTAGGCGTTGCATTATTCGACAAGCACCCTTTCAAAAACGTTATCGTCAACGGCATTGTGATGGCTGAAGACGGTAAGAAAATGTCAAAGCGATTGAAAAATTATACACCTCCAGATGATTTGATGGAGAAGTACGGCGCCGATGCACTACGTCTCTATCTCATAAACTCAGGTCTCGTTCGCGCAGAGGAACAACGCTTCTCCGACTCTGGCGTGAAAGACATGGTGCGCCGAGCCCTACTTCCCTGGTTGAATGCATTTCGGTTTTTTAATACCTATGCCTCCATCGATAATTGGAAAGCATCTGAAAACTATACAGAATCAAGCAACATCATGGACCAATGGATTCTGTCTCGTTTACAGACACTGAAATCTAACATCGCTCATGAGATGGAAAACTATAGACTATTTAATGTTGTCCCTGCTCTCTTTGAATTTATTGAAGACCTGACCAACTGGTATATCCGACTCAACAGATCGCGCTTTTGGAGCGAAGAACTAAGCCCAGATAAGGAAGCCGCGTACCAGACTCTTTATACCACCATTAATGAGTTAAGTATTAGCATGGCACCTTTCGCGCCCTTTCTGGCGGACACGATCTATGCCGAACTGGTCACATACGCCAAAGGAGATTCATTGGAATCGGTTCACCTTTGTACTTACCCCGAAGCTGAACAATCCCTGATTCAACCCATGTTGGAGCAAGCTGTCACGAGAATGCAACACATCATTCTTCTCGGTCGCAACAAACGACATCAGGAAAAAATTAAAACAAAGTACCCACTATCCCGACTGAGAGTTGTTCACAAAGACAAAGCGCTTTTAGATGAAATTGCCCGATTGGCTGACTACATCCAATCTGAGCTCAATGTGAAGGTCGTTGACTACGACACTGATGAATCTGCCTACATCAATCTATATGCGAAACCGAACTCGCCCATTTTGGGAAAACGATTTGGTAAAAATTTTAGAGAAATTAAGCACGAAATCGAAGCACTGGACATCATTGCCATCAATGAGTTTCAGAGAAGTGATCGTCTCGTCTTAAGCACCGAATCCTTAACGGACGAAGTTTTCAGCGGCGAAGATATACTCATATTCAGGGAAGCGAGAGAAGGCACAAATGCTATCTCTGACCGCTATATTTCTATTGATCTGGACTGTACTTTAAACGAAGAACTCATCAACGAAGGCCTCGCGAGAGAAGTGGTCAACCGGATACAAAAATCCAGGAAAGAGCTGGGTTTTAATGTTGTAGATAGAATCAGTATAATCTATTCCGCTAGCGAAAAATTGAACGCTGCCGTTTCGGAACACAAAGACTATATTATGAAAGAAACATTGGCGCTCAGTCTGGAACAGGCTAATAGCGCTAATGCAGAAGAAGGATTGTCGTTTAACATAGATGAGCATGTACTATCACTTACAATTTCTAAAACGGAATCGTAATGTTTTTTTAACAGCATTAAAAAGGGCAACTATAAAGGATCACTAATAAAAAGAACGACAAAACAAATTTTCAAGAAACCTAAACCAAAACCGAAAAACTAACGTCTATTCTATTTAGTGCTCCATTTACTACTTTTTTAAAGATTAGATGAAGATTGCAAGACGAGATGAAGGTCTTCCGCACTTAAACGCAGAAATAAACCGATATATCGCAGCAAACTGGTAAGGGAGGCTTTCAATCAGTATCCTACGAGGGGTGAAATAAACAGTATCTATTTCAGATTCTGTTTCAGATAAGAACAGGAAAATTAAATGAAATCATCAGCTGTTAAATGGATGACTCTAATCACAACAAGTGCGCTTTTGATCAACACAGCGAGTGCAACAAACTTGGCAGATATTTACGACCTAGCGGTAAACAACGATCCGCAACTCGCAGCCGCTGCGGCTTCCTACAATGCAAGCGCGGAAAATATACCTCAGGCCAGAGCAGGTCTTCTACCTGTAGTTTCTGTGGGGGTAAGAACAACATTTACCGATCGGAACGTTGTTAATGCCAATTTCAGAGACGAGTTTAATGACAACGGCTGGCAAGCTAGCTTAAGGCAGCCTATATTCAGGCTAGGCAACTGGTTTCGCTTCCGACAATCAAAAAATGTGGTAGCACAGGCTCAGGCTCAATTTGCAGCCGACCAGCAGGAGTTAATCTTTCGTGTCTCCGATTCATACCTCACTATTCTTGAAGCAAACGACAGGTTAAGCGCCTCCATCGCAGAAAGAGACGCAGTGAAAAGACAACTCGAACAAGTTCAGCAGCGTTTCGACGTGGGTTTGGTTGCCATCACCGACGTGCTGGAATCCACCGCAGCATTTGATTCCTCCACCGTGAATGTCATTGAAGCAGAAGGTGCTCAAGTCATTAGTTTTGAAACGCTACTACGCCTGACCAATCAGCGATTCTCAGCTGTTGATGGGCTCTCTTTCGATTTTCCTGTGGAATATCCAGAGCCAAACAACGAAGAAGCCTGGGTTAACCGGGCGCTCGAAGGTAACTTTTCTATCATTGCAGCCAGAGAAGGCGTAAATGCGGCACGAAACAATCTCCGTGCGTCCAAGAGCGGGCATCTACCCACCATTGATGCAGATATTACCTATACCGAAAGTAATTCTGGTGGTTCGAACAATTTTGGCGCACAAGTCGAGCAAAAAAGTGCTGCCCTTAGCTTAAATATTCCCATATTCAATGGCCTAGCCACGAGATCAGCAGCAAAGCAATCAGGATATTTACTGGATCAGTCACAAAGAAATCTTGATCTAATTCAGAGAACGGTAGTCGAAAACACTCGAAATTTATTCAGCGCGATAAATACTGATGTAGCAAGAGTAAAAGCACGTTTGAGAGGGATAGAATCCAGCCAGAGTGCCTTGGATGCAACTCAAACTGGATATGAAGTGGGCACAAGAAATATTGTTGATGTCTTACTTGCCCAGCAGCGCCTCTATCTCGCGCAATTTCAGTATGCAGGTGCACGTTATCAATACATCAAAGACACTCTCAGACTAAAACAATCTGTTGGCTCATTAAGCCCAAATGATATCTACGGCCTAAATAATTTTATTACCTCAGATATTTCTGTTGCTAGAATCACACCCAGTACCCGTTAAGTGAACCTTTGCTCTGTTGCTTGTCTAAAAGAAAAGCCAAGCACCAATCCAAAATAAGCGATTGCTTCCTGCTTAATTTTGAACTAAATTTTGATAGAAAGTAAATAGAATATTTTTCAGATGATGACAAACCGAATTTTGTTAGTATCAACCTTTGTTCTAGCCATATCCGTGGTCGTTCTGGCTGCGAATAATACTGAATCTCCTATACAAGCTTCTCCTGCTCAAATAAACGGAGGGAAAAGCCATGAGAGGCTAACGGAAAATGAAAGCAACAATATTGCAGTTTATAGCCAGGTCAGCGAATCAGTCGTTTTTGTGACCAATACCCAACTAAGACGCCGAAGGTTTTCACGGAATGTGCTGGAAATTCCCAGAGGAAGCGGAACGGGTTTTGTCTGGCATGATAGCGGTATCATTGTCACCAATTTTCATGTTGTTCAGGGTGCTAACAAAATAACAATTACCTTGGGCTCTGGTGCTGCATACGAAGCCAGCGTGATAGGAACTGCACCTGAAAAAGACATTGCGTTACTTAAGATTGATGCACCAGAGGAAAATCTCAAAGCCATTCCTCTGGGCAATTCAGCAGCGCTAAGCGTTGGCCGAAAGGTATTAGCAATTGGTAATCCCTTCGCCCTGGATACAAGTCTTTCCGTAGGTGTTGTCAGCGCATTGGGACGAGAGATAAAATCTGTTAACAACCGAACGATTAAGAACGTAATTCAGACAGACGCCGCTATTAATCCTGGTAACTCTGGCGGTCCTCTTCTTAACTCAATGGGTGAACTTATTGGCGTGAATGCAGCCATCTATAGCCCTTCAGGTGCTAGTGCAGGTATCGGATTCGCGATTCCTGTAAACACACTTAAAATTATCATTCCCCAATTGATAGAACACGGCAAGCTCTTCAGACCTGTTCTCGGAATTGAAACACTAAAAGACTACTGGACAAAAAGGCTCCGGGTAAAGGGAATAGCTATCCTATCGGTAATAAGTGGCTATCCAGCAGAGCAAGCGGGTATGATCGGTGTACGAGAAGACAGAGATGGAAATATTCATCTAGGCGATGTCATTATCGCGATAAATGGTGAACCTGTTACGAACGATGATTCTCTCCTCACATTACTCGAAAAATTTGAGCCAGGAAATACGGTTAAAGTGACCACCTTAAGAGATGAAAAAATTCACCATTATGATGTGAAATTAATAGCACCGGAGTAGTCACAATAAAAAATAAGAATAATGAGCCAGACATGTTTTTATCTTCACTCAATCAAACTCAAAAAGAAGCCTTTCTCTGCTTGGCTCATAACGTCATCGTTTCTGACGGAGAGATTCAGATGGGGGAAGAGGTGATGATGAAGGAAATGCGCCGAGAAATGAGTCTCGACGTATCCTTTGAAGCTCACTATCTCAATCTCGAAGGCATCGACCTTATATTTCCATGCAAACGATCTAGGTCTGTCGCGATGATCTCTCTCATACATCTGGCTTATGCTGATGGCGCATTTGAGATCGAAGAACAATGTTTTTTGAAAGACCTGTGCCAGGCATTCCAAATCACCGATGCAGACTTTACCCTCATCGACAATTGGGTCCGACGACTGATTTCATTAGAAAAAGAAGCACAGGACTTCCTGTGAACCATCGTCTTCTGTTGCTATGCTGCTTTATATTCAGTCTGAATGGCTGTATATCCAAGAGTCCGGAGCAAAACCCCAGCGAATCAAGTTCAATAAATAAGAATAACATTGGCGAAGTATCTACAGAAACTCTCATAGCTCAACCACCATCGGGTTGGCAACTCATCTTTGAATTAAACAACGGTGATACTCGACTTTCAGACTTCATTCCATCTAACGAAAGTAAAGATAACTGGTTTACCAAATTGAGTTTCGAATCTCATGCCCAGCTTAGCGACATCGATCCTATCTCCATAATGATGGGAGAAATATCAAAGAAAAGTGAAATCTGCAAGAGTATCGATCATTCAAATCTATACTCCGGCCTTGAGAACAACTATCCAACCTCTGTCCGCCTAATAGCCTGCGGAGAAAATGCCCACACTAGTCTTGGAGAGGTTAGCCTCACCAAAGGCATTCAGGGAGAAGACTATTTTTATATTATTAGAATTGAAAAAAAGATCCCGAGCTTTGAAAAGGGCAAGGCAGAATTCGCAACACAAGAGATTGCTGAATGGTCAAGCTATTTGAAAACGATAGTTCTTTGCGATTTAAACGAGGCGCGTGGTCACGACTGCCCTTGAACATGCGGCGGGATCACGAAATACTGAGATGAATGTCTAATCAAGCAGGCTCTACCAATGGAAATTAAATCGCTCACACCACACATAGGCGCTGAAATCATTGGAGTAGAACTAGCCGGAGAACTGTCCGATAAGACAATGGCGGATATCCACCAGGCCCATTTAGACCACATGGTATTAGTATTCCGAAATCAGAAATTGGATCGTAATCAACACAAGGCATTTGCAGCCAAATTCGGTGAATTGCATGTTCATCCTCTCAACCATTCAAAGGGGGGTGATTCGGAAATACTTACCGTCAAAACCACTGCGGAATCTCCATACACAGCGGGAGACGCATGGCACACTGATGTTACTTGCGATGAGTTTCCTCCCATGGGGTCCATGTTATATATCACTGAAACGCCGGCATCGGGTGGGGGAGACACACTTTTTGCAGATATGTATCTCGCCTATGAATTATTATCCGATACGATGAAGGATATGCTCGATGGATTAACAGCGATTCACGATGGTGGATTACCTTATATCGGCGCTTATAAATCAACACCGCCTAAAGGGGGTTATCCTCGAAATGAACATCCTCTGGTCGCGGTTCATCCTGAGACCAGCAAGAAATTACTCTATGTCAATTCAGGATTCACTTCAAAAATATGCGGTCTGAGGCCCAGCGAAAGCAAAGCAATATTAGAGATGTTATTTAAGCATATTGCTGAAACACCCAGGTTAACCTGTCGAGTAGAATGGCAAGAGAATACACTGACATTTTGGGATAATCGTCGTACACAACATCACGCTGTCTGGGACTACCATCCAAACAGCCGCTACGGTGAACGTGTTTCTATTATTGCCAAGGAGAGACCCTCGGCAATACCACATAAGGCGATTCCCACACAAGCTTAAGACCATAAGTTGAACTGTGTGATTACGGCTGTCAGGTTGGGTAATGGCGCTCACAGGGGGGGTCAGTGTAAATCCACGGATTTTTACTGCTAGCATTCGGCAGATGGCATTCTTAACACTAACATTTATATTCCGCGAATCCACTCTGACCCCCTTCCTTCTGACCCCCTTCCTTACTTTATATTTGTACCAGAATGACTGCTCAATTTGACTTATCCACTTATTTATCGCCATGATACGCAAAATTAACTGACCTTATAAAAAGTAAAGGCCACTACCAAATGAAACCTAGCATCATTAAACTACGCAAGTTCCTTTTATTTTTCACCGTCCTAGTGATTACCGTCGGCGGTGTAAATGAACCACTATATTCTCAGGTGAATATGGCGGTGAAAGATTATCCGGAATCGCTCTTAAGTCATATTGCCAGCTGGAATAATAAACAAACTGCCAAGAAAAAAAGACCCGATACTTATATTGTCATTGACCAAAGAGCCTTTTATAACAACATACGCCTCATAAAAACTGAGCTTCTACATAAAAGAACAAAATTGATGGTCGTCATAAAATCCGATGCTTATGGACATGGATTGGAAATGCTCGGGAATGTCGCTGTATTGGCCGAGGCTGACTATTTAGGGATCACGGAAAATCCTTCATTAAAAATCATGAAAAAAATGAAAATAAGTATTCCCATCATGAGGTTGCGGCTGGCGAGCAACCAGGAACTTTTAACTGTGCATTCTAACCCTGATCTGTATGGCGAAGTTGAAGAGATGGTCGGCAATATACAAATGGCTGAACTTCTTTCAAAAATTGGTAAGGAACAAGGCCGTAGCATCAAAATTCATTTGAATTTGAACGCGGGAGGCATGTCTAGAAACGGGTTTGATCTGAATGTTCCAAAAATTAAAAAACAGCTTGTATCACTAATCAAACTTAAACACATTCAAGTCGTCGGCATAATGACTCATTTCCCGAATGCTGATGCAAGCAATTTAGATGAGACACGTTCTGCCCTTGCTACCTTCAATACACAAGCCGCTTGGATCGTTGATAACACTAAGCTAAACCGCCGTAATATTTTACTGCATGTTGCTAACACTTCCACGACCTTGCGTTTACCGGAGGCACATTTGGATATGGTGCGTGTGGGCTCCTTGAATTTTGGCGAAAAACTGGAGAAAGAAGCACCGGACGCATTACAACAATTGATGTCAGTTTACTCAAAAGTTGGACAAATTAATTTTTACCCCAAGGGAAGTACAGTGGGGTATGGCAGTAACTACATACTACAGCGAGATAGCTATCTGGCGAATATTCCTATTGGAATGGCTAACGGTATTCCCCGAGATTTAATCGAAGTATTGATAGGCGGCAAAAGATATTCAACGGTCGGTAATATGTCGATGAATACCACTATGGTTGACATAACAGATGGTTGGGAAGAAATAACATCCGGTGATGAAGTCGTCATATTTGGCAAACAAAAACAAGACGAAATTAGAGTGGAAGATCATTGGTTATCGACTATATCAGATGTCCATATGTTTATTGGCCAGTTAAACCATAATGCCAGATTTTCAAAACTTCTGACTATTGACTAAGATTCGAATGGCTGTCGCGGCCAAGTTCACATAAAATATCAGCACAACTCAGTCATCTCGAATCCAAACTGGCAGTTAGTGTATTAAACATCTCTAATTTTTGATTTAATATTTTCACTCACTGCTGTCCCGTTAAGAACTAAAAAGTAAGGCCTGAAACTCTCTAAATTTGTTATAATGTTTCTGCGAAAAAA
>JAESSY010000195.1 GCA_016763855.1 Pseudomonadales bacterium
CTCTTGACCGTAAATTGTTATGTCTTGGATATTCCCCTGATGCTCTTCAACAAACTTTTCACTCATCACAAACATGCCTCTACTACCACAGGCAGGATCATAAACCCTACCTTTATAGGGTTCTATTATTTCGACCATAAGCTTTACGATTGATTTGGGTGTATAAAACTGACCTCCTTTTTTACCCTCGGCACTGGCAAACTCGCCCAAGAAGTATTCATACACTCGCCCCAGTAAATCTTTTGAGTGTTCATTTTCAGCTTTAAGCTCAATATCGGAAATAACATCAATGAGCTGTCCTAGCGATGTTTTATCAAGATTAGGTTTAGCAAAAACTTTTGGTAGTACATTTTTTAATTCACTATTTTCTTTTTCGATGAGGCTCATTGCATCATCAATAGCAACTCCAATCTCTGGCAATTTAGCTTTAGCCTGAAGACTCTCCCAACGAGCATCTTTAGGTACAAAAAAAACATTTTCTGCCAGATATTCATCCCGATCTTCGGGGTCGGAGAAATCATCCTGATCTAATTTATCAAATAGCTCGGAGAATGAATCTGATATATATTTAAGGAATATCAGGCCGAGTACGACATTCTTATACTCTGCTGCATCGATATTCTTTCTTAGCTTATCCGCAGTATTAAAGAGTGCTGCTTCAAAATTGTTGTTGTCATTTGCCATCATTTACCTTCATTTATCTGCTCATACATTTATTATTTTAAATTCATGAACTTGGTTTGCATTTTTGTTCGTTTAGTCTTCTCAGCTAACTTGAGGTATTCCCCGACTGCTTTCAAGGTCATGATTTCATCGTTCATTCTTATATCCACTAAAATGATGCTTGAGAGGATAGAGGAAAACCCCGTAATGAACAATTCCACAATCATTCTATTAGGTTCATTGACGAAACAGTGGTTGTGATCCAGCGGCAATACGCTGGCGGCATCCAATCCGCGCAGGGTTGGTCATGGTTAAAATGTGACCAGTTTACGGCATCCAAAAGGCGGACGGTTGGTGCATGGTTCAATCCAGATGGAGAGGCATATCTCCAAGGTCTGGTCGAGGTATCCAAAGGGCGCAGAAAGCTCTTTGGTCATGGGGTGTCGGGGAGCAGGAACGCGCCCTGACTGGCGATAGAACAACCAATTGTTCTCTGGTGCAGCACTCGGTCCAATACCGATAATGCACCACCAAGCTCTTGCCCGAGAATAATAATTCGAGGCTTAGAGCGCCCCTCAGGATAGAACGGACATGGAATGTCATTCTCAAGAAAGGTGCGGGAAGGAGAAAATGGCACATTTTGTACTACACGCACATATCTTGCGGTCATCCAAGTGCAAGTTTTCGTTATACTTTCGCTCCACTAGCTCAATAGTATCGCTAGGCAGCTCTCCCACACGAAATGGATGACGGTGATACTGAGCTACGCCCAGCCTCACTAAATGAGGAGTTAGTCACAAATGTCAAATACTCAATAGGTATTGCTTCCCACTAACATGTTAACGGCGTCAATTATGTTATCGTAGTGAACAAGGTATACCTGCTCATTTCGTTTTAGCTTACGTTGAATCCTGTATGTCTCATCAGAGAAGTCTTTGCGCCTACCTGCTACAACAACACAATTAATTCTTGTTTTATCGAGGCGACAAAACTCATTAGGAAGAAGCTCATTCTTCTTTTTGTACTTGCAGAAAACTTCTGACAAATGACTGAAGTTACTTTCCAACCAAGTATCCCAATTTTCAATCTGAGACATTCCTTTCCTAAAAGATTGACCCAAACCTCCATCCGCTAGCGTGATATTGCCATACGGCGCTTCCAGCTCAACAAACACAAAATGCCAACCATCAGAGTTTTTACCCGCCAAAAGGTAGTCAGCTCTATACGACGTACCCAATGGAAATTCACGGAAAATATAAGATTCATGATGCCCGAAACTAGAGTATTTTTTAAGCAGAGACCCAATAATAAAGAGACGTGATTCTTGATTAATATGATTAAGAATTTCACGCTCAGTTACCGATGGCTTTTCAAGCAACTCAGAAAATTCAGTGATTTTCCTATTGAGCAACTCAGTACCAGCAAGCTCCATAATATCTAGATAGTGATTTGGGAAAATGTGAATAAAGCGTCTAACCGCTTCCGAATACTTGGAGAAAAGATTCCTACGGATTTTCAAAGACCCAACCTCACCAACAACTTCTTCTTGCTTCAGCTTTTCCCACTCTTCTATTTCTGATTCGGTCAGAGTTCTATAATCTCTGATATTTGAATTCACCATGGCTCCTTATGTTTTCGATCAACTAACAGTGTAGTCGGAGGAATTTTGCACCTCCTCATTGCAAGAGTCTAGATTCCTCAATTCGCTTACTAGGCATACTACCAAACTCAAATAGTTTGCACAGCGAATTCTTCAATCTAGAACAGGGAGAGGCGAGCCTCTCCCTAGTTCGACTACAATGCAACTTGTGTATGGCTGGGATGTTTACGTTCCAGCAACCATGCATTTGCTTGGGTGTATAAATTTGCAACTTTCAGAGCATCATCTCCGTTGATGATATTTGTGTGTTTCCATTCATCGTTCTGTTTGTAGCCCCGCTTCAAATCGATGGAGTAGTAGGTTCTAATTGCTCCGGTTTTTGGATTTTTATGATCCTTCTCCCAGATTCTTAAGTTGATGCATCCATCTCTGAACGTTTGAATTGGCTTATTGTTTTCTGTATTTAGGTTTTGATTAGTCATGCCTTATTTCCTTTTTCGTTTTCAAGAACCAGATAATTCCGACCTTGTGAAAAGTAATTAGCCAGTCAGGGAAAAGGGCTTTGTAAACATCTTTTATTGATATCGTCGTAGAGAGACTTGGCGGCTATGCCGCCTAGACGAACAGAGGAGGAAAAGATATTTATAAAGACCGACCTGACTGGTAGCGTTCACATCAAAGGTTGGATTTCTTCTATGCGTTCTTGAGGTAAAAGGACTGAATTAAGGCTGGCTCAAATTCAATCACAGCAACCAATGCCCAACGCTCATTAACTGGATTTTAATATAAGTGGCGTATTATTAATCTAGGCATGGCTTTCCTGAGGGCAACAGCTACGCCATCGCTATTAAGGCGAATTCTCCAACGATACTTTTATGGGCGCTATTAAGACGGTTGAAAGGCTTCTTCATGAGCGATCTATTAAACACTAAGAGTATCAAGGCTGATTTTGAAGCGCAGGTTACCGCTGCCTTAATGATACAAAGCAATGCATTGATCCCTATCAAACTAGCAGTAAAACTATGTGGAATTTCCAGACAGGAAATTCACCGCAGGATAAACAGGGGAACATTCCCCAAACCACGGAAGCTTTCCCGCAGGAGTAACGCTATACGTGTTGCTTTTTACTTAAAGGATATCCATGAGTGGATTAGAAACCCGCACGCCTACTGCCAAGACTAACAATCAAGAGTTATCCCCAACAATTTCCTTCATTAAATTTCCAGATATAAATCAATATTTCCCCAAGTAGCCAGCCAAGTAGCTAGCGTATTCTTGCGGTTTCCTGCATGTCTTAATTTCCAGATAAACCATTGTAATATTTGGGAGAAAGTGGTGACCGCTGAGAGATTCGAACTCTCGGCCTACTGATTAAAAGTCAGTTGCATTAACCTCGTTTTAATGTCTCTAACGTATAGTCAGTAATAGATACAGCGATTTGAAATCGTTGATTTTTTGAAAAATCCACACTCGGCTAACATGATCATCCAAGATCGTTTCTGACCAAGGCTTACAGAATAAAAACCTTGCACATATTGTCCCATTCAGACCACTCTGGAAACACCTCTCAAGTAGCCAGCCAAGTAGCCAGCAACCAAACCCGAAAGTACGAGAATGACCCATTCGATCAAATTTCTGGATACCGTGATACGAAACCTTCCGTCTCAATCTAAACGTCAAACCTTCTGGTGTTATGGCTGCCCTGGGTTTGGTTTAAGAATAAATCCGTGTGGTTCCAAGGTTTTTATATTTAAGTACATGAGTGGTGCTCAGAAAGGAAAAAGCCGCTGGATTTCCATTGGGCAGTATCCAGAATGGTCAATTCATAGAGCAAGGCGTGAATATGATCGACTATACATCCAAGTTCACGAGTATGGTCGTGACCCTGTCGAGGAAATGAAGTTAGAGAAAGAAAAGCTAGAAGAGCAGATTTCTGTCGCAGAATTTATCAATGTTTACATTGAGCTAGGAAAACAAAAAGGTAAAAAGTCTATCCAAGAAGAATTAAGAATTTTTCGACTTGATGTAATCCCCGTTATCGGTGAAAAGCTTTTGCACGAAGTCACAGTTGACGACATTGAGAAAATTCAAACTCGTATTCTCATACGAGCACAACAAACAGCGAACGCTACCCGAAACGGAAAAGTAGTTCTGAAAAACACGCTTGCTCACACGCGCCAATTATTTAACCTAGCGAAAAAGAAACGATTAATAGAAAACAACCCTGTAACTGAAATTGAATCATTAGGCACATCCGGCTCAAGGGATCGTGTTCTGACCTTTGAGGAAATTTGGAAGTTTTGGCATCATATTGATAAAACGGGGATATCACCCATAACTGCCAATGCCTTAAAGTTCAATCTTGTTACTATGCAAAGAAGCATTGAAGTGAGGAACATGAAATTTTCAGGGTTGAAACTTGACGAAGGGGTTTGGCAAATGGAAATGCACGAAACTAAAAATAAAACAATGCACCGCGTCCCTTTGAATCGTTATGCTCTGGAAATCATTGAAGATGCTTCTAGATTTACGGGAAGATCACAATACATATTTGGCGCGACCCGCGCCCAAACACCACCTGCACAATTGAATCCTAAACTCAAACCTCTTTCTAAATTTGCTCTGCCGCAAGCCGTAAGAAGAAACAGAGACATTTTTGAAATAGATGACTTTTGCCCTCATGATTTAAGACGAACTGGCGCAACATGGATTACGGCAGTTGGATTACCAAAACTTTACGCCAAACTCATGCTTAACCATAGTGATGGAGAACGGGACATAACAGGTGAAGTCTATGTGCAATATTCTTATGACTTTGAGAAGAAAAAAGCTATGCAGGTATGGGAGTTCATTCTTGATCAGATTACTAGCTGTACGAGTACAGGCGACATTCCAAGTCTGGATCAGTTAAGAACGAACATTAAGAATTCAGGGCTAATCTAGCAGCCTCCGCCTATTTCAATAAAGAGAGCATACTTTTTATTCTTACCGAAACATCAGTTAATTGGCCTTTCTCTCAGAGAATTCAAAAAGATGACTAACGTTGCCTCCGCCCTCTCTCTTATTACTAAATGTTGGTGCTTTTCAGCAAAATAACTAACAAATGCCACACGGTTGAATACCCTTCTCAAGCCTACATGGCTTAATCCTGACATTTTTTTCCACATAGTATTAGTGCATTTCCAAATTAAACTATCAAAAAATGTGCCCGATGATTCCGCCCTCCATTGTTGATGCATTTTCCTAAAATCCTCATGGGAAATATTTTCGGTTAACAACAAATATAAATTCGAAATAACACCAACGATTACAGCTTCTCTTTCTTCAATACTTCCCTCATTTAGCACACTGTATGGATAATCATCTAATGTGCCATTCTCAACTATGGAGGAAACTCTCTCATCCAATTTTAAGTAAATCCTATTGAGCGTATTTCTAGTAATAGGCGCTTCTATTTCGTTCCTCTTCAATAAACTTTTATGCCTATCATCACGCATAAAGGATTCTAGTTCCGTGGTTGTTTTCAATAACAAATATGCGGACACAACCGATATGAATTGAAGTTCACTCATACGAGTGCTGTTCATATAGGGGTTGCCTGTTTTTTTCTTATAGCTCCTAACCATTTGATTAGATTACTTTATGGGGCAATAACTTGTCTAGCTCCCGCAAAACGCTTCGACACCAATCATCCATCAGCCTTAGAGTTCAAAATTAATGGATGCACTCCATTGTAAATATTCAAATCCAGAAATATTTTTTAGATAAAACGCAAAGCACCACAACAGATTCATTAACTAGATAACATCAGAGGCTTTATCATGAATTTTGAACACGAAAAAATACCCGAATGGTTACCCACGCCACAACAAGCATTCTTTGCATCGGTAGACCTTGCGATGTTTTGTTTACTCTACGCAATTCTATCGGAAAATATTGCAGGGTTATCTGATTTTTACATTTCAGAATTACCATTTATTGGCAGCTTATTTGAAACTATCGCGCCCGAAGCCACACCCGCGCATATAACCGCTGCACTACTTTCTTTTATGATCATAGCAGTGCCTCTGTACATTTGGAGTTATGTACTTAAAGAAGAAATTATTCAAAATTATGAGGAATGGTTTGCCCAGCCTCAAAATCAGATAATTGCATGTGTCGCTGGCGGCGTCCTGCTTCTAGTTGCATCAATTGAAGGGTTGAATTTATTTACTCTCATAGCAAAGCAAAGTGCTGGAACAGATGTTTTTGTTCAGGCTCAAGTTAACGATTTTATGTCCATTCTTGCTAACAACAAAGCGCTCGCTATTGCCTGTAGCGCGTCATTGACCGTCCTGAACATTCTAATTGCATTGCTAACCGCCAACGCATTTATCAACAAACCCTAATTGGAGTAATACCTATGAAAAAGATATTTTTCGCAATCGTAATTATTGGCGCATTCATGATGATGGATAGCCAACCAAGAACCGAACCAGTGAAAGAGGATACCACTCCCCCTACTATCTTTGTCTTGATTGAGAACGGCGGGACAGTTGCCGAAGAAGATCAAGAAGAGGCTTTAAATACAGCTTATTCATTGATGCAGCAGTTAATCTCATTAAGTCGTAGAAAAGCGACTAGGGACACCCAGATCAACATTGTTCTTTCTGCAACGCCTAACCGTATTTCGTGGAGCGGGACACCGACAAAACTTCGTGATGATGCCGAGCTTGTCAAAGAGCTTATTGCATTCAGGCCAACATTTAGTGATCTAGTAATGGCGTTCGACCAGATTGAAACGACGATTAATCTGAACGACCCAAAAGACCTTAGCTTGTATTGGATCGGGCCTGTGATCCACGTGCCCTTTCAGACCACCAGCAATGATATCCAAATCAAAGTCCCTCAGGACATCCCTGCTGAACTCGCATTGATCAACTTTTCCGAGCAATTAAAAACGCTCAAGATATATCGCGTACATGAAGAACAGGATGGAACACTATTAACGTATATGAGAGCCATCGGCGTAATCGAGCGCTCCGATAGGCATGAACTTGACTTCACTCTTCTCGGTGCTGCCCAGACTCGCGGCAGCCTTAATAACCTTCTTTAGGAAGAGGAATTAACGATGAAATTTAAAGCCAATCTACTAGCCATCTTTTTGATAGCTAGTGCATCCGCGAATATTTGGGCAGACACGCCGTCTGTAATCTCAATCATCAATCAGGATGTTTCTGTTCCCGTTGTAATTATTGTCACCAGTATTTACGACTTTGAACGAGAAATATCTGTTCGCGTTCGCAAAGACCCTCGTTTCATCCCTACTGATGTTCTTATCAAAACGGTATCAGAATATGTAATGACCGATGCCAAAGGCATCGTCATTTCCTCTGGCTATGAAATTGATGTTGAACATGATTTGGTGATCGGTTTTAGCGGCGGCACTGCTGAAATCATCAAGGCAGCGCAAACGCCTCAGGGCCTACAAGTAATCAGCAACTTCAAAGACAAAAATGGTCATTTTGTTTCCCCGCCTGCAAGCAGCATCGCCATGTACAACACGTCCGGCGACAAGCTTTGTTTTACCTATGGCAACGCTCAAAGCGTCGCGCCCGATATATCGATTACATTGCTACTGGATCGCTCTGGCTCAATGGCGAGCACGATCAATAAAGTAAAAGATGCTGCCAATGGATTTTTAAACTTGCTACCGCCATCAGCTCAATGTTCTGTTGCCGCTTTTAACACTACTTGGAGCTACGAACATCAGGGTTTTCAAACTTGTAATGGCGGAGGATTTGGCTTTGAGAATATTGTTGCGAGCGGTGGCACCGATATTTACGCACCCTTAAAAGATGCTTACCTCACATTTGCAAAGCCGGAATTCGAGGATCATCAACGCGCCATTCTAATCATTACTGATGGGTATACGCTGGAAGATGAAGCGCGGAAATCAGAACTTCTGCGTTTACGCGGGGATGTTCTTACATTGGTGTATTTCGTTGGCGGTAGCGGTAAGAACCAGCTTGAGGGAATTACAGATCACTTTGTAGCCGATGGCGGCGATATTTCTCAATCACTTGATCAATATTTCCAAAGTGTATCTCAAGCCTACAACACTCAAAAAGTGCTTACAGTGCAATCATGCAGAGCAAGCGCTCCATGAGCAGGGTCTATTCCAGAGACGCACAACTTCACGGCTCTGCTGAGTGGGCGAGCCGTGCATATTTGCGAAGCAGGAATTACGGCGAGAAGGGAGAGATATTCCTTGGCTATGGCCTGCCAGAAAACAACAAAGAAGGCTGTTATCCGATAACTACCAATACCCAGCGTCATTTGCTAACGGCTGGATCAACGCGAAGTGGTAAATTATTAGCGGCGAGCGTTCCTCGCTGCATGGATCACAAAGGGCCGCTGGTCGTTATCGATACAAAAGATGGTGAAATCACGCTGATTGTCGCCAAATATCGAAGATATGTTTTAAAAAGAAAAGTCATTGTCATCGACTCATGGGGGAAGGTGACAAATTACCTTGGATTAGAGCCTGATAGTTTTAATGTCTTGGATTGGCTCGACCCTAATAGCGATGACTTTTTCGAAGACACGATGCTGATTGCAGAAAGCATTGTGCCTGACCAAACATCCTCAGATCCATTCTGGGTTGATGAAGCGCGCGCATTGATTTGTGGTTTGATCATGTATATCGCAGCAACACCGACGGTATTAATTCCAACGGATAAAAAATCTCGTGACCTCACTCAGATGAGGAGACTTCTTAACTTGTCCCCCGCTAATTTCGAGGAAATGGTTGGGGGCAAATTTTTAAGAGATGAAAAAGGGAAAAAGATAAAGCTTATTGGCGCTGGAATGGCGCAAAGCAGCAACGAATTAGTAAGAGCTGCTGCTTCAAGGATCTTGAATAAATCGCCTAGAGAATTTTCAGGTGTTTTATCAACCGCGCAACAAAACACCCACTTTCTTGAAAGCGCGCGCATTGGCAAGTCCTTAAGTAGTTCTACCTTCTCTATGGAGGATTTAGAAAACGGGAACATTGATATTTTTGTTACCTTGCCTGCCGGAAGGCTTTTTAACTATCACCGTTTTTTGCGCTTACTGCTAAGCATTTTCATCACAGCAGTGACACGATTTGATACTAAACCCAATCCGCCTGTTTATTTTGTGATTGAGGAAGCCGCAGCACTTGGCAGGCTGGCAATCATTGAGAAAGCCTATGCCTTGCTCGCTGGTTACGGCGCGCAAATGCACATGATCACGCAGGATTTCAATCAGCTCGCCTCGATTTACAAGGACAATTGGCAAAGCATCATTGCTAATTGCGGCGTTATTCAGCTTATTGGCATTATGGACATGTTCACTGCTGAATATGTCTCAAAACTATGCGGCACTACAAGCGTTGAAGCTTTGTCCCACACCTCAAGCGAATTGCGCGCAGGGTTATTTTCAAGTCCGTCCTATTTTAGCGCTCAAGACAATATAACGAGCAGAGCGCTAATTACCCCGCATGAATTGGTAACGATGCACCCTTCTGCCCAGATACTTATTCTGGCAAATTCTTACGCCGTACTGGCATACAAACCCATTTACTTTCTGGATTCTCGTTATAGGGACAAACGCGGCAAGCCGCTCTTTGATATTCACCAAAATTACAAACACTTGCCTACTCCAAGAGGCATAGATTTCACCAAATCAGGTGTCGATGTCGCGCGCATTCTCGGCGACATCTTCATGGGAGGTTAGAGATGCCATCAATTATTCGTTACTGGATCAATATCGCCCTTATGAGCATGTTTGCTTATGCCTCGTATCGAGTGCTCATGGCTAGTTACATAAGTTACGAGGGCGCTAATCTCGCTACCTTTCTCTTTCTGGCCTCACCATGGCTATTACTTTACTCCTCAATTAAGAGCTGGCGAAGATGCGCTATCTGGAGGAAAACGGCTGCAAGCAAATATTCACCTCAT
Source organism: Pseudomonadales bacterium (assembly GCA_016763855.1). Lineage (GTDB taxonomy): Bacteria > Pseudomonadota > Gammaproteobacteria > Pseudomonadales > Azotimanducaceae > JAHRVQ01. The sequence continues at coordinate 10,228 of JAESSY010000195.1, forward strand.
GGATTAGCGCGAGGGCAATTGCACACGCCGAAGAAAATTAATGCACCAAGCATATTAGAACGCGCCTGCATTCCATTTTTGTTATTGGCTATTGCCGCCATCCTTAAAGAATTCCATGTATCAAACATAGGGCTATGGGTCGCCATAATCGTTATGACGTGGATGATTTTTGGCAATCAATTCAGGAGGCTCGGTTAATAATGAGCTTTCGCCTCCCTAAAGCCAATTTCGCAAAAACCTATGTTTTGTGCGGGTTACAGGGTGGTTATTTACTAGATCTTAATGCTTTAGGGTATATCATAAGAAGTATGAGAGCATTTTCGGGACATTCAAATCCCAGTGCTCTTTTTTATTGGATATACGTGTTGATATGCATTGCACAGGCTAGCGCCCAATGTGCTTTAGCTCTCAGAATACCAACATGCATGCGTCAATATTCTGCGCGAGGGCTTTTAACAGCTCTCGCGTTCTTCCCGAAGGCAAGCTTATGAGCAAGTCATCGAAGGAAGAATTTAAAGGAAAAAATCCAAGAGATTTGAAGACTCTTAACAATCCGAGTCATAATCCTGCTCTGAGCAAAAAACGCATGGAAGCGTTTGTCCGCTCACTGGCAAGGCTAAGCGCTGAGAAAGACTTTCATCTCAGTGCTACGCCTAAATCTCCTAAATAGCACTGGTAATTAATTATGACCCTTAGAGCATGCATATATGCACGGTACTCAAGTGACCTTCAAAGCGCTGCAAGCATTGAGGATCAAATCCGCTTATGTTCTGAAAAAGCAGGCTTAGAGAACTGGATCATTCAAGACACTTTCACCGATGCAGGTATCTCTGGCTCCTCGCTGATGCGCCCAGGAATTCAAGCCGTTATTCAAGCAGGCATGAACGGGGAGTTTGATATCTTGATAGCCGAGGCTATGGATAGATTGTCTCGCGACCAAGAGGACATTGCAGGCCTATTTAAGCGAATGCAATTTGCGGGCGTAAAAATCGTTACGTTGTCGGAAGGGGAAATATCTTCATTGCATATAGGGCTTAAAGGAACGATGAACGCCCTTTTTATAAACGATTTACGAGATAAAACGCGACGAGGTTTAAGAGGCCGCGTTGAAAAAGGAAAGTCTGGCGGCGGGATTGGTTACGGATATTCAGTTAAAAAAGAATTCAATGCACTTGGCGAACCTCTCAAAGGTGATCGCGAAATCAACGAAGACCAAGCAATTATTGTTAAACGCATATTTCAAGAATATGCATTAGAGAATAAATCACCCAAGGCGATTGCTTCGCAATTGAACAAAGAGAATATCCCCTGCCCTTCGGGTAGCGCTTGGGGACAATCAACCATTAATGGTAACCGTAAACGCGGCACTGGCATATTGAATAACAATCTATATCGCGGCGAGCTAATCTGGAACAGGCAACGATTTATCAAAGACCCAAGTTCCGGTAAACGAGTGTCACGCATCAACCCTAAAGATGAATGGGTACACCATGAACTTCCAGAGTTAAGAATTATCGATGAAGTATTGTGGAAAGCCGTTAAGGACAGGCAATCCGAGCTAGAAAAAAAGTTCAATCATTTGGGTTCTGCCAAGCGACCTGTGTATTTGCTTTCGGGATTACTGAAATGCGGAGAATGCGGAGGGGGTTACTCTAAAATTAATCAAGAACGATATGGTTGCTCAACCTCCAGAAACAAAGGCGCGAGCGTTTGCGCCAATAAGCAAACCATTAAAAGCGAGATCATTGAAAAAGTTGTTTTAGATGCCCTTGAAGCCAATTTGATGAATGATGAACTGGTGGAGGTTTTTTGTGAGGAATACACAAAACACATGAATGCCTTGAGAGCCTCTGAGGTGTCCGAGAAGAAACGCATTAAATCTGAGGCGCTCACGCTCACCAAAGAGAAAGATAACCTCATTACGGCGATTAAGAGCGGCGTGCCAGCGGATTTGATTAAGGATGAGTTAGAAAAAATCGTAAACCGTATGAATGAGTTAGACGACCTTCTTGAATTACAGGATGAGCCGCCCCGCCCTCTTATTCATCCGACAATGGCGCGGCGTTATAAGCAGGAGGTTACGGCTTTAAAAAAATCACTAAAAGATAATGCATCAAACGAAGTTCGCGAACATGTAAGAGCTTTAATTGAAAAAGTAGTTATCACGCCAGCAACAAAAGAAAGGGATATGCGAATAGACCTGCACGGTGATCTTGCTGGAATTCTTAATATTGCTATAGAGGACAAAGCCATGAACCATGGCCCTAAAATTAAAAAACCCCTTAGAACAAAAACCAGTGAGTTAGGTTCTTTTTCTAAGAGGTCTGTTCCGTTGGTAGCGGGGGCAGGATTTGAACCTACGACCTACGGGTTATGAGCCCGTCGAGCTACCAGACTGCTCCACCCCGCAACAACAAGGGAGCGAATTATAGGGATGCATTACCTATGGGTCAACCTTTCTGGAAGGTGTTTTTAGGGTATTTTAACTATTGTTGTCTCACGCTGTTACCGCAACGCGGTAAAAGCTGCCGACATTCATTATCGCGAAGCGCGATAAATTGAGGCAAGTGGATCCGGTCTTGGCTCTCGCTGTTTCCTTTTAGGAAAAAGCTGCCGCGTGGTATCTGGATTCTAGCAATTGTGTTTTGCTTCGCAAAGCCACAATTTTGGTGCCGAAGAGAGGATTTGAACCTCCACGGGGTTGCCCCCACCAGCCCCTCAAGCTGGC
>JAESSY010000196.1 GCA_016763855.1 Pseudomonadales bacterium
AATTATGAGACTGAAAATTGGATCTTCAGCGTCAATGGTAAAAACTTAACAGATGAAAGATACTTCCGTGCTAACTTCCCGAACTTGTTTGGATCGCAAATTGTTCTTCCTGAATTGCCACGGCACTTCCAGGCACGAGTTCAATATCGTTTCTAGTTCGATTGTTGAAGCATCATCATTACATGGTGATACGAGATAACAAGAAAGCAGCTATCTTTTGGTAGCTGCTTTTTTTTGAGTCATCTTTTTGTCCCTTTTTTGAAGTAAAGGAGTCCTGCCTTAATATGCAAGTTTTTAGAAAAACCTATTGGATTATGTTGCTGGTTTTGTTGACGTCGGCCTGTTCGAATGATGTGGACTCACCCATTCCGGTTAAGGTTGTTATTGTTACCATGTTTGAAATCGGCGAGTTGACTGGTGACAAAGCAGGTGAATTTCAATTGTGGAAAGAAAGACGACACTTGGATACAAAATTTCCGTTTCATGGTTATCAAGATTTATATTTCAATAAAGACAGCGGCATTCTAGGGATTGTGACAGGGATAGGTACCGCGAGAGCTGCGTCGTCCATGATGGCGCTTGGTTTGGATCCACGTTTTGATTTCACTAATAGCTATTTTTTGATAGTGGGTATCGGGGGGTTTGATCCTGCAGATGCATCCATCGGTTCTGCAGCTTGGGCAGAATATTTGGTAGATGGTGATCTTTCCCATGAAATTGATGCCCGAGAAATACCTGATGACTGGGAATTTGGATATTTTGCGCGTTATACCAAAAAGCCATTTGATCCAGATAAACCTGAACCCACTGGAGAGATGTATCGACTTAATCCTGCCTTGACGGAGTGGGCATACCAGTTAACCAAGGATATGGATCTTGGAGATGATGAATCACTGATTGAAGTGCGAGAGAAATATACCTTGCATGAAATGGCTCGTAAGCCGCCTTTTGTCCTCAAGGGCGACAACATTGCAGCGTTGACATTTTGGCACGGAGAAATATTAACCGACTGGGCAAATCAATGGACTGACTATTGGACTGAGGGGAAGGGTAATTTTGTTTCTTCTGCCATGGAGGATACCGGGAGCTATCTGTCGCTGATGTGGCTCGACAAAATTGGCAAGGTCGATAAAGATCGCGTCATGGTGTTAAGGACGGCCAGTAACTACACAATGCCTCCTCCAGGAATATCAGCCGTAGAAAATCTTCTGGCTGAGAATGAGGGATATGCGGGGTTGTCCGTGGCGATGGAGTCAGCCTATAGTGTCGGAGGCCGAGTCGTAGATGAACTGTTGAATAATTGGGATGTCTACAAAAATACTATTCCCGGGTCGAGTACAAATCAAGACAAGACAAAATGACAGTTGCTTCGCTGGAATTTATTGCTCGATTACCCAAAGCTGAACTACATCTTCATATTGAAGGCTCGCTAGAGCCTGACCTGCTATTAGAGCTTGCAGAAAAACACAAAATTGATCTGCTATATAAAACCATAGAGGAAGTTGAAGCAGCTTATCAATTTGATAGCCTGCAAAGCTTTCTGGACCTTTATTATATGGGAGCCGGCGTGCTCATTGATGAACAGGATTTTTATGATCTCATGTGGCGCTACTTATGTCGTTGCCGCGAAGAAAATATTGTCCATACGGAGATTATGTTTGATCCTCAAACCCATACGGGTAGAGGCATATTATTTGATGTGGTGATTAATGGTTTTACGCGAGCACTTGAGGATGCCAGGCAACAATGGGGTCAATCTTCATCATTAATCATGTGTTTTCTAAGGCATTTACCTGAATCCGAGGCTTTGCTCACCCTGGCACAAGGGCTAGCTCATAAAGATAAAATTTTATCAGTGGGTCTTGATAGTTCAGAAGTAGGCCATCCCCCTGAGAAATTTCAGAAGGTATTTTCCTTGGCAAAAGAGGCGGGATTTTCAAGAGTGGCGCATGCCGGAGAAGAAGGCCCGGTACAATATATTCATAGCGCGATTTCGTTGTTAGATGTCCAACGAATTGATCATGGTGTGCGATGCGTAGATGATCCGGCGCTTGTCGAAAATCTAAAAAAGAACCGCATGCCTTTAACGATGTGTCCTTTGTCTAATGTTCGCTTGTGTGTCTTTGATCAAATGCGTGAGCATCCCATCTTAAAATTGTTGGATGAAGGGCTGTGTGTAACCGTTAATTCTGATGATCCGTCCTATTTTGGTGGCTATTTAAATGAAAATTACCTGGCGCTGGCCAAAGCGCTTTCAATGACTGAATCTCAGGCTGTTCAATTGGCGCGTAATAGCTTCGAAGCCAGTTTTCTTGATGACACTAGGAAGCAATTGTTTTTATCAAAGATAGATGCTTCAGCGCTCTTTGTGTAGTGCACTTTAAAGCGTTAATTGAAACACTATAGAAAGGCAAATTTCCCTGCGAATATTAGCGCAAGAATGTAAACCGCTAAGGGACATTCACCTGGCTTGCCACTAAAGACCTTGATGGCGGCATAACATATAAATCCTAGCCCAATGCCGTCTGCGATCGAAAAAGATAACGGCATCGCAATGGCGCAGATAACTGCCGGTGCGCTTTCGGTATAGTCATGCCAGTCAATATCCGCAAGGCTCGATAGCATCATGCAGGCAACAAAAAGAAGTGCCGCTGCAGATGCATAAGCAGGGACGCTTTGAGCCAGTGGCGCAAAGAACAAACAGACTAAGAATAGGATGCCGGTGGTGACGGCTGTTAGCCCCGTACGCCCTCCAGCTTCGACACCGGCTGCACTTTCAATAAAGCTCGTTGTTGATGAGGTACCTGCCAGAGAGCCGAACACGGTTGCACCAGAATCAGAGAGTAAAGCCATTCGTAGTCTAGGCATTTTGCCGTCGGGGCCGGTTAGTTTTGCACGGTTGGCAACGCCGACCATTGTGCCAGCGGTATCAAATACGTCGACTAGCAATAGTGTCAATATCACCGTGACCATGGATAAATCAAAAGCCGCCGCAATATCTAATTTGAGAAAAACAGGGGCCATCGAGGGTGGTGTTGAGACGAGTCCTTTGAATTCCGTGACGCCGCTTAACCAGCCAAGCATCGCAGCACCAAGCATGCCAATAATGACTGCGCCCGTTGTCTTTCTGGCACTAAGGGCTGCAATTACCGCAAAAGCCAATAGGCAAATTGCAGGTCCAAAAGCAGTGAGATCTCCAAAGGAAACTAAGGTTGCTGGATTATCGACTACTAAACCGGCGTTCTTCAGCGCGATAAAACCGAGAAAGAAACCGATGCCAGATGATATGCCTAATTTGAGATTTCTGGGGATTGCATTAATGAGCCATTCCCTAACGGGTAGGACGCTTAATATGACGAAGATGATGCCAGAGATAAACACCGCGCCCAAAGCTGTCTCCCAATTGTGGCCCATTCCGAGCACGATACCATAGGTGAAGAAGGCGTTCTGTCCCATTCCTGGGGCCATAGCGATGGGATAGTTTCCCAGTAATCCCATGGCAATTGATCCAAAGGCAGCGGCTATACAGGTCGCAACGAACACGGCATTAAAGTCCATACCTGCATCGGACAATATCGCCGGGTTGACGACCGTTATGTAAGCCATTGCAAGGAAGGTCGTGAGACCTGCGATCAGCTCCGTACGGATGTTAGATTTGTGTTCAGAGATCTTAAAAAAATTGTCTAGAAATTCCATATACCGTCACTATTTTTTATTGCCGATCTTATTATTGAGCATTTGTAATTAAATGAAAAATACTGGAGCAAAGGATAACAAATTTTAGCGCTGTGTAAATTTATCCTTCTTTCTGAATGGGCTAATTAAGTATCAAACAGTTACAATCAAAGTCGAGATCATTTTGCTTTGGAGATTGATCATTCAGAATCAAACAGATGAAGCGCCGCTACATTCAAAAGAGCAGCTGCAAGATGTAAACTTTATGCCACCCTTAGTTGAAGCGATACCTTTGGGTTTACAGCATGTGCTTGCCATGTTTGTCGGTAACGTGACGGTTCCCCTGATTATTGCATCCGCGATAAACTTACCTGCAGATCAAACTATATTTATGGTTCAGGCAACGATGTTTGTTGCAGGGGTTGCGACGCTAGTCCAAGCATTGGGTCTTGGTCCGATTGGTGCTCGGGCACCAATCGTTATGGGCACAAGTTTTGGGTTTATTCCCATTATGATTCCCATTGCCTTGAATTATGGCCTACCCGCTGTGCTAGGAGCCGCCTTTATTGGTGGCATTGTGATGGCGCTGCTGGGTCTTGGATTAAGATGGATCCGTTTTCTGTTCCCCCCGGTTGTCACTGGCACTTTTGTGTTGATGATTGGCATTATTTTGATGCCCGTTGGTTTTGCCTATGCTGGTGGAGGTTTTGGTGCAGAGAATTTTGGTTCTGTTGAATATTTGGGCATTGCTGGGTTGGTATTTGTTGTGACGCTGGGAGTTCATCAATATGCCAACGGTTTTCTTTCGGAAATGGCAGTACTCATCGGCATTCTTGTAGGTTACGTCGCTTCTTATTTTTTGGGTATGGTTGAATTCTCGAATGTTGCCGGTGCAAGTTGGGTACAGCTTCCCGTGCCTTTCAAAATTGGATTGGAATTTGTACCAATGGCCGTCGGCGGAATGGTGTTAATGGCAGTTGTGACGAGTGCAGAATCAATCGGAGATATCGAAGGCACCATCAATGGCGGCGCAAATCGGCCTGCCACGGATAAAGAACTGAGCGGTGGTGTTATGGCGGATGGTTTGGCCAGTAGTTTTGCTGCAGTATTTAATGCATTCCCTCAAATTAGTTTCAGTCAAAATGTTGGTTTGGTGGCATTGACGGGCGTCGCCAGCCGATATGTAGTAGCTATTGGAGCTGGTTTCCTTATTGTTGCCGGTTTATTGCCTAAGTTTGGCGCGCTAATTACGACTATTCCCCAACCTGTTCTGGGGGGTGCAACCATTATTATGTTTGGATTGATTGGAGCGGCGGGGGTAAAAATGTTGTCCAATATAGAATTTAACAAACGTAATATGTTGGTGATTGGTGTTTCCTTGTCTGTCGCGATCGGCCTGCGCGGTCAGGAAGGATTGTATGCCGATGCTTCCGAGGGCGTTAAGGCAATTCTTCAATCAGGGTTAATTCCTGGTGCACTGATCTCAATTATTCTAAATCTTGTATTACCTCAGGAGGAGAAAACCCATTAGTACTGAATTACTCAATCGTCTTATAGATACTATCGCAGACGACATAGTGCCTCTGACAGCAAAGGGTGTTTCGATAGGGAACAAGGTTTTTGGATCCGCAATTTTGAGGAAGGATGATTTGTCCCTCGTCATTGCGGGAACCAATAACGAAACTGAGAATCCGCTTTGGCATGGTGAAGTCCACACTTTGAAACTGTTTTATGAAATGGAGAATCGTCCAGATACGCAAGATTGCATTTTTCTGGCGACACATGAGCCTTGTTCATTGTGTTTATCTGCTATCACCTGGACAGGTTTTGATAATTTCTATTACTTTTTCAAGTATGAAGATACATCGAAGAGTTTTAATATTCCTCACGATTTAAAAATTCTGCAGGAAGTCTTCGGGATAAAAAATGGTGAGTATCAACGAGAAAATGATTTTTGGGTAAGCCATAGTTTGATAGAGATGATCAAAAACCTCCCCGAGAGTGAAAGACAAGTATTTGAACCGAAAGTCGAAAATTTGCTTGAAGTCTATGGGGAATTGTCCAAAACTTATCAGGCTAGTAAAGAGACTACAGACATCCCGCTTTCTTGATGTGGTCTATTATCGTCTAACCAATATACTAGTGTGAACAAAAATGAGAATCTTCAATGAATCATATAATGGACTCAAAAGTAGCAACAAAAGCACCGACAATCGTACCCACAATTGATCTTTTAGAAGCTGAATCCAGCCCTGGCGAGTTAAAGAAAATTGATTTAGCCTGCCGAAATCATGGTTTCTTTTTGTTAAAGCACCATGGGATGGATAGAGAAATAAAAGATATGTGGCAATATTCCGGTGACTTTTTTGCTTTGGATTCTACTAGGAAAAATGAAGTGCTTCGTAGTGAGAGCAACCCTCTTGGATTCTACAATCGTGAATTAACAAAGCGCAAAAGGGATTTGAAGGAAGTATTTGACTATATGCTACCCCGCAGCGAAAGCGGTGATATAAATCAATGGCCTAGGGATGTTGAGGGATTTAAAGACGTGATGGTTGAGTTTTTTAATGCTTCTAGCCGAGTCGCAGAACGCACCTTAGCGTTGGTTTATAAAGCACTAGCCCAAGAACAAACGGATCTTGAATCTCTTTCCATGGGAGATGCAAGATCGAGTACAGTTCGTTTGAATTACTATCCCCTTGTCGATCCTTTGTCCAAAGAAGAGCGTGATGACGTTGTGGATCTTGGGGATATGGCTTTACATCACCATACAGATCCCGGTGTTTTGACTCTGCTTTTACAAGATATGGTTGGTGGACTACAAGCTCTATCACGTGAAGATGGATGGGTAGATGTCGCCCCAGAAGAAGGCACGATTGTGGTGAATTTAGGTGATGCCATGCAAGTTTGGACAAACGACAAGTATCGTTCTGCTGTACACCGGGTACTGCCTATTCAAGGTCAGGCTAGGTTCAGTACGCCCTACTTTTTTAATCCATCAAGGAATGCGATTCTGGAACCACTGAAAGGATTGTTAGGATCTAAAGAGAACCCCCTATATCAATCCTTTACATGGAAAGAATATATACAGGGTAGGATCGATGATAACTACACTGACCTCGGAGAAGATGACATCCAGATCGAACAATACAAACTTGAGGCAGAACCCCCTTGAGTCTAATTATTGGTGTAGGCTCATAATCTTGGGGTCGAGTGGTCTGTTCTAGGTTTGCTGCTCACTTTCAATGCCAAGTTTGGCTATAAAATAACGATATTAATGTGTCGTCAGAAGATGCTCCTACAAGTGCTTTACGGAATTTCTATTCACTTAGCTCTGGATCACTATAATCCCAAGGCTTAATTATGTTGATAGGCATCTCTTTCTTTACCAAGACAAACTTATTCACTAGGATAATGCAACTATCCGCGGTTAACCCATATTGAAGGAAAATAGCTTGAGAATAATCCTTGTTTGTATCTTTGCATCATTTGTAATATCGGGCTTACTGAATCCGATCGGGCTGATTAGTGGTCCCATTTCGGAAGCCTTCAATATTTCTCTTACAGATGTTGTGACACGATTTGGTTATTTCACCTTTGGTGCATTCGGCGGTTATATTTTATCTTTCATCGCCTTTGATTACATCCGTCTAAAAGTCATCGTTGTAACAGGCTATCTATTACTTTCTTTAACGATCGTCGTTTTCTATCTATTCAATGATTTGATGTCCTACTGCCTTTTTCTTATTGGAGTCTTTATCAGTTTGGAGGTCTGTGCTGCAAGCACGCTGGCAAGTTGGACCTGGACAGGCAAACCAAGGCAAACCGTATTGATAGGGCAAGATGCCATGTTTAACGGCGGGGGAATTATTTTCACCGCGCTGACAACCTATTTACTCGTTGAAAACTATCATTGGGGTACCACATATCTTATTGTCGCAGGCGTTGCGATTTTTGTCGCTATATTAGCGCTTACATCAGATATAAAAGAGGTAAATTCTGAATCTGAGATATCCATTCAGACCACTTGGAATATCGGCATCCTCGGAGTTGGGGCAAGTATTTTGCTCTTTATGACTGCAAAAATTTCAATTTTTATCTGGGCGCCTCAATATGCCGTTGAAGCTTTTGATGCGACAATTCAGCAATCTGGGAGGTTGTTAACTAACATATTCACAGGTGCCTTTCTTGGCTCTCTGGCAGGTACATTTATTGTTTCGAGGGTGAGAATTGAGTACTTTCTAATGGTAATGTTACTTGTGGGTGCTGGCGGGCTTTTTCTGATGATATCCGTTGGGGACATATCTACCCTTTTATTGTCGGCCTATATTGTGGGCGCTTCAGTTGGAGCGACCTTTAACGGATATATGGCATTCGGGCTCAGCTTTTTAGAAACTCCAACCCATAAAAATGTTGCCTATATTCTTGTCGCCGGTGGGTTAGGCTCATCCATTGCGCCTATTTTTAGCAGTCAGATAGTTGAGTCGAGTGATTCAGTCAGAACTGCATTGTTAGCTTGTTTTGCGATACAAATAGTTGTGCTTGTTAGTGTGGTATTGCTCACTGCCATGGTTTCGAAAAATAAGCCGTGCGATACCGAGCTAACTGAGCAGGCTTTGCTTTAATAATTTAAGCCCGCTTGGGGATGCATTAAATATTCCTTTTTCTGTGATTAGGCCTGTTACAAGTCGTCCTGGAGTGACATCAAAGGCGGGGTTTGACACCGCCGTATTTTCGGGTGAAATTCGAACTTCATGAATCTCACCCTTATTATCCAAGCCGGAGATAACCTTCACTTCATCATCCCCACGTTCTTCAATCGTTATTTCCTTCAGTCCGTCTTCAATTGAGAAATCAATACTCGAAGTAGGCACAGCGACATAGAATGGGATGTTGTTATCGACGGCCGCAAGGGCTTTTAGATAGGTGCCAATCTTGTTACAAACATCTCCTTGGTTGGTTGTGCGATCACTGCCGACAAGTACCAAGTCGATTTTATTTTGTTGCATTAAATGCCCTCCGGCATTGTCGACTACCAAAGTATGAGGCACGCCATGTTGGCCGAGCTCCCAGGCGGTTAAATAAGCACCCTGGTTACGGGGGCGCGTTTCGCTGACATAAACGTGAACGGAAATGCCTTTGTCAAAAGCTTTATAAATAGGCGAGGTCGCTGTACCCCAATCTACCGTGGCGAGCCAACCGGCATTACAGTGAGTCAAAATGTTTACGGTTTCGTGTTGTGGTTTTGATGAGGCAATTTGCTCAATGAGTTTCAGGCCGTGATCACCAATGGCCGAATTATTTTGGACATCTTCATTGCATAATTTTCCAGCTTCAGCCCAGGCCGCATCCATCCGCATCAAAGGGTCGAGTGGCAATAAGTGACTGAGCATTCGATCAGCGCCCATTGTAAGTTGACGGCGGTAGGTCGGGTTTCTCCTAGAATTTTTGCTGATTGGATAATGTGTGATTCACTATTGTCTTCCTTAATAGCCAGGACGAGTCCGTAGGCCGCAGTAGCCCCAACCAATGGTGCGCCACGAACTTGCATACTGGATATGGCAACAGCAACCTCCGCCAAAGAGCTCAAAACAATATGTTCAAATCTGTGAGGAAACTTTGTTTGATCAAGTATGCTGACAGTTTGCTCGGCATTATTAGGCCATATTGTTCGATATGATCGGCCGTCTATCTTCATTGTCTATGCTCTCGAATAATGGTGTTGATGATGGAATAAATGATGGGATCACAATTACGGTCAGGCATCCTAGCGATGGGTAATCCTATTGTCAAAATGTAGTAAGGGATCGAATCATTGATGCAAATTGTGGGTGCGTTTTAATTAAATCCTCTCTAATGGGAAATGTAGAATCTCCATCTTCATAACCGGGCGACATAGATGTGCTCATCAGCGTAAATCCATGTTCTCCCCCGGGCAAAGGACGGGAGCCGTGAATGCAACCCTTGGGTGCGAGAATTTGCAATCTTTGATCAGACAGAATCTCGGGTCCAAGTAACGCAATTTCACCCTGCCCGTCCTTGTTCAGTATCAGCATTTCCAAGGGGTCTCCTAGGTGAAAATAATAAATCTCATCGATTGGAAGTTGATGAAGCTGGGAGAATGAATTTGTGGTCTCAAGGTAGTAGATTGTGCCATAGAGGCATCGGGGTCCTTCAAGGTTCAAATTCTCACTGTTGATGCTTTCATTTGATCTAGAGACAACACTGAAGAATCCACCTTCTATTGGCAAGGGCTGCATACCGAGCTGCGCGATGATTGAATCAGCGTCCATTATTTTTCCTTTCTGGCCATCTTGTAAGCAAGTGCGTAAATAAGAGTGTAAGCAAGTGTACAAATAAGAGGTTTCCTGCGGATATTAATGTGGCATGCTGATGACTGTCAAAGTAACTTGCTGTTTATATTCTTGGCGCAGAGTGGATGGTGTATGAATCGGGACATAATAATGAATCACTTAGACGAGGAAAATACATTGCAACTCAAGGGTAAAGTGGCACTTGTCACTGGGGGCAGTGGCGGGATTGGGCGAGCTATTGTGAGGAAACTCGCTCGTGCCGGTGCCGATATAGTAGTTCACTATCGGAACAATAAAGCTCACGCTGATGACCTAGTAAAAGCACTGACGAAAGAAGGTAATGCTGCCTATGCAATCAGAGCAGACTTTTCCACTGAGAAGGGTTGCAGTGAACTATTTGCAGAAGCTAACGAACTAAGTGGAGGTGTTAGTCTCCTAGTCAATAACGCTGCCGTACGAACAGTTGCTCCTTACATGGAGATAGATTCCGATAGTTTGAACGAAATGATGGCTGCTAACCTGAACGCACCATTTCACTTGATACAGATTTTTGCTGGTCAATTACCAGAAGGTCGTCATGGTGCCGTTGTTAATATTGGTTCGATAGAAGGCAACTTGCCTGCTAAGAGTCATATTCATTATTCGATATCTAAATCAGGTCTTGAAATGTTGAGCCGTGCGGTTGCCTTGGAATTGGGCTCCCAAAACATACGTATTAATACAGTATCCCCAGGATTGATTAACAGAGAAGGGCTCGAACTAGATTGGCCAGACGGAGTAAAGCGTTGGAAAGAAACTGTGCCTCTCAGTCGATTGGGAGAGGGAAATGATGTTGCAAATGCGGTGTTGTTTTTATTGTCTGATCAGGCAGCATGGATTACGGGGCAGAATCTTGTAGTTGATGGTGGCATGAGTGTCTGCCCTGCTTGGTAAGGCGTAAAATGCTAATTGGCCTGTCCCATTAGCCAGAGTAGTTTTACTCTACGCGCGCCCTTATAAATGTTGTAAGTGGTTTCTTTCAAGAATCCGAGCAAGGTCATGTCGTAGGCTTTTTGTCAAATATCGACGGTGGAATACCTGACTTAATGAAAAGTGAATTTTCACGGCTAAGCTTCTATCTTAATGTTAAAGTTTCCTTCTTAATCTTGAGGGTCCATATCATTTTCAGTAACCCCAGCAACTGCTACCGGTGTTTTCATAGCATCTCGTCTGAATGGTTCTCCCAGTTCCTGATTCAGAATCACTTCAATAAAGGTGGTCGTGCCTTTGTTCTGTGCCTCGCATCCTTTTTCGATGGCTTTCGTTAGTTCTTCCGTTGTTCTAACAACGATACCCTCAAGGCCGCAAGCGTTGGCAATCCCTGCGTAACTCACTTTTCTATTCAGCTCTGTGCCGACAAAATTGTTGTCGTACCAAAGCGTAGTATTGCGCTTTTCGGCTCCCCATTGATAATTGCGAAAAACAACCATGGTGATGGCGGGCCAATCATCGCGACCACAGGAAGTCATTTCATTCATTGAGATGCCAAAAGCCCCGTCTCCGGAAAAGCCAACCACAGGAGTATCAGGACAAGCGATCTTAGCGCCGATAATGGAAGGGAAGCCATATCCGCAAGGACCAAACAAACCGGGAGCGAGGTACTTACGGCTTTCTTCAAAACTGGCGTAAGCATTGCCAATGGCGCAGTTGTTTCCGATGTCACTGGAAATAATGGCTTCTCTGGGAAGGCCGGATTTGATTGCGCGCCACGCTTGCCTTGGTGACATTAGATCGCTATCTCGTTTTCTTGCGTCTTGATTCCAGTTCGTACCGGGATCATCTTCTTCGTGATCAAGACCTGCCAAAATTTGGCGCCAACCAGAATTTGCCTCGTGGATGGCAAGCTTTCGTTCAGCTCTATCGTCGTTCCCTGCGCTCGATGACAATTGGTCAAGAATTTGAGATGCGACTTGCTTTGCATCGCCACAAATTCCGATACTAATGTTTTTAGTCAATCCTATTCGATCGGGATTGATGTCGACTTGTATGATAGCTGCGTTCTTAGGCCAATAATCGATACCGTATCCCGGTAGAGTCGAAAATGGGTTCAGACGCGTACCCAGTGCCAGCACCACATCCGCTTTGGCAATAAGCTCCATGGCGGCTTTAGAGCCGTTGTAACCAAGGGGCCCGCAAGCCAATGGATGAGAGTCGGGGAAGCTATCATTGTGTTGGTAACCATTGCAAACAGGTGCATCCAGTCGCTCTGCCAATGCTTGGCATTCAGGTACGGCATCTCCAATCACAACCCCTGCACCAGAAAGAATATCAGGGAATTTTGCCTTAGATAGTAACGCTGCTGCATCCTTAATGGCTTTAATGCCACCAGAAGGACGCTCAAATTGAACTATCTGAGGTAACTCAATATCGATCACTTGTGTCCAGTAATCCCGAGGGATATTGATTTGGGCGGGAGCTGATCCTCTGATGGCTTTTGCGATGACTCGGTTGAGGACTTCTGCCATACGGCTTGGATCTCTCACTTCTTCCTGATAGCAGACCATATCCCTAAATAATGCCATCTGTTCAACTTCTTGAAAGCCACCTTGTCCCATTGTTTTGTTTGCCGCTTGTGGTGTTACCAATAGCATCGGGGTATGGTTCCAATATGCTGTCTTGATCGGCGTAACAAAATTAGTAATACCGGGACCATTTTGTGCAATGACCATTGCAAGTTTGCCGCTAACACGTGTGTAGCCGTCACATATCAAACCGCCATTACATTCATGCGCAACATCCCATAACCGGATTCCTGCTTGTGGAAATAAGTCAGATATCGGCATAAATGCAGACCCGATAATGCCAAAGGCGTGCTCGATTCCGTGCTTCTGTAAAACTTTTACGAAGGCTTCTTCAGTGGTCATTTGGGTCATAAAAATTACTACTTGTGTAAATTGAATGGCCTTACAGTATCAGAAATTAGCCATAAAAGATGGTGATGACTTGCGCCTTGAAAGGCAATTGTCATTTCAATTGTGATAATGTGGCTGCTCTTCATTTGGATAAGAACGATTGGATATTAACAATGCAATTTACGAGCAATAGTCTAGAGCATCATTGGATGCCATTTACTGCAAACAAGGCGTTTAAGAAAGAGCCAAGAATTATTGTTGAAGGGCAAGGTCTGTATTTTACAGATCATCATGGCAATAAGATAATTGATGGTTCTTCCGCGCTTTTTTGTTGTCCCCTTGGTCACGGTCGTCGGGAAATTGCCGAAGCGGTTTATCATCAGCTACTAGAAAACGACTATGTGGCACCATTTGGTTGCGCAACGCCAGGTACCTTTGAACTTGCTGAAAAGGTAGCGCGCATCACGCCGGATTCAATAAATCACATATTTTTTGTAAACTCGGGCTCTGAAAGTATTGATACCGCGCTGAAAATGGTGATGGCGTACCATCGAGCTAATGGAGAGGCTCAACGGACTAGATTCGTATCTCGTGAGAGGGCATACCATGGTGTTAATATCGGGGGGCACGAGTCTGAGTGGCATGGTGAAAAATAGAGAGACCTTTAGCGGCGTCATGCCTAATGTGGTCTGTATGCGGCATACCTTTGATGAAGAGCAGCTCTTCACAAGAGGGCAGCCAGAGGCAGGTTATGAACTCGCAGATGACTTGCAAAGATTTTGTGAAACTTACGGCGGCAGTACAATTGCTGCGGTTTTTGTGGAACCGATAGCAGGTTCAACCGGAGTGCTTGTTCCGCCAAAAGGCTATTTGGAAAGACTGCGACAAATTTGCGATGAGCATGGCATCTTGCTTGTTTTTGATGAGGTGATAACCGGTTTTGGGCGAACAGGAGCTGCATTTGCGGCCCAAGCTTTTGGCGTTACGCCGGACTTGATGACCTTGGCGAAAGCATTGACAAATGGCGCACAACCTATGGGTGCAGTAGCTGTTCAGGATAAAATCTACAAAACCATCACAGAAGCTGCTCCCGAAAATGCTATTGAGTTCGCTCATGGTTATACTTTTTCAGGTCATCCTGCTGCCTGCGCTGCGGCTATTGTTACCCAGGATCTGTTTAAGAAGGAAGCGTCGTTTTCTAAAGCCGCTGAATTATCAGATTATTTTTTAGACGGTTTATTTGATTTGAAAAATCTGAATTCCGTTCGTGATATTCGGGGATATGGTCTTCTAGGCGCTGTTGAAGTTAAAGCTAAGGGTGGGGTGGGTGTTCGTGGTGCCAAGGCGCAAATTGCACTTTTTAACGAAGGCATGCACGCTAAGTTTACTGGTGATTCCGGCATCATTGCGCCGGCATTTGTTTCAGAGAAAAGGCATATTGACGAGATGATGGATAAGTTACGATCGATGTTAGAAAAAATTTAATAGTAAGCTAATACAATGGATTTTATACACGATCTAAAACGCAGATTGCAATCTATATCCCATAGAATTGTGTTTCCGGAGGGAGACGATATCCGTATTATTCAGGCAGCTCGATGTTTGTCTGATGACAATATTGCTGAAATTGTTTTGTTGGGGGATTCTACAGACATTACTCAAGCAGCAGATCGAAATAAAATTTCCTTGCATGATCTAGAAGTAATCAATCCTGAAACTAGTGATGATTGTGATCGATACGCAGTTAGTTATGTCGAGAATCGAGGGAGAACAAAGTTAAGCATTGCGTCCAGAATCGTAAAGAAACCATTAAACTATGGCGCGATGATGGTGAAAATGGGCCAGGTTGACCTGATGGTTGCAGGCGCGTGTCATGCGACTAAAAAGGTAATTGAAGCCGCAGGATCTTGCGTTGGTCTTGCTGAATCCTCGCGTGTACCTTCTAGTTTTTTTATTATGAACTTTGCTGATCGCAAGCCTCTTGTATTTGCAGATTGTGCCGTAAATACTGATCCGACTGCTGAAGCGCTAGCCGACATTGCTATTCTTACTGCTTTCAATGCACAAAAGATTTTGCAGGCACCTGCAAAAGTTGCGCTGCTCTCGTTCTCAACTAAAGGCAGTGGTAATCACGCGAGTATTGATAAGTTAAAGCGGGCTTTGCAGATTGCGCAGGCAAAGGCACCGGAACTTGATATTGACGGTGAACTACAAGTCGACAGTGCTTTGGTAAAGAGCGTTGCAGCGCATAAACTAAATGATATTGGCGCTGTTGCAGGTCAGGCTAATGTGTTGATTTTCCCCGATCTCAACGCGGCCAATATAGGTTATAAATTGGTTCAGCATTTGGCTAATGCTGAGGCAATTGGTCCAATACTGCAGGGATTTTCTCTCCCCGTTGCTGATTTATCTAGAGGTTCTACCGTTGATGAAATTGTCGCGACCAGTATTGTTGCGCTAACGATGAAGCTAGCGCGCTAACAAGACATTCGAAGCAAGCCTGCCAATGTCAAACATTCTTTGATTGGCGTACAATGGTAATCTTCAAAACCCATGATCAAGGAGAGAGTTGTTTGAATGGTGTTATGTTGCTGCTCAATATCGCGGGGGGTGTAGCGCTTCTTTTATGGGGTGCCCGGATGGTCAGAAAAGGTATTACCCGGACCTTTGGAGCGGATATTCGACTTGCCATGGGGCGAGTAACAAAAAATCGATTCCGAGCATTTTCAATGGGCGTTGGTATTTCTGCTTTGCTGCAGAGTTCGACCGGGGCGATGCTACTTGTCGTATCCTTCGTTAATCGAGGATTGATATCGGTTGGCCCTGGTCTTGCGCTAGTACTGGGTGCAGATCTTGGTACCACTCTGGTCGTTCAAGCTCTATCTTTTGATATCTCGTGGATATCACCGTTGTTCCTTTTTATAGGAGTGCTGTGTGCCTTAAGTTCGTCTCGTTCTTTTACCCGTCATATTGGTCGTGTGTTTATCGGGCTTGGGTTGTTGTTGTTGTCCTTGCAGCTAATAACAGCGGCAACAGAACCGTTGCGCAACAGTCCTGTATTGATCACCTTTATGGAACCGCTGTCAGAAGCGCCGGTGTTTGCGATTATACTAGCAGCATTGTTGACTTGGTTGTGCCATTCCAGCGTCGCTGTCGTCCTCCTCATTATGTCTTTGGTAGCGGTTGGTGTTGTTCCTCTGAATCTTGGAATTGTTCTGGTCTTAGGTGCAAATATTGGTTCTAGTATTACGTCTTTTGCCCTTACGATGAATAGTGAAGCTAAAACAAGGCGAATTGTATTAGGTAATCTTATTTTCCGACTTTGCGGGGTGATGATCGCCTTACCGTTAATGGGTCCATTGGTCTCGCTGATTAACTACCTTGACGCGGATGCCAGTCGTCAGATTGCAAATGTTCATACTTTGTTCAACCTATTACTTGCGATCGTGTTTCTTCCATTTACAGAATTAATGGCGACGTTCACGAAACGTATCTATCCTGAGGTGGATCATGCAGTTGGCCCTATTAGACAAAAATATCTAGATCCGAGTGTGCTGGATTCTCCCAGCGTTGCGATGGTAGGGGCGACCCGTGAACTGCTTCGAATGGCGGATCTTGTGGAAGATATGTTGTTGGGTGTGATAAAAGTACTTGATAATGATGAGAAACAACAGGTTGAGGATATATCTAAAATTGATGATGATGTAGATGCCTTGCATGAAGCAGTGAAGCTCTATCTTGCTCAGGTGAGTCGAAATGAGTTAGACGATAAGGATAGTCAGAGGTGCATTGAGCTAATATCGTTCACGACAAGCCTTGAGCATATCGGTGACATCATAGACAATACCCTGCTTGATATTGCGCGGAAAAAAATGGAGCAGAAACTGAGTTTTTCTAAGGAAGGATGGCAGGATATCAAAGAAGTGCATAAGCGAGTTCTAGATCAGATGCAGATAAGCTTGAGCGTACTCGTCTCCGGAGATGTTGAAACCGCCCGAAGATTGCTTGATGCAAAAGAAAAATTCCGTGATTTAGATAGAGTTTTGGGTGAGCAGCATCTTGATCGTCTGCGTAGCGGAAAGGTCGAGAGTATTGCCAGTAGCGCGCTGCATCTCGATATACTTCGAGATTTTAAGCGCATCAATTCTCTGTTAACTTCCGTCGCCTATCCTATTTTGTCTGCGAATGGAGATCTGATTAGTAGTCGTCTAAGAAAGGCAGGTTTACATAGCGAAACACAACCTAGGTAAGACTTCCTAGCCCGCTAGGAACCCAGTAATGAATTCATTTTTGTCTTAATAATATCGATAGCAATTTCGTTCTTCCCGCCAAGAGGAATAATAATATCCGCATAACGTTTGGAAGGTTCAATAAATTGCAGGTACATAGGGCGTACCGTTTTTTCATATTGTTCGAGGACGGAGGTAACCGTTCTTCCTCTTTCAATAGTGTCCCGCTGAATTCGTCTTAGAAGGCAAATATCCAAAGGCGTATCAACAAATATTTTGATGTCTAATAAGGATCTTAGGCTTGGGTCGGTCAATATCAAAATGCCGTCTAAGACGATTATTTTGTGAGGCGCAACAGTAATCGTTCCTGGTTTTCGAGAATGTGTGGTGTAATCGTATTGCGGAACGTCGATTTTTTCTCCAGCCTGTAATGTTTCGAGATGAATGCGAAGCGTATCGTGGTCTAGGGCATCAGGATGGTCAAAGTTCATTTGATTCCGAACAGCCATCGGCATATTCATCAGCTCTTTGTAGTAATTGTCTTCTCGAAGCACGGTGACTTCGTTCGGACCAAAATCCTTTAGCAGATTCGAAGAAATCAGGGATTTCCCCGAGCCTGAAGCCCCGGCAATACCAATAATAATGGTGTTGTTCTTCATAAGTGGGTGTTCACAAAAGTTCCGAGCGGAGTATGTTGGAAAGCTTAGGATTCGGTTTTTTCCCTGCCTTGTATAATAGCGCAACATTGCCAATTGTCTGTATGACCGATGATGTAGTCTGTTCGACTATGGATGCTATTGTTTCGTCACGATCTTTTCGGTCATCTGTATTGACCCTGACCTTTATGAGTTCATGATCTGCAAGAGACCGTTTGATCTCAGATACAACGGATTCACTTAATCCCTTACCTGCGATGGTGACATTGGGTTTTAATTTATGTCCGATGGCGCGAAATCGCTTTAACTCAGCCTTGCTTGTCATGTTTTAATACTATTTATTCGGGGCGGCGATTTTACCCAAGGATGAGCTGTATATATAGGTTTAAATGGCTGAACTGTTAATAGTTCTGCTCATTTTCAGTACGAACATTAACTTGTGAGTTATTAAAAATACCATGAAAAAATCAAAAACCAGTAAGCAATGGCTTCGGGATCATGAAAACGATGAGTTCGTTCTAAAGGCTAGAGCAGATGGTTATCGTACTCGAGCAAGCTATAAGTTATTGGAAATTAACGAAAAATTTAAATTGATTGGGGAGGGCGCCTGCGTTGTCGATCTGGGTTCTGCCCCTGGTGGGTGGTCCCAGGTTGCACTTAAATACGTTGGTGTAAAGGGAAAAGTGATCGCGCTGGATATTCTCGAAATGCCACCCATTGAAGGTGTCTTATTTATCCAGGGTGATTTTACCGAAGAAGGTCCATTCAATAAATTACTTGATGAGACAAGAGATCGATCCGTAGACCTTGTAATTTCAGATATGGCCCCAAATTTAAGTGGTATGAAGCAAATTGATCAGCCTCAATCGGCCTATTTGATCGAGTTGGCGATAGATTTGTGCGATCAGGTACTCAGAGAGGGTGGAAACCTAGTATCGAAGTGCTTTGAAGGCGAAGGTATTGACGAGATCCGGCGTGCATATAGAGAGCGCTTTAAGAAGGTTGTCAATTTCAAACCCAAGGCGTCAAGAGATAAATCTCGGGAAATTTATGTCATTGGATTGGGTCACAAGGAGCATCCACAGAGATGAAAAATTTGGTCAAGAATATGAACTATAGTAAGGTTATACTAAACCCGTTAATTATAGCCTGTCACTAAATGAGGAAATACCATTGAATGATATGGGGAAAAACCTGCTGCTCTGGTTGGTTATTGCTGCAGTATTGCTAACAGTATTTAGAAATTTTGATGTTAGTCAAACGACACAGGAAATTGATTACTCGACCTTTCTTGAGCTTGTTAATCGAGGACAGATTAAGCGAGTTGATGTCAGTGGCCTGGTCATTCGGGGCACAAAATTTGATGGCGAGCCTTTTGAAACAGTACAACCTCAAATACAAGACAAAGCGCTCATCGATGACATGGTCAATAACAATGTTGAATTTAGCGCTCAAAAGCCGGAACAACAGTCTATCTGGACGCAACTGCTTGTCGCGAGTTTCCCTATCCTGGTCATCATTGCTGTGTTTATGTTTTTTATGCGGCAGATGCAGGGCGGTGTTGGCGGTAAGGGTGGGCCCCTGACCTTTGGTAAGAGCAAGGCCAAATTGTTGGGCGAAGACCAAATTAAAACAACCTTTGCAGATGTAGCCGGGGTTGATGAAGCCAAAGAAGATGTTAAAGAGTTAGTCGACTTTTTGAGAGATCCTAGCCGTTTCCAAAAACTGGGCGGTAGAATTCCCCGCGGTATTTTGATGGTGGGTCAACCTGGTACAGGTAAGACATTGCTGGCTAAAGCGATTGCCGGTGAAGCCAAGGTACCGTTTTTTGCTATATCGGGTTCCGACTTCGTTGAAATGTTTGTTGGTGTGGGTGCGTCCCGCGTCAGAGATATGTTTGAGCAAGCTAAAAAACAATCCCCGTGTATTATTTTCATTGATGAGATTGATGCCGTAGGCCGCCATCGAGGCGCTGGACTTGGAGGTGGGCATGATGAGAGAGAGCAAACCTTAAATCAATTGTTGGTAGAGATGGATGGTTTTGAAGGTAATGAGGGTGTTATTGTTATCGCTGCAACTAATCGTCCTGACGTACTAGATCCTGCACTACTTCGCCCCGGTCGTTTTGACAGGCAAGTTGTTGTCGGATTACCGGATATTCGAGGCCGAGAGCAAATACTACAAGTACATATGCGCAAGGTGCCTTTAAATGAAGATGTTGAGCCTGCCTATATTGCTCGTGGCACACCTGGGTTTTCCGGTGCTGATCTTGCAAATCTTGTGAATGAAGCTGCCCTAATTGCAGCTCGCCAAGATTGCCGAACGGTTGGGATGGAGCAGTTTGAACAAGCAAAAGACAAGATCATGATGGGCGCCGAAAGAAAGAATATGGTCATGTCTGAAGATGAAAAACGTAATACCGCTTTCCATGAAGCTGGCCATTGTATCGTGGGTTACCTCGTTCCCGAGCATGATCCTCTTTATAAGGTTTCGATTATCCCCAGAGGACGTGCCCTTGGCGTGACAATGTTCCTGCCTGAAGAAGATCGATACTCCATTAGTAAACGGGCTTTATATTCAAAAATTTGTACGGCATTTGGTGGTCGAATCGCAGAAGAAATGACGCTTGGTTCTGACGGAATCACAACAGGTGCTTCAAACGATATTCAGATGGCTACTCAGATGGCGAAGAATATGGTGACCAAGTGGGGCTTGTCTGAAAAATTGGGGCCTCTAATGTATTCCGAAGATGAGCAGGAAGTCTTCCTTGGTATGTCCGCCGGTGGTCCGAGAATACAGATCTCCCCAACAACGCAAAAGTTAATCGACGAAGAAGTTCGTGCCATTGTTGACGATTGTTACGCCAGAGCTGAGAAGATTCTTGGAGATAATCGAGACAAGCTTGACGCAATGGCAGAAGCGCTGTTGGATTATGAGACAATTGATAGAGAGATGATTGACGATATTATGGCTGGAAAAAAACCCAATCCTCCTAAAAGTTGGGATGAAAAACACGGGGGCGATCCAGATACTACGGAGGCAGATAGTTCAGATAGCGCAGATAGTGCAGATCGAGCCGATAGTAAGAGTCCGAAACCTAGTGGTCCTGTTGGTGGTCCTGCCTCAGAGCATTGAGTGAGAACATTAATTGAGAGCTCGGTTTAGCTTTGTCTACCGAGCTCTTTTTTGTTTAAGGAAACTCATTCAGCTATGAATATTTCCAATCCTTCCCGCCCTCTCGTGATGGGCATTTTGAACTCAACACCTGATTCTTTCTCGGACGGTGGCCAATTTTGCAGCTTAGATCATGCCATAGCACAGGCAGAACGGATGCATTTAGCAGGTGCAGACATTATTGATATAGGTGGTGAGTCTACTCGGCCTGGCGCGACATTCGTCAGCGCGGCAGAAGAGTTGGACCGTGTTATTCCTTTAATTGAAAAAGTCAGACGCGAGCTGGATGTAAACATTTCAGTAGATACGAGTAAGGCCGAAGTGATTAAGGAAGCGGCGGTTCACGGTATTGATTTGATCAATGACGTTCGAGCGTTGCAACAAGAAGGCGCATTGGATGCCGCGGTAAAAGCACAATTACCCGTGTGTTTAATGCATATGCAGGGTAAGCCTGAAAATATGCAAGCTAATCCGGATTATGATGATTTGTTTACTGAGATAAGCAAATTCTTTAAGAAGAGAATCGCGACATGTGTTGCCGCTGGTTTGTCTGCTGAAAAAATTATCCTCGATCCCGGCTTTGGTTTTGGAAAAACGCCACAGCATAATCTCGCGTTAATCAATCGTCTGAGTGAATTCAAAATTCTTGGGAAAGCATTGTTGGTAGGGCTGTCTAGAAAGAGTACCATAGGCATGATTAGTGGTCGCGATGATCGGTTAATTGCCAGTGTCACCGGTGCTGTTATTGCCGTTCAAAATGGGGCTTCAATTGTTCGAGTCCATGACGTTGCAGAAACAGTAGAAGCACTTGCAACTTATCAAGCAATTATTTCGGAAGGTCGAAATTTATAAAGAACCTTTAGCGACCTGTACCCTATTTGAGGTGTAATCTGAATTGAAAAAGAAATATTTTGGTACTGATGGTATTCGCGGTCGTGTAGGTGAAGCACCTATCACCGCAGAATTTATGCTCAAGCTAGGCTGGGCTGCGGGTCGCGTTTTCTCGCAAAAGGGTGTTGGAAAGATTTTGATTGGCAAAGACACTCGGATCTCTGGTTATATGTTTGAGTCAGCCCTAGAAGCTGGCCTCGTGTCCGCCGGTATAGATGTACTTTTATTAGGTCCCATGCCGACTCCGGCATTGCTTATCTCACGAGAACCTTTAATGCACTGGCGGGTATCGTTATTAGTGCATCGCATAATCCTTATGCAGATAATGGCATCAAGTTTTTCTCTGGTTCAGGAGAAAAGTTAGCAGATGATATTGAATTTGCGATCGAAGCTGAGCTGGAAAAAGCAGAACGCGGTATGGATATGGTGGCCTCCGGAGAGATTGGCAGAGTGAGTAGAGTGGATGATGCCGCTGGTCGATATATTGAATTTTGTAAGAGTTGTTTTCCCAGTAATTTAAACCTGAAAGGTCAACGTATCGTTATTGATTGTGCTCATGGTGCGACTTACCACATTGCGCCTAGTGTATTTCGTGAACTAGGTGCAGAGGTGATTGAAATTGGTGTCGAGCCCAATGGAACCAATATTAATGATCAAGTAGGCTCAACGCAGCCCCAAGCCCTTTCTGAGAAGGTCATTGAGACAAAAGCGGATTATGGTGTTGCCTTTGATGGTGATGGAGATCGATTGGTGATGGTTGATCATACCGGAGAAGTGGTAGACGGTGATGAGCTCTTATTCATTATCGCAAGCTATAGAAAACGTTATACACAACTAAGTGGCGGTGTTGTCGGTACATTAATGAGTAATTTCGGTCTTGAAAAAGCCCTGTCTAAGCTTGAAATCCCCTTTATCCGTGCGGCAGTAGGGGATCGACATGTCATGGCGGAATTACGTGAAAGAGATTGGAAGATTGGAGGTGAATCCAGCGGCCACATTATTTGTCTGGATCAAACGTCGACCGGAGACGGTATTGTCTCTGCGTTACAAGTCATTGAATGTATCTGTGTTGAAGAAAAGTCATTGCACGCGCTTAAGAACTACATGGAAAAGTATCCCCAACTTATGATCAATGTCCGTAGTCCAGGGGCTGTTGTAGAGAATCCATCAGTGATAGAAGCTGTTAAAGATACTGAAAACAAACTTGCTGGCCGTGGACGAGTATTGCTGCGTCCTTCAGGAACGGAGCCTGTTATCAGAGTGATGATCGAAGGTGAAGATGTCGCTCAGGTTGAGATGCTCACCCAGGCTTTGGCGAAAGCAGTAGAGAGTGCTGCCGCGAAGCACCTTTTGATTGAAAGTTAATATTAAAGCGTTTAGCATGTGCAGCCGCTTTTGGGGTAAGCCATGAGAAAGTCACTGGTAGTCGGCAATTGGAAAATGAACGGTGATCAAGCATTGCTAGGGTCATTGATACCCAGTTTGGTAGAAGCAGGGTTTAGCAGTGAAGTCGTCATTTGCCCTTCTTTTGTGCACTTGCATAGAGTTGCCCAATTGATTGAAGCATCCGATCTTATCTTGGGTGCACAGAATCTTGATTGGCATGAGAGCGGTGCCTACACCGGTGAAATATCTTCCGGTATGTTAAAAGAAGTTGGCTGCAAATTTGTGATTGTGGGTCACTCAGAAAGACGAACAAGCTATGGCGATACAGATGAAATTGTTGCCAAGAAGTTCGAGGCATGTCTCGATTCGGGTCTTACACCGATTTTGTGTTTAGGAGAAACTCAAGCACAAAGACAAGCGGGTGAAACGACAAATGTTGTCGAATCACAACTGCAGAGGGTATTTGATAGCGTTGCGACAGAGAAATTGGATAATTCGATTATCGCTTATGAGCCTATTTGGGCTATTGGTACCGGAGAGACAGCAAGCCCGGAAGAGGCAGAATCTGTCCATGCCACCCTTCGTAAAGTCCTGGCTGAGCGAAGTGGGCAATTAGCCGCAAAGACAAGAATTTTATATGGTGGTAGTGTGAATGAGAACAATGCAGAAGCGTTGTTCTCTATGGAGAATATAGATGGCGCCCTGGTAGGGGGGGCATCCTTGAAAGCAGAAGCGTTTGTTGAGATCTGTCATATTGCAGGCCGCAACAGTTAAAGAACAATGCATAGTGCAAAAGTGAACAAGAGAGCAAGAGAGTTTAAGTCATGATGGAAACCCCCGTAGTAGAGACTTTGGTATTGATCCTTCACGTATTAGCCAGCCTGGCCATCATTGGTTTGGTACTCATTCAGCACGGTAAGGGCGCGGATATGGGTTCCGGCTTTGGTGGAGGTGCGTCAGGCACAGTATTTGGAAGTGGTGGAGCAGGAAGTTTTCTCCAAAAATTAACAACTTACTTGGCAATCGGGTTTTTCCTGACAAGTTTTGGTTTGGCCGTGTTTGCTAAAAACAGATCGGATGATGCGGGCCAGTTGGGTATTCCAGATGTTGTCGAGCAAGCGCCTCTCGGAGCAGAATTTGAATTGCCTACCTTAGATACAGAAGCTGCTACAGAATCAGAACTGCCTTTTGTTGAAGACGGTTCAGTAGAAGGAAACGAAGTACCTCAAGGGTAACAATTAAAAGCCGAAGTGGTGAAATTGGTAGACACGCCAGCTTGAGGGGCTGGTGGGGGCAACCCCGTGGA
>JAESSY010000197.1 GCA_016763855.1 Pseudomonadales bacterium
AGGGGTTTATGCGCTAACAAAACGATAATGTGGCGGTAAATTAATCGCTAAATACTTTTCGGACAGGAACTAGTTAATCAAAATGCGCGGATTTATGTACGACTTTTTGTCCACACAACAAGGGAAGATCAATCCGTCCCCTCCCGAAGAAACCACAGGAAATTAATAACAGGACGAAGTGGCTAATATACCAATAATAGGTATATACTAACTTTGATGACTTGGACTGTATCATTAAACCGCAAAGCGCATAAGCAACTGATAAAGTTGCCTCAAACCATTCAGGATTTGGCTGATCTGGCTTTGACAGACTTGGAAGAGCAGGTATCAACCCGCGAGGATGGTATACGCTCAAGACGGGCGAGGATGAATACCGTTTGCGGCTGAACTATCGTTATCGAATGCGTTACCGCATCACCGCAGATCAGATCTTGGAAGTTGAAGTATTTTATGTCGGACATCGACGGGAGGCTTACCGATGAGTCAAGCAGTAACCATTCATCATGATTTAGGCGATATAGTGATGAAACCCAATGGTAAAATAAATGCAGTTCGTCTAAAAAAAGTGATCCGTACTGCTTTAGATCAATACCAATCTGAAGAGAATGTACCGGCTAAAGTTGTTCATGCTGAAGCGGAACGACGACATGACAACGCTTATCAAAGCATAGGATATTACCTGAAGTTGTATCGTCTCCGACGGGACTTCACGCAAGTGGAATTGGCGAGCAAAACAGGTATACGCCAGCATCATCTCTCTGAGATGGAACACAATAAAAGACCGCTAGGTAAGGTTAATGCTAAAAAATTAGCAGAGATACTTGATTGTGATTACAGGCAGTTTTTGTAACGAGAGCTTATATTGAACGGGATGAGAATCTTGGGGTCGGAGTGAAGTGCCGGAGTAAATAACAATAATAATTGTTAATCCTAACCCTTGAATGTCGGTTAGTATCCGCCGTTACCGCTAAGCCCCTCATTCAAGTTACCAATAACACATCTGAATTTGGAACCGTCCTTGTACATCAAGCTATGGCAGGAATCGCCTGTTACAAAGGAAGGGGGGTGCGCCTTTTTATTAACTGGTTAAACTCATCTCATAAGCTCCTACGGGCACATATTTGTTGTGTCATTGATGGCGTTGAGCTTAACCCTTGAGAAAAGGCAATCACTTCAAGCTTGTGCTCATAAGTTTCCTTTAGCTCATCAGCGGTCAATAAAAACTCCGGGTTGCTCGGTTTACCAAATTTTTCGTTTCCTAACATGAAGGTTTGGTAGATTAGTATGCCTCCTGGCACTAGTGCTTTAACGAGATGCTTTAGCATCGGTCGATAAAGATAATTCGTGACAACAATACAGTCAAAGCCGAGGGGTAATATCCACCCTTCGGATTGCTCAAGATCAGTTTCAATTATGCGGCAATCTGGATTCCCCATGAGGTCTTGCACGCCCTTAGTATCTATATCGACGGCGGTTACATGACAGCCACGTTCAATAAAGAGTCTGGTGTGTCGTCCCATTCCGCAGGCGAGATCCAACACTTTGGATTTCGCGGGAACATTGTCTGCATATTTCACGACCCAGGGGCTAGGCTTCATGCATTACTCCATTATGGGTCAGTTAAATTTGTGAACTAAAAGCAGGAATTGATTACTTGTAGAGTATATTATTGTTAACGAGAATAGTCAGAAAGCAGTTAGATAGAAAATTGATGGATATCGTTAAAATCAAGAGATCATTTAATTCGCGCTTAGTCGCATTGATTGCCTTCGGCTGCTTAATTAATAGCCTGATAAATAGCCCCATAGATGCACAATCATTAGAAACCAGCATTGATTATGCACAAGTCAATGATTTGCTCATGATCGTGTCCGTTAAAGCTCGCTCAAAATATGTTTTTGCAAAATCAACTTTGGAACTGAAAAACAAGAATTTGACTTTCTCCGACATTCAAATTTTGTTAAAGCGAAACGATGAGTTGATAGAGGATATCGGCATAGGGATAGACGGCGCCATTTCGCTACCGGTTATTCCCATGGATCAAATGGAAGGCGTCACGCTCTCAATTAATCAGAAAAAAAATGATGCAACCATCAGTATTAATTTTGGTATTCACCCCCCGGTGGAAAAAACGCTTAAATATTCAGAACTGTTTATCGTTCTGAAGGATGTAAATGAATTTATGGCAGATATGGCGAGGATTGCTTCTTGGTTTATACGAGATAAAGTTGCCTTGAAGTTTAAGTTCGATCAAGCAGCATCTATTCATGTGAAATCAGTTAAAAAAGATCATCGCTTTGAAACAGATGAAGACCTAAACATTGTGATAAAGGTAAAAAGGGGTCTTCTGAAGGAAGACCCTGATGTTGTTTTTAGTCATTTACCGGCAGCTATTGGCATCTAACGACGTTAACTATTTTTGGTTTTAGCTATCGTTAAAGTGCCTGTGATTTTTCAAATTCACTGTGCACATCAATACCTCACCCAGAATATCGTGAATCAACTGGGGCTTCTAGAATGATGATAAGGCTGGGCGTAATGATTAATGAATGGGTTTAGATGACATTGTGAAATATATACTTTCTTTTATTTGCTTGCTGGGATGCCAATTCAGCTTTGGTGCGGCTGATGTAGTCGCTGAAAATCACAAGTTTGTTGCAGGGTTCGCAAGTGTGGATATATCTCCGACCACAGCGAGTCTGAAAGAAAATTCAACCTATATGGGAGGCTATGGCTTCTGGACAGCCCGAGGGAAATCAAAGGGTATTCACGATCCACTTGAGGCCAATGCGATGTGCCTTCAGTCAAATGAAAATAGAAGTCAGCGCTTTTGTTTGGTCGTTGTTGATAGTCTCGGTTTGACAGGATTGATTATCGAGAAGATAAGAAAAAGAGCAACATCCATTGTCGGGTTAACAAGTGAGGCACTATTTGTGGCGGCGACCCACACCCATGCAGCACCGGATTTATTAGGCTTGTGGGGTGGGGCTGCAGCTTATGAAGATCATCTGATACAAGGTGCGGTTAGTGCATTGGTTAAGGCACATAAAAACATGGAACCTGCCGATCTTTTTTATTCGTTAAGTGAAGGAAAAGCTTTTAATCGGAGAGGATGGGGTTTTACAGATGCTCAAATTACGCTAATTACTGCGCTAGATCAGGGTCAGAAATCTATCGGCTCCTTTGTTAACTTCTCGGCGCATCCAGTGGTGACGACTGCTGAAAATCTCTTGTTAAGCAGCGATTATCCCCACTATTTACGTCGGCGAATCCAATCTCAATTGCAGGGTCCGGTGCTGTATGTTAATGGTGCAATCGGTGACGTGAATCCTCAGGAATTTGAAAGTCAGGATATGTGGAGCGATGTCAAAACCTATGGGGAGAATATCGCGAATCTTGCGCTTAACTCCCTAAAGGTTAAAAAGCCGATATCCTCAGGAATTGAAGTCAAGGTGATCGAGTTCAGAAGCCGAGTTGAGAATACCACGCTGGCGCTTGCTCAATGGCTTGGCATCATTGAGGACAATAGTAGCGGTCCCTTTTGGAATGTTTTAGTGATGAGTCGAGTCGGCCGTATTCGTTTGGGTCAGGAGGTTGATATGGTTGCGATTCCTGGTGAGGCTAGTACGCGAATGGGTCTTAAGATTAAAGATAAAATGACAACTCCGGCTAAGGTTATTCTAGGTTTGACGGGTGGCTCATTGGGATATTTTATACAGGAAGATGAGTGGCAATCTAATCGAAATAACAACTATGAAGAGTCCGTGTCCATTGGCTCACATATTGGATCTCAGATTGAGAGATTGCTGCAAAGAATGTAGCTTCTCGACAAAAAACGCTACATATTGACGGACAGCTTAGAGACTCATTCGTTCTAGCTGCCAGTTCCCTCTATTGGTCTGTTTTTTTTTGAATTAATTCAAACCAAGAACAATCATACCGCGTCCTATATTCAACTTGATCGACACCTTGGGTAATTCAGTGAAAAACAAAATTTTAATGTCCGTAATCCCGGTAATTATTCTGGCAGCGGGCGGTGGTGCATTTGCACTTCTGGATGCAGCGAAACCAGAACCAGAGAAGAAAACCGAAGAACCTAGGTCTTTGAGTGTCCATGTTCAGCTAGCTGAAACTGCTGACCTAGCGTTGCGTGTTTCTTCAGAGGGCGAGGTCCGTCCAAGAACAGAAGTAACAATAGTAGCCCAAGTTGCGGGTAGGGTGGTTTCAGTATCTTCGGAGTTTACTGAAGGGGGCATCGTTACTCCAGGCGCTACATTGCTCCAAATAGAAGATACCGATTACCGGTTAGCTGTAGTACGGGCAAAATCAGCAGTAGCAGAAGCAGAAGTCGGTATACAAGAGGCTGAGGCTTCGGCAGACGTCGCCCGCAAACAATTACGAAATGCTCAAAATGCGTCTCCATTGGCTTTGAAGCAACCACAGGTCGCAAGGGCAAGAGCGATGTTGGTCAGTGCTAAATCAGCGCTCAGTCAGGCTGAACTCAATTTGTCTCGAACAAAGATTACCCTGCCGTTTCATGGCCGCCTCAATGAAAAGAACGTTAACGTAGGGCAGTATGTCAGCCTTGGTACGCCGTTAGGAAAGGCGTTCTCAACAGATTATGTCGAGGTTCGATTGCCCTTTAATGACTCGCAACTCGCGTCTCTTGATCTTCCTATTGGTTTTATTGCAGCAAGAGATGAGCACATAAAAGTCAACCTGAGCGCTAAGGTTGCTGGAAAGATTCAGCAGTGGGAAGGGAAATTGGTTCGATTGGATGCATCCATTAATTCGCAGACACGGACGCTTTATGGGCAAGTAGAAGTTGCATTTCCCTATACTGAAAATGTTTCTCAACACAGCATGCCGCTTGCCGTCGGTTTGTATGTCAAAGCGGAAATTGAAGGGCGTAAAGTTGCCAATGCCACCCTAATCAGTAGAGAGGGCTTGCGAGCGGGTAACAGAGTTTTTGTCGTGAGTGAGGACGGAAAACTGGAGGTCAGAAATGTGAACGTGGTTCATAGTTCCCCTACAGAAGCAATAATCGATGCGGGAATCGAACCATTGGATAAGGTCATTATATCCTCCATTCGAAATCCGATACCGGGTATGGCTTTATCTGCGATTGAAAAAAGTAGCAATGACGCATTACCAGGGGGTGGTTAGTCATGGAGGCTTTAATTCGATGGTGGGCATCAAACAGAGTAGCAGCCAATCTTTTAATGTTTGGGATTTTGTTGGCTGGGCTCTTGGGCTTTCAAGTGATGGAAAAGGAAACCTTCCCCGTATTTGAACCAGCTCAGGTTGAGATTGAAGTTTTTTGGCCTGGTGCTGCACCTCAGGAAGTTGAAGAGCAGATTGTGATTAGAATCGAGGAAGCCCTCGGTAGTTTGGACAATATCTATATTATCTACAGTAGGGCGCAGGAGGGTTATGGAAGACTTGATGTGCGGACCTATCCGAATGTTGATATGGAGCAATTCCTCAATGAAGTAAAGTCTGTTGTGGATTCGGTTAATTCATTGCCAAGAGATATGGAAAATCCAAGAGTTCGGCAGACCAAATATCGCGATGAAATTTTTCGGGTTGCGGTACATGGTGATTTAGAAGAACGGACTTTAAAAAACATTGCTGAAGATTTAAGAGATGAAGCTGCAGCTCTTAACTATGTTTCCATTGTTGACCTTTTTGGTACGCGCAGAGAAGAAGTCACCATAGAAGTTTCAGAAGAAGCCTTGCGGAAATATTCCGTTAGTTTTAGCGATGTTTCAAATGCTATTCGCCAAAGCTCAATCAATTTGTCTTCTGGACGGATTCGTACCGAGACAGGCGATGTACTCTTGCGAGCAAGAAACCTCGCTGACTCTGAAAGAGAATTCAATGAAATAATTATCCGTCAGGACGCGAGCGGTGCAGCCATTAGAGTGTCTGATGTTGCGACCGTTGTTGATGGTTTTGAAGATGAACCTATACTCGCGACGATGAATGGTGAACCTGCTGTCCTTATTCAAGTTAGGGCAACTGAAAATATGCAAATTGTAAAAGCCAGTGACTCAATTCGAGCGTGGATGGAGAAAAGACAGAAAACGATGCCTAATGGCGTTGAGCTGTCAATCTGGTTTGATGGTGCAGATGTCTATAAGAATCGCATGAACACCATTAGTAATTCAGCCGTTTTAGGTCTGATTCTTGTGTTCATCGTTTTGTTTCTATCCCTTAGACCAAAAGTGGCCCTCTGGGTTACGGTTGGAATAGGCGTATCCTGTCTGGGTACATTTGCCTTCCTGCCAGCAAACGATGTATCCCTTAACGTCATGTCCACCTTCGCCTTTCTTTTAATATTGGGTATCGTCGTTGATGATGCAATCGTCGTGGGTGAAAGTATTCATGACCACAATCATGATCACACCGGTGTAGATGCTGCTGTAAAAGGCGCCTACGCTGTATCAAAACCCGTGATATTTGCTGTACTGACGACAATGGTTGCCTTTGCACCCTGGTTCTTTTTGTCAGGTGCAGATGCTCAAATCACTCGCCAGCTTTCGATAGTGATCACAGCGGCGTTAACGATTTCTCTTATCGAAGCTTTTTTGATATTGCCGGCGCACTTAGCTCATCTCGAACCACGAAAAAATTTGAATCGTATTGCGAAATGGCAGAAAGGAATCGAAGAAAGTATTGTTAAATTTGCACGGGTGACTTATCGCAAGTGGATTACATTTGCGTTGAAATATCGTTACATCACCGTGAGTATTTTTATCTTTTGTTTCACCCTTAGTATGGGTGTGTTCTCAGCCGGATGGGTTAAATTTAATTTTATGCCAGAAGTGGAGGCCGAGATGATATACATTAATGTCACCTTGCCAACCGGTACACCTTATAGTCGAGCGCTTTCGGTTCTGGATCAACTTCAAGTAGCTGAATTGAAACTAATCGAAGAAGTGGAAGCAGAAGCTGCTGCTAAAGGGGGTACAGGTAAATTAATTGAAGGATGGTATACGCGTTCAAGGCGAGACAGTGTTATTGCTATTGTGAAGCTTGCGCCCCCTGAAATTAGAGACTTATCAGCAAAAGAAGCTGCGCTTCGACTACGTGATTTCGTGGGTGAAATCCCCGATGCAGATGAGATTGAAGTTAATTATACAATGAACAACTCGACACCTCGGGTTAGTTACCTTTTGCGCCATCGTGATTTGAAACAGCTTCAGGCAGCATCAAATGACCTAAAAGCGAAATTGCATTCTTATGAAGGTACATTCTATGTACGTGATAATCTGCGGGGTGAAACATTTGAATTGCACATGAGCCTTCTACCGGGAGCAGAGCAATTAG
>JAESSY010000198.1 GCA_016763855.1 Pseudomonadales bacterium
AAAACACAGTATTATGATGACTCAAGGCCTGATTCTCCCTTTGTTTATAGTATTTTTTCGCAGAAACATTATAACAAATTTAGAGAGTTTCAGGCCTTACTTTTTAGTTCTTAACGGGACAGCAGTGATGATTTGTACTTATACTTTGGAGCTTACCATGCCAGAATTAATCAAGCAGTTTGAAGCATTGCTTGGAGATAAAGGCGTTCTCTACGGTGAAAGACTTAAAGAAATACATTTCCCCGGCAACACTGTAACAGGGCTCAATAAAATTGATCCTTTTGTTCTACTTCGTCCCACAACGACAAACGAAGTCTCAGCGATATTGAAAATTTGCCACGAAGCAAATCAAAGCGTGGTTCCCCATGGAGGCCTAACCGGATTGGTTGAAGGAACCAACTCGAGCCATCAAGACGTCGCCATCAGTCTTGAGCACATGAATGAAATTGAAGAAGTCGATATAGAAAGTCGAACTATGACGGTCCAAGCCGGCGTTCCTTTGCAGATAGTTCAGGAAAAAGCCGAAAACCACAACATGCTCTTCCCTTTGGATTTAGGCGCAAGAGGATCGGCAACTATTGGCGGTAACGTTTCTACCAATGCAGGAGGTAATCGGGTCATACGTTACGGTATGATGCGCGAACAAGTCCTCGGTATGGAAGTTGTTCTGGCAGATGGCACGATAATTTCAAGCATGAACAAAATCATCAAAAATAATGCCGGTTATGATATCAAACATTTATTCATAGGCGCGGAAGGCACACTCGGCATTGTTACGCGTTTGGTTCTTCGAATTAGACCGTGTCCTCTTAGTCAGGAAGTTGCATTTATTGCAGTCAACGATTTTACTCAAGTTTTGAGCTTTCTGAATTATGTTGAGAGCGCCCTTGGAGGAACAATGAGTGCCTTTGAAGTGTTATGGCAGGATTTTTATAATTTGGTCACCACGGCTCCAGCTTTAAGTACGCCACCACTTAAGCAAGAATACAATTATTACATTCTTCTTGAAGCAATGGGCGGCAACCCCGAAAATGATACCAACAGATTTATAGAGGTACTTTCAGAAGCAATGGAAAATAACCTTGTTGTAGATGCTGTGGTAGCCCAAAGCGAATCCGAGAAAACAGCCATGTGGGCTATCAGGGACGATGTTGCCCAAGTAGGACAAAACAGTCCTATCTTTACCTTTGATGTCAGTGTTGCGCTAAATGAAATGGAGTCCTATGTCGAAGAACTCCAAATCGAGATAAACAGTCAGTGGCCTGACAATAGCTGCATGATCTTTGGGCATCTTGGTGATGGAAACCTACATGTCATCGTTGGGGTGGGCAGCAAATCCCCCGAAATCAAGAAAGCGGTTGAAGATACTGTCTACAAAGGATTGAGAACAAGAGGCGGCTCTATTTCTGCTGAGCACGGTATAGGCATACAAAAGAAGGGGTACCTTTCTTGGTCCAGAACAGGCGCAGAAATCGAAATTATGCGCGCTATGAAAAAGGCATTGGATCCTAAAAATATTATGAATCCGGGTAAAGTAATATAATTAGCATTCTGTGAGTTGATCAAGATCCAAACCGCCTTTTGGAATGGTCAATTTGCTAGCATTCCCATTTTTAGAAAGTGCATATATTTCAAAATTACCAGTACAAATTTGAGCACTTTCGAAGACACCCGTCACAAGATGATATCCAAATTTCAATGTACTATCGCTGCCATAGGCTTTAGACACACCTGGCCGGTGTGTTCCTGGTCGCATAGACGTATAAAACCCACCACCAACATATAGTACCACCTGATCTGCAGGTAATTTTGTTTCGAGATCAATTGCCTATCCTCTGAAATACACAGCACCTTCCTCCCCTATAAGTTCGTCCAAGAATCCTACAGATACCCTTCAATAGTCTGATAGTGCTTCCCTGAATCATCTCTCAGAGTCTCGGCCCCGGATTCTATCTCACTCATTGCATATTTCATGCGTCTTTCTCCTTTCAAGAGAGCAAGCGAATAACCATCATTCTGATTCCCGTCTATCTCATAAATTCTTATCACATTTTCTTGATCGGAGTAAGAAGAAGCAGGCAGAAAAAACTCAAAATCATAAGTATCTCCTGAAAGATGGCTAAAGGTTTTACTCATATTCTCCACTACGTCATTCACGGACAAAGCTAATCGAATAGGTTCAGCTTCAATTTTATTTCCATAGATCGATCCACGAATAAAAATCGGGCCCCAGGCTCTTTTGTATAGACGACTTGCAACCTCTTTCTCCGTTTCCATATATGACATTGCACTCTTATGAGATGCTAATTGTTTGATATTCTGCCCAACTAATTTTCCGTCTAATCCCATTGCGAATAGGTTCCCTTTCGGAAACAATTTCAAGTGCTTTTTGTTACAGGTGCCCAGACTTCAAAGAAATGTCCACCGCAATTCCGCCGCATCGGTTACCGAGACCCTATATCAGGTAAGCACTACGTGTTTCTAACCAACAACTTAAAACTATCTGCGAAGACCATAGCAGATGTTTACAAAGCAAGGTGGCAAGTAGAACTATTTTTCAAATGGATTAAACAGAACCTGAAAATAAAGTCATTTATCAGTTGGCTTTGATATGAAAGTTAACGGGATAGCAGTGTACGCACATGTAAAAAGTATTCCCACGAGTATTGATATGAAAAGCTCGATACTTGCGGCAACAACCTACAGATATTTCACATGTGGCAACACAATAATCATAGTAAGAAAAAAGGTGAGTAAAAGCGTTAACCAACGATAAAAATATACTCCAAGAAGGCGGAAATGAAAAGAGCAGAAACGATAAGCAAAGCAGGAATGATTGAAATGATCAAAGTGAAAATGATGAACTGAAGGGGTGTTGTTTTGCACACAGTGAAAAATTCAAAATTTTCGAGTGGCAAACTAAGGATCGGATGGGTAAACGCTAGCGTTCCAAGCACACTAATACTAAGTATTGTAACCAATATTTTTCGGTGCTTAATTTGCTTAGAACAATTTTTACCAAAAAAATAACGCTCTTCTGAGTTATTCATCAAGTAGATTACGAATCTTTTCACACAAGAGATTGGAGTTAAAGGGTTTATCTATCATATTATTCCATAGATGCTTACTCAGATTCTCCGGGCTGGTTTCTTTTGCAAAACCACTGGCTAGTTGAATCTTCACGTTGGGATACTTATCCTCAACAATTGCTGCCAGCTCATAACCATCCATTTTTGGCATAATTACATCGGAAAACAAGAGATCAATTTTTTCAGTTTCTAATATTTTCAACGCTTCAATTCCATTCTCCGCTTGATGAATTTCGTATCCCTTTCTACGTAAAAATTCTCCAGTAAGATTACGGAGTGCAGGTTCATCATCAACTACAAGAATAGCTTCGTGACCATTAAGATCCTGGCTACTTGTTTGATTTTGTTTTTTCTTTTCATCACTCTCGTAACGGGGGAAAAATAGTATGAATTGAGCCCCTCGATTTGGCTCAGAATAGACCTGAATTGCGCCATTAGATCTCTTTACGAACCCATAGGCCTGGGACAAACCAAGGCCAGACCCTTGCTTACTTTTTGTTGAGAAGAAAGGATCAAATATTCTATCCTTAACAGATCTTTCCATACCGCAACCATTATCTGTTACAACTAATTGCACATAATCACCTGAATCAAGACCGAGAAACTCTGCTTCATTTCCTACCAGAGAGATATTGCAAGTGCGTATGGTTAACTGCGCACCAGACTTGATTTTCTCCATCGCATGCATTGCATTTATACAAAGGTTGATTAGCGCATCTTCCATCTCTCCCTCATCAAGCCACACAAGCCAAAGATCATCTTGGAATTCTAGGCACAAATTAATTCGGACAGTAAGGATTTTTTGCAACATGTCTTGTTGCCGTTTCAATAAGGTATTCAAATTACTTGCTGCGGATTCAAGGACTTGCTTCCTCGAATAGGCAAGTAATTTACTGGTCAGTTTTGCGCCTCGCTTGCCGGCTCTGAGAATCTCTTCAACATATCGACTATCTTCAGTTTTCTCGGTCATTTTAATCAACAAGAGCTCCGAATAGCCTGTGATAATTCCGAGCATATTATTAAAATCATGGGCAATCCCACCGGTCAATTCCCCAAGAGCTTCCATTTTTTGGCTCTGGGAAAGCTGATGTTCTAATGTTCTACGTTCTTTTTCTGCTTCCTCTCTTTGAAGAATCTCCTTTGTTAGCCTTCTATTTATCCGCACATAAATCAATATTATCAACATCAAGATTGACAAGATTGGAGCAACCCATAGTAATATCACTTTAATGTCCGTTCCGACCTGCACATGGACTGACAACCAATTATTCGCAATAGCTGATTTTTGGCGTTCGCTCATCCCGTCAAAGGTTTTATTCAGGATGGAAACTAAAGGATCCAAGCCCTTGCGCACTGCCATTGCCAATTCAAATCGATAGGGCGTTGAGGCGGCAATTGTCAGGCCGGTTATTTCACGTTTGTTTATTTCATAGTTAACAACGGCAATTGCACCAATATAAGCATCAATTTCTCCACTCATAACACGGTCCAAACCATCCGCGACTGAATCAACCTCAACAATGTTAATATCAGGGAAATCATTGCTCACGGAATCGACAAGAATATAGCCTCGAACAATTCCTGCCTTCTTATTGCTAAGATCGCTTAAAGACTCGAGGTAAAAAGAATTTTGACGGATGACAATGACCCCAGGTATCGCGAAGTAAGGATCAGTAAAATCCATCAGCTTTGCGCGCTCTGGGTTATAAACAACGCCAGACATAATATCGACGCCCCCATTTTTTAGTTTCTCGAATGCATCGGACCAGGTAATATCGCTAACAGCTTGGAAAGTGACGCCCAGATTTTGTCCCGCATATTCAATATAGTCAGATGCTATTCCCTTGAATTCACCCTTATCATCCAAAAATTCAAATGGATACCAACTCGTTTTAACACCTAAACTGAAAGTTTTATGTTTTCGTAGCCAATCTTTTTCCTGGATAGTCAGATTGCTGACAGATGCAATCTCACCGAAAAAAGGATTAAGAGAAGGAAGCCACTTCAACTCAAGCTCAACCAAGGATGCAATAGGTATTTTCTTAATACCGTCATCAATAGTACGTAGGAGTTCAGTTTGTCCCTTGCTAACCATAGCGTGAACTGTGTTATTCAGTATAATTTCGTCACTTAGTGTAAATACACCCCCCAGACCTCGCCTAGCAATTTGAGTTTTTATTAGGGGTATTTCGGCAACAAGCGCATCAAGTTCATTATTCAGTAATTTGTTGATA
This sequence comes from Pseudomonadales bacterium, assembly GCA_016763855.1. Classification (GTDB taxonomy): domain Bacteria; phylum Pseudomonadota; class Gammaproteobacteria; order Pseudomonadales; family Azotimanducaceae; genus JAHRVQ01. Next base: position 5,324 of record JAESSY010000198.1, read on the forward strand.
CCAACATTTATACCGTTGTAGAAAACCAAATCTAAATCTGACATATTGTTTGTTAAGTAGTTAGCCTGAAAAGTACCCGTCTGGATACCGACTCTAAGACCAACGCTATCCGTTAGCCTTGTACTTTCAGAGCATTGCGAATTACAAAGAAATCCAGTTTCGACATGGTGAATTGGTGCAGAGAAATCTGCCCACTCTTCACGGCTTTCATTAATAAAAAGCCCCACATGCACCGCCCCATTCTTTGCAACTTTGTCTAAGCTATCGCCTAAACTACTGAGTTCAATGTTTATGGGAGTATTGTTTGTACGAGACCACAATTGCCAGAATCCTACATATAACCCCGCGGGCTCTCCATTTGGAAGAATGAAGCTAAAAGGCGGATTACGATCTGGACCCACTATAGTAATTGGGAGAAGTTCTTCCTGAGCAATGATTTCAAGATTTACACTGAATAATGAAAATGAAAAGAGGAGAAGTCTGAGGTAATTTTTTTCTCTCATCAGCGGTGTTCTCTCATGAAAAAAATTTAACATAGAAATTAGCCTACAACTCCGGTTTACTGGGAATTTCAAGACACTGAGACTATCCTTGAATTCTACTTAGATCAATCTTAATTCACCTTAATCAATCCTTAACAAAACCCCTGTATTCTTTACCGCTGTTTATTAAATCTTTACATGGGATTATGGACATCACTATGAAAAATATCAGCCTCTTTTCTCTATGCCTCTACTTAATCACTATCACGCCTATGGCTCACGCCACTATCACGGATCAGGATTTCGAGTCACTCAGAACCGATCTCTTATCCCTCCTTGCTCGAGTTAAGGCATTGGAGAAGGAGAACTTGGTGCTACGAATTCAGAAAGTCAAAAATAGCAAGCCCTTCGAACAAACTCGAATGCAGGTTTCCGAAACTTTGCCTTCAAAAGAAGCTGTTAAGTGGAAAGGTGATCTTAGCTACCGCTACGAAGGGATACAGGTTGAAGGCACAGATGATCGTAGCCGTAATCGCATCCGGGCAAGAATCGCTTTGCAAGCTAAACTTAAGAACAACGTGGAAGTCGGGTTTAGACTAGCAAGCGGAGGGGACAATCCAGTATCAACTAACCAATCTCTCGGCGATGGCGGATCGTCAAAAGATATTAAACTCGACCTTGCATATTTTAATTGGAAGACAAATCACAGCGTTAATTTGATTGCGGGCAAGTTCAAAAATATCTGGGCTCGCCCCGACAACAATGAATTGATATGGGATTCCGATTACAACCCTGAAGGTTTTGCCTTGACTTACAAGCACAAAAATCTATTTTTGAATAGCGCACTAAATTGGCTTCAAAGTGATTCAAAGAAAAAGAACACGCGGTTTAGCTGGGGTATCCAGGGAGGTGTAAATACTCAATTGGCCGGAGCTAAACTCAAAACTGGCATTTCGTATTACAACCTATCGGTTAAAGATCGGGGTGTTTTTATTGGTGACAATGATGAATTTGCAGGTAACAGTTTCACTTGTGTCGATCCCACCAACCTAATTGATTGTACCTACGATAATGACTATGAAGTGCTTGAAGTATTAGCAGAATTCAAAACAGAACTAAATGGTTTACCCGTCATCGTCTTTGGAGACTATTTACAAAATATAGCAGCCGATAATCTAGATACAGCTTGGGCTGCGGGTATAAAATTAGGTAAAGCCTCCGGTCGGGGTAGTTGGGATCTTGCTTACCGCTACCAAAGCATAGAAGCCGATTCGCTATTGGGTCTAACAACAAATTCAGATTTCGCTGGAGGCGGTACAGATGGCAAGGGCCATATTTTCAGAGGTAGCTTCGCCATTAACAATCAATGGAAGCTAAGATTTACCTATTTTAATAACAAACGGAATGGCGATCTGGGACAAGAGGAAGACTATGATCGGATCCAGATAGATACTAGGTTAAGTTTTTAAAATCTTAACCGCAAATGCTTTATTGGTTTGTAACTCTTCGTCCGTGAGTCCGCAAAGTTCATAAGGCAGTACCAACCAATCGTCCCCCTCATGAATGAAGAAATCCGGATAACGTCCAGTTCTATTGAGCTTTGGTTTGACCCAAAGGCTCGCTACACGAATATCTTTCGGCATATTCCGTTTTAGTCGACTCTTCAATCTCTTGATTACAGCATCAACATTAGAGCCGGTGCTAAAAACATCATCAACAATAAGAAGTGTATCCTGACTACTGAGCGTCTCTAGTAAATACTGAGTACCGTGCACCCGGATACTTTGATTTGGATTGTCGATCATCTCCTTATAGCTATGAATGCCGCTATATGAAGTTCGTATCGATATATGGTCCGTTTCTACCCCCAGGGCTTGTAGGCACTCCTGCACTGCGATGCCAACAGTACTACCACCACGCCATAAACCTACAATGAAGGTAGGACGAAAACCGGAATTGTATACCTGAACACCTAATCTATAGGAATCCAACAATACTTCGTGTTCATTCAAAAATTGCTTGTTATCCACGCCAGTCTTCTCTATGTTTTGCGTAAGGTTCAAGTGGAGAATAACCCAAGGTGACAGAAAAACGCTATCTAGATGCACAAGAATTGCTCGAAGACAGTATGCGCCTAGGGATGAAAGTTTTTAGAAGCGGATTTGTTCCCACCTTCATTGTGGCCATTTGGAGAGGTGGCGCGCCAATCGGAATCGCAGTGCAAGAAATTTTACAACTGCAAGGTATTAGAACCAATCATATTGCTATTCGCACTTCCTCATACGAAGGAATTGATGGTAGAGCTGATACAGTCAATGTCTACAGCATGAACTATCTCATTAAAAATATTACTCACACAGATAAATTGCTGATTGTCGATGATGTTTTTGATACAGGCAAAAGCATTGAAGCTGTCATTGCCCATTTGCACTCCAAAGCACGTCTTAATACGCCGGAGGATATCAGAGTCGCTGTACCCTACTACAAACCTATTCGCAATCTCACCGACCGAACACCAGACTACTATCTACATGAAACTGAACAATGGCTTAAATTTCCACATTCTTTAGAAGGATTGTCTATCGAAGAAATGAGGGAACACAGACCAGATTTATTGAAAATTTTGAGCGAGGCAAGGGATTCGGTATATTCAAACAACATCTAGCACATCATAGTCGTAAATCCAGTTCATGGTGTTTTTTGTTGCGATGCCAGCAACACGATTTCTTGCCCAAGCATTTATTCCACGCATGTGAAATATTTTGGCGTTTCGTCTGGAAACATTTTGGATTTTCGCCGTCCTAACCTTTCGAAGTTGCTCATAAATTTCCAATCCTTTTTCAATACCATGAGTGGCAACACTCGCAGCTAACACGGCCGCATCTTCAATCGCCATTGCGGCCCCCTGAGCTAAGAATGGTAGTGTCGCGTGGCAGGCATCTCCCAACAAAGTTACATGACCACTCCCCCAGCGCTGCAAAGGCGCACGATCAAACAAAGCCCATTGGTAACATACCTCAGTTTCCATCGCGTCAATTAATCCAACAATTGTCTCGTGCCAGCCTGTAAATTCTTGAACGAGTTCTGAATGATCACCACGCTCTGTCCAGGACTCTACCTCCCAACCCTTCTTCTCAACTACGCAAACGCAGTTAATCATCTCACCACCTCGTACATAATAATGCACAAAATGTTTCCCCGGCCCCCACCAAAGGCCCGTCACGGGCCTAACCAACCCCTTAGTAAACTTATCGGCTGGCACCAATCCCCGCCAGGCTACATTTCCCGTAAATTGTGGCTCATCATCGCCAAATAGACCTTCCCGAATCACAGAGTGAATACCATCAGCACCCACGATCAAGTCTCCAGAAATCTCTTTATCGTCCAATATCAGATTCGCAACGTTGCCTTCTTGTTGGAAAGCTTCAATCTTAGACGATGTGTGAATCTCGATTCTAGGATTGCTATCAATCGATTCTGTCAGAGCAGCAATCAAATCTGCACGATGAATATGATAGTAAGGGGAGCTATTGTTTACCGGCGACTGACGACGTCTGATTGACGAAAGCATTTCACCGGATTTCCAGTGACGTATTTCCGTTCCTTCAGGCACAAATGCTGTTCTACTGATTACAGGTTCCAAACCGAGATAGTGCAAAACCCTGCTACAATTTGGGCTAAGCTGTATACCAGCGCCAATCTCACTCAAGTGATTTGACTGCTCAAAAACGACAACATCAAAACCCTGTTTTGACAAGCAAAGCGCTGCTGTCAGGCCACCGATTCCTGCTCCTACCACTAAGGCTTTTTGTGCTGCCAATTTACACTACTCCACTGTATTGTCTATCTGCTCTGCTCGGGGAAAATTGATCAATTTAAATAATATATTTGTACAGGCGCATCATAGCAAAACACGATGAAATCGTTCACCATGGAGACACTTTTACAAAAAACAAATGAATGAACACCAACCGAATCAAAATCTCAAGCACCGAAACAAAGAAGCGGGTACTGGCGCTGTTCTAGGATTGAACAAGTTTGATTCAATACGTGCAAGTAGACTTCGGTACTTGTTATAGTATTAACCTTCCTATCTATTGATTGGCTCATATCTATGGACGCTACGGTAGAAATTCCTCTATGGCTAGTATTGATCTTACTGTTAGGCTCTTGCTACGCAATTCTGATAAGTGTGCTTCTACCCAGTGTAAGATGGATTATACGACGACGCGTCAATCAAACCATTGAAAAGCTCAACTCCCAGTTACGCATCAAGATTCGGCCTTTTCAAAGAACAAAACGTCAGATCTTAATCGACAGACTCATTTATGACGCCAAAGTGATTGAAGAAATTGAATCACTTGCTTCCTCCTCTGACATGTCAAGAGAACAAATTCAATCACGGGTTTACAATTATGCTCGAGAGATCGTTCCCGCCTTTAACGCACTGGTCTATTTCCGATTAGGATATTGGTTGGCAAAAAAGGTATCCCGCTTTGTGTACCGAGTAAAAGTAGGTGCTGCAGATACAGATAAACTAGCGGAAATTGATCCACAGGCTACGGTGGTTTTTGTTATGAACCATCGCAGCAATATGGACTATCTTTTAGTCACGTACCTCGCAGCAGATCAAGTTAGCCTCTCCTATGCAGTAGGTGAATGGGCTAGAGTTTTCCCACTTCAATCATTGATTAAAGCCCTAGGAGGGTTTTTTGTCCGACGAAACTCCAAAGATTCCCTCTATAGAAAAGTGCTTGAACGTTACGTTCACATGTCGACATACGAGGGGGTTTGCCAGGCTGTTTATCTGGAAGGACGATTGACCAGGGATGGGAATATAGGAGATCCTAAGCTCGGATTTCTGGACTACATGTTAAGGGACTGGGATATCGATAATGACCGAGATATTGTTTTCGTTCCCATAGGTATTAACTATGATCACGTTCTCGAGGACGAAAATATGATTGCGACACTTTCCGACAAAAAAAATAGGAAAGGTAGCTTGCAATATCTTAAGGACGTGCTTTCGTTCCTTAAGCTTAATTTTCGCGCCAGCGCCGAAGAAAAATTACTAAGGTACGGCTACGCCAGCGTTAATTTTGGCATTCCCTTATCGGCAAAAGAATTCAGCAAGGTGAATGATATAGATTTCAGGGGGCTCGACAAGGTCGATCGATTTGCTTATGTCGAAAAATTGTCAACCAAATTGCTAATGGCCATAAAGCATGTCGTACCTATCTTACCTGTCCCCCTGGTAGCGACCGTATTCGAAGAAAACCCAAAATCAAAACTACACGCCATGGATGTTGTAGAGAAGGTTAATCAATTGATAACACAATTAATGAGTGAAGGCTCGGCAATGCAGAATAACGAGAAGCCAAAACAACAGACGATATCCCAAAGCCTTTCATTGTTAGTGTCCAGACACATTCTCATTAGAGACAAGCATTATTTTTGGCTGAATACAGAATCCACAGCATTGGTTCAATACTATTCAAATTCTATCCGCCACTTTCATGATGAAAGCGCCAAGACATGATCGGTATTATTCGTCTCCGTGCTTAAACTCGCCCTCTTTTAGATAGTGTATAACCTGAGAAATGACTTGTTTATTATTCATCATAAATGTGTGGGTAACGGGCATCGTAATATGATCATTCATACCAACAAGCCGCGTTCTTTTTACAGAAACTTTACCATCGTCCTCGCCCGGAATAATGGAAGATAGGATAAAATTGATACTATTTGTCCCAGCAATTATACCAAGATCAAAGTCGGCACTTCCTAAGGTGTTTGGAATACTATTTTCATCTGTGCCCAGTTGTAGACCAGCATCACCATTCAATAACTTATATCCAAGGAAACCACCCAGTGCATCCACGACCTCACTGCCTTTGTTTGGAGGGGCCATCATTACCACATGATTTAATAAAGGTATCTCATTTTGATCAAGGTACTGCCTAACTAGAATGCCACCCATTGAATGAGTGACAAAGTGAATTTCAATATTTGAGCCACACGAAGCCAAGGCTCGATTGATTGCTTTGCTTGCCAAAATTTCAATAGGATAATGTCTAGATGGATACCCGAGGTTAACTACTTTGTATCCCTGCTCAGTAAGTGCGTCTTGCATATCCGTCATTGAATTTTCTGTTCTGGCAAGTCCATGTAACAAAATGATACAAGCAGCCTCAGAAAAAGCGCTTTGGAAGACCAGAAATAACAAGAAAAGGGGTTTCATGTCGCTAATTTTAACATTCTGAGCTCAAAGGTGGACAGATGCTACACTCAATATACTCTAAACAAACCTATCATCGGTAAAATATGGATTTTCTTTGGATAGCAATTGCTTTTGTCTGCGGTTTTCTAGCAAAACAAATCGGGCTTCCTCCATTGGTCGGTTACTTGGCTGCCGGATTCGGTTTGCATGCAGCAGGTGTTGTTCCAGATTCAGCCATAGACATTCTGGCCGAACTAGGTGTCACTCTTCTGCTCTTTACAATTGGTTTAAAACTTAATTTCAGGAGTCTTCTTAAACCTGAAATTTGGGCTGGCGCAAGCGTTCACATGCTTGTAATCATATCGCTAACAATAATGAACTCCTTGATTTTCTCATCATTAGGTCTTTCTCACTTCGTCGGCCTAACCTGGCAGGCTGCGGCATTAATCGGACTGGCAGTCAGCTTTAGCAGCACCGTTTTTGTCGTAAAGGTTTTGGAAGGGAAAGGAGAAATGAGGTCAAGGCATGGACAGGTCGCCATTGGCATTCTCATCATCCAAGACATCGCAGCAGTCATTTTTGTGTCCCTGGCAACAGACAAGTCGCCCACCTTATGGGCGCTTCTACTCTTCGCTCTGCCTTTAGCAAAACCAATTTTCTCAAGAATCCTCAAATATTGTGGACATGGAGAACTTCTACCACTTGCAGGCATGTTCTTCGCAATCGGTGCAGCCGAACTATTCGAACTGGTCGGACTAAAAGGGCATTTGGGAGCCCTAGTGATTGCAGTACTACTGAGCGGGGACATCAAAGCTTCGGAGCTTTCAAAGACACTGCTTGGATTTAAGGACATTTTCCTGATCGGATTTTTTCTTTCAATTGGATTTACGGCGCTACCAACGATCGATATGCTTTCTACCGCAATGATTATGGCGATCGCATTACCCATTAAAGCCGCGCTCTTTTTTGTCTGGTTAACGCGTCTGAAAATGCGGAGCCGTTCAGCATTCTTAGCATCGTTAAGCCTATCAAATTACAGCGAATTTGGTCTCATTGTTTGTGCAGCGAGTGTCGCTCATGGCCTGCTCAATCAAGAGTGGCTCGTCATTATGGCTCTGGTCGTCTCAGTATCTTTCATCTTTGCAAGTATTTTAGATACAAACGCTCACAGGCTGTATACCAGTTGGCACAATATTTTACGCTTATTCGAAACACAAAAACGCCTGATTGAAGATCAGTTTACTAGTCCCAGTAGTGAAGCAAGCATACTTGTCATCGGCATGGGACGAGTCGGTAGAGGGGCTTACGATACCCTTCGGAACAACCTCTTGGACAAGGTATGTGGTATTGAAGTGGATCCTGAACGTGTGATATCTCTTTGCGGCACCGGACGTAATGTCATTACGGCAGATGCCGAGGATCCAGAATTCTGGTCACAGATCCAACTAGGAAATATCAAACTTATTATGCTGGCACTTCCTAACTATCTGGACAGTTTAGAAGTGTCGCGACAACTTCGCCTAGCAGGGTATCTTGGAAAGATTGCCAGTACTGTAAAATACGAAGATGAGCGGGATGAACTTATTTCAGCTGGAATTGATGTTGTCTTTAATTTATATGCTGAGGCTGGAGTTGGTTTTGCCGAAGAAAGTCTACAATTGATAAAATAAAATATTCATCTTTGAGGTTTAGTCGTGCAGCCAAGACATCGCTTCCTGCCTTGATCTAAAAATAGAGAATTCTGCAGGGAGTTTCTTCTCTACTAAGGTTTTAAACATTCTTGCCATGCCAAATGCCAAGTCTGAATCAACAAGCAATGCAGTTTTTCTCCCTTTTCGATCTGACCCGTCAGCTAACAGCTCTATCGCGGCATATACTTCTTCAGTGAAGGACTCACCAGATTCAAACAATACTGTGACATCCCACAACACATTGAGATGATTCCAATTTTGTCGATTCTCATAAGTGTAATGAATTATTTCATTAAACTTATCACCTACTTCTACGGTAATAACGGCAATATTGGATGATAAAATCTGTGTTTTCGTCATATTTTGTGTCTGTAAGGTTCTATCTTGAATAGCTTGTCGACGGAGACCAATGTATTCTAGGCTGATAATAAGGTAAATGGAAATGTAACGACCATCGCTTTATTTCTAACTTTTCTAAGCCCTCTTCTCCGCTCATTATCGGAGAATAATCAAGCTCAGCTCTCCGTATATCAATAATACGTCCAAGCTCTATACCCAATACTGAATACTACTGCCGACCATTGGACTATGAATCTTAGTAGAAAACCCTACTGATATCATGGCCCTCCTGGTGAAGCTTTTAAAACATGTTAGATATCACCGCTGGATATATTAATGAATACAAATTAACGGTACTGTTTGCCTAAGGGGGTTTTTCGATGCACAGTAGATCGACCAAGTCGAACAGAAAATTGAGGCTGCTATCGAACCCCCTAGACTGATGGAGAAAATTACAATCCAGACAGTCCTGCCCTCTATCGCGACCTAGATATGTGGCAACGTCATCAGGAACTTCATGACTATATTTTTCATTCTTCTGCTGGTGAACTTAGCGCTAAGTTAATGGAAAGCAGAAACGTTACTTTTTTATGATCATCTGTTGGTGAGAAAACCTAGATCAGAATCAACAACGCGCTAGGATCAGGATCAGCCTTATTGTGCAATAAGCGGACTACAAGTTTCTTCGATTTGGATGCCGCTAGATCCTGTAGACAACAAGCTTGTCTTGAATTTATCGCAAGTTCACATCTTTGTGGCAAAGAATTTAATCTTCCACATTTCAGCGATCAAAGTCCCTATGAAAATACAACGCTACCCTCTCGATCTGACATAGAATCCGCAAGGGAGGACTACAACATTCTTTAATGAGGAATTGTTCCAACTCCTATCGACGCAGAGTCTTATCTGCACGTTGGGCCGGAGTCGATTTACGATATAGGGTAAGGCAAGGTAAGACCGGAATTCCTACATTCGAAGTGATCTGGAAAATTGTGAAAGGTTGACCAACACCAATTCCCCAATGATTCGGACAAGTTCAGAAGAGTTGAAATAATGCCAAATTATCGTAATATCTATGCCTTGGCAACCTTCCTAACTGAGCTGTTCAGTTGACAAGAATAGTTCAAAATCCTATATTACTTACTGGTCAGTAACCAAATTAGTTTAATGTCCGAGCAAATGTAGGAGCAATACAATGTCAAAAGTTAAAGTCGCCGGAGTCGGCATGATTCCTTTCACCAAACCTGGGAAAAGTGACGATTATCACGTAATGGGCGAAGCCGCCGGTAGGTTGGCTTTAGACGATGCCGGTATCAGCTACGATGATATTGGTCAGGTCTACGTCGGCTATGTTTATGGTGATTCAACAGCGGGTCAGGCTGCGGTTTATGGTCTTGGCATGTCTGGCGTGCCCATTATCAACGTCAACAACAACTGTGCAACCGGGTCATCTGCCCTCTTCCTAGCCCGACAAGCAGTGGAGTCAGGCATGGTTGATTGCGCCCTAGCACTTGGGTTTGAGCAGATGGTACCCGGTGCTCTTGGCGCAACCTTTACCGATCGTCCAAGCCCTATGCTAAAAATGTTTAAGGAAATGTCATCCATACAAGGTATTGATAAAAATGCACCCGGCGCCGCTCAATTCTTTGGCGGGGCGGGTAAAGAATATGCGGCTGAATACGGAACCAAAGATGAGACTTTTGCGAAGATTTCTGAGAAAGCAAGAAAGCATGCCGTAAACAATCCCTATGCAGTATTCAGAGATCTCTTGACTATTGAAGAAATTATGGCATCCCCTCATATTTATGGACCATTAACAAGATTTCAATGCTGCCCTCCAACCTGTGGGGCTGCAGCTGCAGTTATTTGTAGTGAAGACTTTGCAAAGAAACACGGTCTTAACAATGCCATCACTATCAAGGGTCAGGCAATGACAACCGATTACCCCAGTACATTGGAAGAACATTCAATGCGCAAACTTATTGGTTATGACATGGCAGAAGCTGCTGCTCAAAAGGTATACGAACAGGCAGGCGTTGGCCCAAAAGATGTCCAGGTGGTTGAACTCCACGATTGTTTTACTGCGAACGAACTACTCACCTATGAAGCCTTAGGATTGACCGACCCTGGTACAGCTGAAAAATTCATTTGGGACGGTGATAATACCTACGGCGGCCGTGTTGTAACCAACCCTTCAGGTGGTTTGTTATCAAAAGGACACCCTCTTGGAGCGACTGGCCTAGCTCAATGCACCGAACTTGTCTGGCAGCTCCGCGGCGGTGCAGGTAATCGCCAAGTTGATGGTGTTAAACATGCACTACAACACAACCTAGGTTTGGGCGGCGCTTGTGTTGTCACTATGTATTCCAATGATTAGACGTTTTTGATGAGTTCAGTACTAGGCGAACCAAAGGGCAAAGGTGCTTCTTACAGTAAGCGTAAACTTGAAGTATTCAAGGCTGCTGCAAAATTATTCAATGAACGCGGATTTAATAACGCCACCATGGATGATATTGCGGCAACATTGAATGTGACAAAGCCTGCCCTTTATTATTACGCAAAAAGTAAGGACGAAATACTTTTCGAAATAGGCAGCATCGCATTAGGCGAAGCGCTTTTATTACTCGAAAATATTTTTACTGAAGAAAGAACAGCCGCTGATAGCTTGCATCTCTTTTTTGTTTCGTGGACGGAGTCAATCTGCCAAGAATTCGGCCGCTGCATGGTCTTGGTTAAACCAGAGTTGTTAGGACCAGAATCCAGAAAGCGTAGCAAGTTTAGCCGCCGAACAATCCATCATCATGTAGCAAACCTTATCCAAATCGGTATAAGCGATGGTTCGATACGTCCCTGCAAACCCGACCTGATATCTCTAGCCCTCTTCGATTTGTTCAATGGTATTGCCTATTGGTATCAAGAGGATGGACTACTAAATCCCACTGAAATCGCTAATCAATACTGGTGTAATTTCGGCCAAGGTTTGTTAGAAAACTAATTGGACATAGCTTAATACCCAAAACATGTTTCACACTTAATAATAAAATAGGATTTCAATTATGATTGATTGGAGCGAAGAGCAACAATTGGCAAAAGATGCCATCCGTCGTTTTGTAGAGAAAGAGGTCGCACCCCTTAATGAAGAATTAGAATATGGCAGCATGCCGCCTTACGACATCATCAAAAAGATGTATCAAACTTTCGGTGTAGATGAAATTGCGAGAGCACGCTTTGAAAAAACAATCGAAAGAGAAAAAGCCATTGAAGCCGGAGAAGAACCTTCTCAATTTGAGTCGTCATCCAACATGGATGACCTTGGAATAGACACCATACTCAGCATGGAGCTTTGTCGACATTCGGCAGGTATCGTAACTGCAATGGGTGTTACTCAACTAGCAGCTGGCGCAATCATGTCCCAGGGTAATGTAGAACAGAAACATCGTTGGGGTCTCGATCTATTAACAGCAGATAAAATAGGTTCATGGGCGATCACTGAGCCCGGTTCTGGTTCTGATGCTTTTGGAGGTATGACTTGTACTGCAAGCCTTCAGGACAATGGTGATTACTTATTAAACGGGAGCAAAACTTTTATTACTAACGGCCCCTATGCAGATACGATCGTTTTTATCTGCAAGCAGGTTGAAGAGGGCGTCGCACCAAGACAAAGAAAGATTCTAACCTTTGTTCTCGATAAAGGAATGGCAGGCCTTGACCAATCGAAGCCTTTGAGAAAAATGGGTTTGCATTCATCTCCTACAGGCCAATTATTTCTAGATAATGTTGTAGCTGGCCCAGAGCGATTACTCGCTGGTCTAAAAACCAAAAGTGCAAAAAAGAAATCCGACCCCAAAGCAACCTTTGCGGCTGAACGAGCTGGTGTTGTCAGTATGTCCTTAGGCATTGTAGAGCGCTGCCTCGAATTGTGTATTGATTATGCAAAGGAGCGTGTTCAATGGGAAAAACCGATTGGTGAATACCAACTCATCCAGTTAAAACTTGCCAACATGGAAGTCGCACGATTTAACATCGAAAATATGTTGTTTAGCTATATTGAAAGGAAGGCCAAAGGCAAAGCGATGAGCTTTGCTGAGGCTTCAGCAATGAAGCTTTACTCTACACAAGCAGCAGTAGATGTAGCCTCAGAGGCGATTCAATTATTTGGTGGAAACGGATATATGTCCGAGTACAAGGTTGAACAACTCTACCGTGATGCCAGAGTAATGCGAATATATGGTGGCACTGATGAAATGCAGGTCCGAGCTATTGCACGGGATCTCTTAAGTCGATAATTGAGTTTATACGAGTCTGCAGGGAGCAAAGCGTCTGGAGATCTCACCCGACAGGTTTTCAGAACGTGAAACACCGAGAGGGAACTCCCACACTACCATCGGCGCAAAGTCGTTTCACTACTGAGTTCGAAATGGGATCAGGTGGGACCAACTCGCTATGTTCATCAGACAAACTGGGATTCAATTTCGAACTTAATCGAAACCGAAAAACTGTTTGCTTAAACACTTGGTTTAAACAATAAAAATTAGAAAGTGAATAAAGTATTGTAAAGATATCTTTGTTTTACAAGACAATGCTGATTATTTCAAAGCATTATCCTAGCTTGTTTCTCATATAGACTTAACTACATCTTAATCAATGCATTCAAGTTATATGATCAAGCCTCACGGACAATTAGTACAAGTTAGCTCAACGCTTCGCAACGCTTACACAC
>JAESSY010000199.1 GCA_016763855.1 Pseudomonadales bacterium
TTTGCAACACCTCATGGCGGTGGCGGTCCGGGCGCCGGTCCTGTTGGCGTTGGCTCAAGGCTAGCGCCTTATGTTCCAACACCTATTGTTGGCAAACGAGACAAACGAGATGATAAAGGGGTCAGTCAGTACTATTGGATGGGGGAAGACCAAATTCCAGATACCATTGGTAATCTTTCTGCCTTTATGGGCAACGCCGGTATTTTGCTGCGTGCTTTCGCCTACGCTAGATTGTTGGGGAATTCAGGCATGAATCGCGTGGGAGAGTATGCGACTTTAAATGCGAACTATATGGCAAAGAAAATGGAAGCAGCGGGTTTTACATTGGCTTATCCCAATCGTCGGGCAACCCATGAATTTATCGTGACAATGTCAAAGGAAGCAAAAGAGCTTAACGTCAACGCTATGGACTTTGCGAAGCGCCTACTCGATTATGGTTATCATGCACCGACAACCTATTTCCCACTCTTGATTCCAGAATGTTTATTAATTGAGCCCACGGAAACCGAAACTGTGGAAGAGATAGATGGATTTGTTGAAGCTATGGCAGCCATTCTACAAGAAGCGATAGAAACCCCAGAGTTGGTTAAGTCTGCTCCACTAACCATGCCGATAAAAAGATTGGATGATGTGAAGGCCGCGCGAGACTTAAACCTAGCTTGGCGCGAGCCCGGCGAGGATAGTGCTTAGTTAGAAAGGCGCTTGTTGAATTTCTCGTCCCAGAACCAATCTGAAATTATCTAGTTGATGAGAGAGTGCAGAGATCATCAATGGCAATAAAGCAAAATCAGCTTCCCCTGCTTCAGGGTCACTAAATAGTGCGATTGCATCTAAGAGCGTTTTCTTGAAATTTGCCGCAGTGGTCAAATCTATCTCCATCATCAAAGGCATCAAGTCGACTTCGCTTAGGTAAAATGCTTCCAGTGCTGACAGCTCGGCTGCGAGGGTGCTTCGAGAGGTCTGACTGTAGTTGCCGTGGCCTGTATTCTGGTCAATCAGTAAGTTGCTTTCTCTCTGTGCTGCCTGTAAGTAGTCAGATGTACTATGGAGTAGTTCATAGATCCTGTGTAAATTTGAATAGCCTTCCTGGGGCGCAAACTGGCTTTCAATCATTAACACTGATTGTTGCAGGTTCAGAACCAATTCGTCGACCGCCCATTTTAGATACTGTCGTCGCCGGTGATTCATCTCCTCGTCAGTAAAGTCTGTGAGCTTACGCCCGTAGATTAGATACTCGAGAGCATGAAATCCAAGGGAGGCTTCCTCTTTATCGGTGAGACCGTGTTGCTCTCGAAGGGTGGGAAGATCAATCGACAATGTGATGTCATTGATTATGCCGCTGTTGGGATATTCTGGCAGAGAATCGATAAAACCAGGTTGGATAGGCCAGGTCTCAATTGCAAAGATGAGTGCTTCTCTATCTTTGTTACGGATAAATAAACCGTATTGACTGGCCAAGTAGGCTTTATGTGCGACAAGCCAGGCGGATTTTAAGGCCTGACTTTGTGCCTCCATTGGCGCTTTTAGAAAGGAGGTGACATGCAATTGAAGTTTCTGAGCTTCTTCAAGCGCTAATGCATTTTGGGACAAGGCATAAACGCGATAAGCTTCAAGTGTTTTTGAGAGTACGCTAGGATCCAAAAGCACATCTGCTTCTTTTTCATGCTGATCGCATGCACTCAGTAGTAAGAGCACTGTAATGAATATAAATATAGGTTTCATCTTAATGAAATAATCGGCCAGGATCTCTCCCTTGCGACTCTGCTGAGCTTTTCGTCAGGATCAACGGCAACAGCTTGATCCACTCGTTCAAGTAAAGGCAAGTCGTTTATAGAGTCGGAATAGAATCGGCTGTCTTTCATGGTGATCTCTTGTCCTTTGAGCCATTGCTCTAAACGCGCGACCTTCCCTGCACCGATACTCACTGTGCCCGTTATGCCGCCTGTGTACCTCCCGTCGACAATTTCCGCGACAGGTGCAATCAATGTGTCTATTCCCAGGCTTTCAACAATTGGCCGAGTCAGAAAATCCACAGTCGCTGTGATCACGATGACAGTGTCCCCTTTCTCCTGGTGTGATTGAATGAGTGAATTGGCTTTGGGCAATATATGTGGTTCTATATGGTCGATAAGGTATTTAGCTCGATGATCAAAGAGAAATTGCTGATCGTATTTTCCTAATATCGCGCAGGAAAATGCCATATAGGCGTCTACATTCATGATGCCTTGTTTATAGTCATCAAAAAATTGTTGATTGGTCTCCCTGTAGTTCACCTCGTCAACCAGACCCTTGTCCACAACATACATTCCCCATGCGTGGTCGCTATCAGTGCCAATTATAGTTTCATCAAGGTCAAAAATGACTAAAGCCAATGCTTCGGAACTCCTGTTTCTGTACTTTCTGGGTGATAATTGAAGTTATGAGAACGCAATTGTAACCTGAATCCCGACCTAGATTGCTCCCTGAGCCAGTTTCATAGACAATGAGACCATTAAATTTGATTGGATGGCTGTTCGATCAATAAAAAGCAATTTGGAAATAATGTTAGTTTGATAGATTCGGATGGATATCGCCCGAACGTTGGTATTGTTGTCGCCAATGATCAGGGTCAGGTGCTATGGGCTAGGAGAGTAGGGCAAGATGCGTGGCAATTCCCTCAGGGTGGTATAAACAAAGGGGAGTCCACTGAGGAAGCCTTGTTCAGGGAGCTCAATGAAGAAGTTGGATTGTCACCCGAGCAGGTGAAAATTATTGCCTGCACCCAAGGTTGGCTTCGATACAAGTTGCCTAAACGATTTTTACGACAAAACTCGTCAACCCAGTTTATTGGTCAGAAACAAAAGTGGTATCTGCTCAAAATGCTAGCCGGTGATGAGGCTGTGAAATTTGATCAAGCTGAAACCCCAGAATTCGATTACTGGCGCTGGGTAAGCTATTGGTACCCTTTGGGTCAGGTAGTGGCATTTAAGAAAGATGTCTATAGAAAGGCGATGAAGGAATTAGCCCCCGGGATTTCTCGCTGCCTGTCCAGATAGAGTTACAAAAATAAAAAAAGAAGGACTCACCGCTATGTTAGAGATATTGCGTCGAGTTATTCAGGAAGTTAACGCAGCACGCGACCTGGATACGGCGCTCGATATTATTGTTGACCGAATACAGAGTGCTATGGCTACTCAGGTTTGTTCTGTCTATCTTTTTGATGAAGAGAGCAATCAATATGTGTTCCGTGCCACCCGAGGATTGAATCCGGATATTATTGGCCAAATTGCCGTGGGTAAAGACGAGAGTCTGGTGGGTTTAGTGGCACAACGTGCCGAACCTGTAAACTTGAATAATGCGCCCAAACACCCTCGTTTTAGATACGTCGATAATCTGGGAGAAGATGAATACAATAGCTTCCTCGGCGTTCCCATCATCCATCATCGTAAAGTGCTGGGTGTTCTTGTTGTTCAAAGAGAAAGTCGTCGTCGCTACGATGAAAGTGAAGAAGCTTTTCTAATCACACTTTCTGCTCAGCTGTCGGGTGTTATTGCTCACGCCAAGGTAACGGGCGTATTTTCTGGCTCTGCGAAAGAACTGCCTGCTACACGATTCCCCGGTAAATCTGGCGCGCCGGGTGTCGCTATTGGTAAAGCGATTGTAATTTATCCTGAAGCAGATCTCAGCAAGGTACCGGAACGCATAACTAAAAATATCGACCGGCAGGTTCAACTATTTCAAACTGCGATTGAGGAAACCCGCGACGAAATTAGCGTCATGAGCAAGAAGTTGTCGGATCGTCTACAACCTGAAGAATTGGCTTTGTTCGATGCCTATCTGCATATGTTGGATGATTCTGCGATCACGGGTGAAGTTATCAGCGTGATCAAAGAAGGTATCTGGTCACAAACTGCATTGCGACGCGTCATTGATGCTCACGTTGCGACCTTTGATGCGATGGAAGATCAGTATCTTCGTGAACGAGGTACGGATGTTCGAGATTTGGGTCAACGTGTTCTAGCTAAACTACAAAGTAAAGATACTAAGAGGAAGAGCTATCCGAGAGGCACTGTACTAGTCGGAGAAGAATTGACACCATCAATACTAGCGAGCGTGCCAAGGGGTAGGTTAGCCGGTCTGATTTCAATCAAGGGATCTGGCAGCTCACATGTAGCAATACTGGCAAAAGCCATGGGTGTGCCCACGGTAATGGGGGTCGAAGATCTTCCTCTGAATATGTTGGAAGAGAAGCCTATTATTGTCGACGGCTTCAATGGGATTGTGATCACCTATCCCAATAAAGAGCAACTTAATCTTTACAAAAGTATCATAAAGGAAGAAGCCGCTTTTGACGCAGATCTTGAATCCTTAAAGGATGAAAAGTCTGAAACCTTGGATGGGAGTCGAGTGAGGTTGTGGGTGAATACGGGTCTAATGACTGATGTCGCCAAATCTCTAGAACATGGCGCAGAAGGCGTTGGCCTCTATCGTACGGAAATTCATTTTATGATGAATGACCGCTTTCCGACAGAAGAAGAGCAAAGACTCATCTACCGTAAGCACCTTAAAGCATTCTATCCACGCCCCGTGACCATGCGTACCCTGGATATTGGGGGTGATAAGGCTTTAAGTTATTTCCCTATTAAGGAAGAGAACCCCTTTCTTGGATGGCGCGGTATCAGAGTGACATTAGATCATCCAGAAATATTCTTAGCTCAGGTCAGAGCAATGATACGCGCTAACGAAGGCATTGATGCCTATTTGCGTATTATGTTGCCGATGGTTAGCAGCGTGTCAGAAGTTGATGAAGCCCAAAGGTTGATTAGTCAGTGTTATAGAGAAATCGTTGAAGAAGGTGTAGAGGTCGAGATGCCTGATGTTGGTGTCATGATCGAAGTACCTGCTGCGGTTTATCAGGCAAGAGATATTATTCGTCGTGTTGATTTTCTTTCTGTCGGCAGTAATGACTTGATTCAGTACATGTTGGCTGTTGATCGAAATAATGCCCAAGTAGCAGAGTTGTATCAGGAATTTCACCCCGCCGTGCTGCATGCGCTAAAGCAGGTTGTTGATGCAACACATGCGGAAAAGAAATTCGTGGGGATCTGTGGTGAGATGGCCGGTAACCCCGCAGCCGCAATACTACTTACCGCAATGGGATACGATGTGCTGTCAATGAATACGACTAACTTACTGAAAGTGAAGTGGGCTATTCGTAGCTTCGAGATGACAAAAGCAAAACGTATGTTGAGTCGTGTCCTTAAGATGGACAACGCTTATCTCATAAAAAATTATGTTGAAGGCGAATTGAAGAAAGCGGGATTGGGTAGGCTGATTAGGTCGAGACAGGCACCATAGATTTGATCAAAGCTGATCAAATCTAGTCAAAGTCAAAATTAAACTGATTGCTTTCTTTCAATTCTCCCCTCGGGTCGAAATTGCGCTCTTCAAAAAAATAACCTTTTTTATTTATCCGGACAACAGTACAAGCAGAAGTACCATAGGTTTCTCCGACGATAAATCGAGCGCTGTGATGGCGGTCGTCACCGCGATGGGCTAATAATTCGAATAGGGTATCTGCTTTAAAGGAATGTGCTGAAAGGCTGAGGAGTTCTTGTCGAGCCAATACGACCTTCGGCCAATCACAATCGAGCAATTGATTACTTAAACCGTAAACGCCTGGTAGCAGTTGCCTGATATTGCGATCGCGATTGCTGTAATACCAGGTGCTACCGCCGCTAGAAATAATAAGATTAAAGCCTCTGTACTGATCTGCCTGTTTATTCACCTCGCGGAGATAAGCCTCGGGATCTGAGTCTCCCCTTAAAAATTCGCTGGTCAATGCGCCTCTGGAGCGGGGTGGTATAGGCGTTTTTGGCGGCTCTGCAAAATTAGTGACTGCCGCAAATCGACCTGATTTTGTTAACCCCAGCCAGGTTCCCCCTGCCTCTAGATCAATGCCGCCGATCACATTAGGATCTTGTATCCAGTGGTTTGCGCTGAGTGTTGGGCGGGCATGGAATTCATCACGATTGGCGGCAACGACTAATTCATTATCACCCTCTGAAATGGAAAAAAGAATTAAACACATAGGCAGATTTTGTCAGCAGACCTTTGAAAGTAAAAAGTTAAGTTTATCATTGGCGCTAAGTAACGGATAATACCTCTTTTCAAGAAGTTTCAAATATGTGGACCTACCCCGTTCTTGACCCTGTTGCGATTAGCCTCGGTCCTATTAGCATTCATTGGTATGCCTTGAGCTACCTTGTAGGTATAGGCTGTGTTTGGTGGCGTTTAAATGTAAGGGCCGCAGCCTTGCCCAATCGATATAGCTGGAATAAAGAACAGGTATCGGATCTGGTCTTTTATGCGGTGTTTGGCATTATCCTCGGTGGCCGAATCGGCTATATGCTCTTTTATGGCTTTGATCAGGTTATGGAAGATCCTTTGGTGTTACTTAAGGTTTGGCAAGGTGGTATGTCCTTTCATGGGGGTATGTTGGGTGTATTTGTCGCGATGTGGGTATACGCAAGATGGCACAAGAGAACATTTTTTGAGATTACCGACTACATTGCCCCTTCGGTTCCGATTGCGCTGGGTGCTGGCCGAATAGGGAATTTCATCAACGGTGAACTACCGGGTCGTGTAACAGAGGTACCTTGGGCCGCAATTTATCCCGGTGAAGTTATAGGGCGGCATCCATCGAGCTTGTATCAGGCAATGGCCGAAGGCTTGATTCTATTTGCTATTCTATGGATCTTTAATCGAACTGTGAAACCGCGAATGGCGATATCGGGAATTTTCTTGCTCAGTTACGGCATGCTTCGTTTTACAACAGAGTTTTTTAGAGAACCTGATACACATATGGGCTATATAGCGTTTGGCTGGGCGAGTCAGGGGCAATTACTTTCTTTTCCTATGATTGCCATTGGGCTAGGCATTATTCTCTATAGCTATCGAAATGGAGATGATCGAGCGCGTCCTGCTTAGGTTCTGATAACCAATAGCTTTAAACTATTTATTTAGCGCTAGGTAACCAATAGACGATACTAATATTTTAGGCGATATCAAAATTATGATTATAAAACCAAAAATTAAAGGCTTTCTCTGTACCACAGCGCATCCGATCGGGTGTAAACAAGATGTTCGGCAACAGATAGCCCATGTGCAATCTCAAGGGGAGATTGCACATGGGCCCAAGAAGGTACTCGTCATCGGGGCATCCGGGGGCTATGGGTTGGCGTCTAGAATTAGCGCAGCATTTGGATCAAAGGCTGCGACCATTGGTGTCTTCTTTGAGCGACCAGCAGTTAAAAAACGAACAGCCTCTGCGGGTTGGTATAAATCTGCAGCGTTTACTCAATTTGCTGAAGAAGCCGGTCTCTACGCCAAAAATTTGAATGGAGATGCTTTTTCAGAAGCGCTAAAGCAAGCAACGATAAATTTGATTAAGCAGGACTTGGGTCAGGTGGACATGGTGATTTATTCCCTTGCTGCACCGGTAAGAACGTTGCCTGACGGCACAGTGGTGCGAAGTGCACTTAAACCGATAGGACAATCTTTTGAAGGCGCGACTATCGACTTCAATTCCGCAGAACTTCGCGCGATTAGTCTTGATCCGGCAAGCGAGGAAGAGGTCAACGATACTGTTAAAGTCATGGGAGGTGAAGATTGGGAATTGTGGATTGCAGCCCTACTTAAAGCAGGTGTCCTTGCGGACGGTTGTATCACTACAAATTATACTTATCTTGGAA
The DNA here is from genome assembly GCA_016763855.1 of Pseudomonadales bacterium. GTDB lineage: Bacteria > Pseudomonadota > Gammaproteobacteria > Pseudomonadales > Azotimanducaceae > JAHRVQ01. Next base: position 7,734 of record JAESSY010000199.1, read on the forward strand.
GTGAAGCGACTTGGCCGATTTATCACCAGGGGACTATTGGCAAGGCCAAAGAGGATCTTGGTCGAGCTGCAAAGGCTTTGATTGAGCCGATGTCGACAGTGAATGGAACTGCTTATGTCGCGGTGATGAAGGGCTTAATGACTCAAGCTGCTTCTGCAATACCTGGTATGGCAATCTATCTGTCTCTTCTTTTCAAAGTCATGAAAGAAAAGGGAAATCATGAAGGTTGTATCGAACAAACCACTCGCCTCTTTAAGACGCAACTGTTCGCTGAGGGCGAATTGAACCTAGATGAGGAATCCCGTATTCGAATGGATGATTGGGAAATGCTCGATGATATTCAGAATTTTGTAAAAGAACGCTGGTCAAGCGTAAGTAATGAAAACCTATCGGAAATTTCTGATTTTGCTGGATACCGGCAAGCCTTTCTTCAAATGCACGGTTTTGATATTGAAGGTGTAGATTACGAGGCAGATATTGAACAGGATATTCCTATAGAGCTTTTTATAGGCTAAAGGCTTTTTATAAGCTAAAGGCTTTTCTTTGGCTAAAGGCTTACACAATCTGGTGGTGATCTCCCACTGGGAACTCATCGTCAAGCTGCATTGATCTCACTTTCTCCCTGTCATTATCAATGGATGCTAAAAGATGATCAATTTCACTATCTTATCCGGGCGACTTATCAACCGAGGGTCGCCGCATCTGCGCTCTCTGTTCTAATTACACTTAGCCAATATATGAGCGGTGGCAATATCCCCCCGCTCTTGTTCGTCTATATCGCTCTAGTACTATTGTATCCCCATCTTACTTACTGGATTTCCGGCACTTGGTTTAACTCAGCCCAAGCCGCGGGCGTGTGTATGTTGTTTGATGGGGTTGTGGTCGGTACGATGATTGTAGCCAACGGTTTTTATCTATTTACATCCATTACCTTCTTGGCGGCATTGGTATTTAGTACCGCTGTTATTGCCAAGCCAAAGATATTGTTGTCTAGCATGGCCTTATTGTTAGTGGTCGTCACGCTTGGATGGTTCATTAAAGGACCTCAAGGGCTGGGCGGTTCGGAATTAATAGATGGCTTGTGTTCACTTTTTCTTTTGCTGTATAGCGCGATGGTTGCCTATCAGGTGTTTAATGTAACAGCGCGGTTGCGTCAATCGAGAGAGCTAACAAAAATGGACAACCAAACGCTAAATGGAATTATGCAGCATCTTAGACGGTATATCAGCCCACAGGTTTATGCTGAAATCGCACGACGATCTGAGGGAGCGAACAAGACTAATCGAAAAAGACTGACGGTCTTCTTTTCTGACATCGAAGGCTTCACTCAATTGATGGACAATTTGGAAGAAGAAACGGTTACACATATTCTGAATGAATATCTCAATACCATGTCTGAAATCGCCATTAAGCATGGCGGTACGATCGATAAGTTTATGGGTGATGGCATTATGATCTTTTTTGGAGATCCCTATACCCAAGGTGCTAAAGAGGATGCTTTGGCTTGTGTGCGCATGTCGTTGGAAATGGGCCAAAACCTAAAGCGCTTACGACGCCAATGGAAAGCGGCAGGCATTTACAGTGACCTGCATATGCGTATTGGCATCAACACAGGCTATTGTGCTGTAGGCAATTTTGGTTCAGAAAATAGAATGGATTACACCGCTGTAGGCAGTACGGTTAATCTTGCCAGCCGACTTGAAGCTCGCGCCGGCAGGGATGCTGTTCTTATCTCAAACAGTACCCATCAGCTGGTAACGGACAGGATTGAGTGCCATGAACAAGTACCCGTCAAGGTAAAGGGCTTGCGCCAACCAATTCAAAACTACCTTGTATTAGGAGAGAAATCAGCGACTGCGCCGAGTGTTATCGAGAAAGAGAGTAGCGGTTTTAACATCAGTATGGTTCCCTCTCTGGTGGATATTGCAAAAGCCCGAGAGCTTATGTTGGAAATTGATTCCAGTCTCTGCTCATTGGAGCGCAAACAAAATGAATCAAGGGCGACTGTGCGATTGTTAAACTAATAGTTTATGTATAATGCGGGTTCTTGGTGGCGCCTTTATTTAGGTGGCCCGCTGTTATAAACGACTAGAGCGTTAGACGAGATCCCATTATGAATGATGAGCTACAGAATTCTGTGTTCCTAAAAGCCTGCCGTGGCGAAAAAACTGAATACACGCCCATCTGGCTAAACCGCCAGGCTGGCCGATATATGCCGGAGTATCATCAAGTTAAAGGCGATATGCCGAGTTTGGATTTTTTCAAGACGCCAGAACTGGCAGCTAAAGCGACTTTAGATGCTCAACGCATCCTCGGTGTTGATGCCGCCATTATGTTTGCTGATTTATTACCTATACTCGAACCAATGGGACTTAAACTCGACTATATCAAAGGTTCTGGCCCCAAGTTTGATAATCCGATTCGTAGCACTGCGGATATTGATGCTTTGATTGAGCTACCAGCTAATGAATCAATGCCCTATATTGCAGAAGTAATAAAGCTGATACGCGCAGAATTGCCTGGCAATATTCCGCTAATTGGTTTTGGTGGAGCGCCCTTCACCTTGGCCTCATATGCCATCGAAGGCCAGGGATCACGTAACTATGTCTATGTAAAACAAATGATGTATGGCGATACGCCTGCCTGGCATGTGCTGATGGAGAAAATCACAAGTGCTGTTATTGACTATATAAATTATCAAATAGACTCTGGCGTGCAAGCCGTTCAATTATTTGATAGCTGGGTGGGCTGCCTGTCACCGATCGATTACATCCAATATGTCATGCCTCACAGTAAAAGGTTGATGCAGGCGATTAGCGGCAAAGTCCCCGTGATTCATTTTGGAACCGGTAATCCCGCACTTGCACCTTTGTTAGCAGAAGCAGGTGGCGATGTATTGGCATTAGACTGGCGGACACCGCTGATACCCACTTGGGATAAAACCGGTGTCAAAGCAGTGCAAGGTAATCTAGATCCGATTGTACTTTGTTCGACAAAAGACGCGGTGCGTCAAAAAGCCAAAGAACTGTTAGATGAAGTGAATGGCCGACCAGGACATATTTTTAACTTGGGGCATGGGATTATTCCTGAAACGCCAGTTGAGAATGTTAAAGCGCTTGTTGATTTTGTCCATGAGTACACTTCAATTAGGCAGGGCCAAGCTAAATAGGATCAAGTAGCGGAAAAATATCTTCTAAGGGGCTTCGAACGGCTTGCCCTCCACGTTTCAAAACATGGGTATAGATTTCAGTTGTCTCCAATGATGAGTGACCGAGTTGTTGTTGAACCGTCCGGATATCAACACCGTTTTCCAATGCATGAGTTGCAAAGGAATGCCTTAGTGTGTGTGGGGAGGCCTGTTTGTTGACTTCCGCCGAGCGAACAGCAACATAGAAGGCTTTCTGGAATGTAGATTGATATTGATGATGCCGATGTACCTTGCCTGATCTTGGATCTCTGCTTAGCTTGACCGAAGGGAAAAGATACTGCCAATGAAATGACTTTGCCGCGCTTTTATACTTTCGCGCAAGCGCGTTCGGTAGATGGACTTCGCCATAGTCATTGTTTAGGTCGCTTGCATGAATCAATTTGTTGTTTTCAATCTGCAGCTTAAGCGGAATAAGAAGACTAGGCGAGAGAGCAACAATGCGATCTTTTTGTCCTTTTCCATTATGAATGTGCAGGCAGGCATAAGTGAAATCAACATCTTTATTGCGTAATCTTAGACATTCCATTGAACGTAGACCTGAGCCATATAGAAGCGCTGCGATGAGACGAGATGTGCCCCTTAGAGAAAACATTATCTTAACTATTTCATCCCGATCTAAGACAATAGGTAGTTTTTTTGGCTTCTTTGCGCGAACGGCTTTAGTGACATCACCTAAGGGGCGTTTTATCACGTGTTTATAGACGAATGCTAAAGCATTCAATGCTTGATTCTGAGTATTGGCAGCGACATTCCTGTTAACTGCCAAGTGGGTCAAATACCTTTCAACATCCTCGTCATGAAGCTCAGAGGGATGCCGATACTGATTAAAGCGAATAAACTTTTTAATCCAGCTAACATAAGCCTGCTCCGTCCGAATACTGTAGTTCTTGACTCGGATTATTTGCCGAACTTGATTGATGAAAACTGAAGGTGTCATAGGAGAATAGTATTTGAAGAGGACAGCTTTGTTGATGGGTGATTCGCCCATATGATTGTAAGCATTCTCTGAAACTGCTTGAGGAGAATTAGAAAAATCGAAATATCCGATAGCTTTAGGGATTTTGCTCGAAAATCGAACAGGGTATGCACAAAATTGGCGGATTCTTCCGGGGTATCGCGCGGGGGTATGCGCCAGTTTTCTAGAAAAACCGGCCATTAATGATCCGTTAGGGTATTGTTTTGCTGTTTTTGCGGATAGAATCGGTTGTAATGTAAGGTGGTGATTTTTAAGCGATTGATTATGAAAGAGAAAAAATTTAACAGTCCGGGGTATACGCAAATTTTCCCACTACTATTATGTTATGCGTCAAGGAGGAACCCATGACAGATAAAGAGGAACCCGTCACAGAAAGCACTATAGAGGGTACGGTCAAAGCTGTGGCAGGATTAGTCAAAGCGGTACCTGTGTATGATGATGCAATCCAACCTGCTGCTAAGGAAGTGGGGAAATCGTTAGAATCAGTTGCCAAGTCTATAAATGTTGTCCTATCGCCGTTACGTGCCCTAGTGTGGGGCTATGATCAGATCGAAAGTTTTCTAAACAACGCCGTTGCTACCAAGCTTAGTGCAACGCCACCGGAGGAAATCACTTCTCCTAATCCTAGTGTGGCGGGCCCGGCCTTGGAAGCTCTTCGCTATGCTGGACATGAAGAATCAATCAGTGACCTCTATGCAAATCTTCTGGCAGGCAGCATGGATCAATTGACTGCCACAGATTCACATCCTGCTTTCGTTGAAATATTGAAGCAACTCACCCCAGATGAAGCGAAATTATTGCGCATTTTTTCTCAGCATCGCCCGTTACCACTACTAATTGTACGGTCAGAAAGTGTCGATAAAGATAAGGGAGGGCGGGACATTCTTGTGAATTTTTCAACATACGGTGAGGAGGCAGGTTGCTCACTACCCAACAAAACACCTGCTTATTTAGATAATCTCTGCCGGCTTGGTTTAATCGAGATACCAACTTTCTTAGAGTACAAAGCTCCTGACATCTACGACCCACTCGAAAACCACCCAACTGTGCTGGCTGTGAAAGAGCAAATTGATCGTGACCCAATCTTAAACTTCAAAATACAAAGAAAAGGCCTCCAGGTCACGCAATTAGGTCGTCAATTCATCTCTGTTTGCGTCATAGACCATCTGCAAAAACGGGCAAACGCATAACATGATGTTTAATTCGTTCGCTATCGCTCACTCGGACGTACCTACTGCGGTTTCGTTTGCAAATGGCTTCGCCATTTTATCGCAAACGCTACCTCCGCAGCCACGCCGCTTAACATGGTGTTATAATTCTTTTGCATTCCTAAATTTTCGGCAGTAATCTTAAAACTGTATCGTGCTAATTCCACGCATTCGTCACAGCTAGTGGGTTCTTCCTGCTCCAGATTATGTCGGCTCATAAGGCCAGTGCAATTCTCGAAACTATCCTTCAAGCACTCGCCGTAATTCAAGCTCATCTCTTTGCAAACTTTTGTGCGTTGCCAAACTCTGTTCACTAAACAGTCAATTTGGCATTTAACCCGTATCGGGTTAGGCTATCTCGTATTAGGTGGCGAGTAGTCGGGCAGTTCGGTTCATCGTCCAAAAATAGGAATGCAGGAAATTATGTCTTTGTGGTCTTGTTCAAATCTATTTGGTTTGCCAAATTATAACCAAATGCTTATGGCACTCCCTTCGGTCGTTAGGACGCTCCGCTCTGCTACGCGCCTCATAGCATGGCGTTAGGGCTACAGTATGGAGCGTAAATTTAGATTGGCATACGCGTATGTGGTTTGTTTCTTCTGTGTTGCGACCGGTGGCACTTATGCGGCATTATCTGCGTACCATATAACTGAAATAGCTTTCACTGATCAAGTACATCCTGAGACATTGCGGGCAAATCTTAATTACAAAAAAGCAATGGAAAAACATGACGAAGCTATGAAAATATACGAAAATCTCAAAAGCCAGCCTAGAAAAGATGGGATTGTCGCGGGTGTATCACCATACCCTTTCGCTGAACCAGCCTACCCTCTGAATTATGGAACAACAAAACAAACACAAGAAAAGGCAATCAGAGAGCTATACCCTTCATTCACTAAAGTTATCTTTTCTATCATAATATTCTTAGCACACTGGCGAATTACAACCAGAGAGAAATCTAATGATCGGCCCTAACAAAAGCATGCTGTCTCTCCCTTCGGTCGTTTGGACGTGCCACTGCGTGTCACGCCACAGATGCTCGCGTTATACAATTTAGGTTCCCTTGATGCGCGACTTCAATTTACGTTTCTATTCCAAAAGATGGCCTGATGAAATCCTTGAACTAAAAAGCAATCTCGATCATTACAAAAAGAAACCTGGATGCTATGTACTCGGCTCATCCGATGGAACAAATTTCATATATCCGTGGGGTAGTTCTCCAATATTCTATATAGGGCTAAGTGAAACCCTCCGCGGAAGATTAAAGTCTCACGGAAAATGGATCAGGCGAGCAACTGAAGAACATCATAAATTCCATTTTGCTCCTCTCCATCAATACGGCGCCTCATTTGGCGCTGATGCAGCGATCTACAAAAAACGAACCAATCAATCTCTCTCAAAACTTGAATCTTCGCTAATTACCGAGTTTTATAATATTTATGGTTCAATACCCGTAGCAAATCGAGCATGGCCCAAATTAATGAAAAAACCCTTGGGAGTAGATCTTGTATAACATGGCAATTAATGCGTTCCCTTCGGTCACTAGGACGCATCGCGGCTACGCCACGACGCGCCTATTATCGCGGTGTTAGGTGCCATTCGCACCAACATATTGGATAAGTGAGACAAGAAAGTAAGAGATATCTGAAAATCTTGTAAGACAAAAGCCTTGAGAGCCGCTAATGGGTAGAAGGTGATCCAATACTTTTGTAAACTCTGAGGCCAAAGGCCCCGGTGGATAACGAGTTATACACCGGGGCCTTTGGCCTCAGAGTAGAGTCATTGTATCTTAGGCCGGAAATCGCGGTTTTTCTGAAAAGTCGAAAGGAGAAAGACATGTTGTGGGAACTGGAATACCGAGCGCCCGAAAGGCGCCTAACATGGGGGGTGATGTCAGTCACTCCTATGTCGTTCCTTAAGACCTTGTCTCGTTGCTACGCAACGATCCCGCGGCTTCATATCCCTTTTAGTTATGCATTTTCCAATGCAAAGAGTAGTAAATAGATGGTAGTTAGAGTTGAATTTACTTTGTCCTTTAATGGCGCTGAATCAGATGATCATCACATCGACCTTTATGATATCTCGCAGGCCTTGATCGGTTTTCAAAGATCTCTTGCACTAACAACTCACCTAGTCCTCAACAACAAGATAATCACTCAATCCCCTGCACTTAAAGGTGCTAAGGTTTTTGCAGTACCTGCTGAAGAAGGAAGCTGGAACATCAAGGGAGTCGTGATAGCAAGTGTGATTTCTGGTGGAGCCTATCAACTGACAACCACGCCAAACAATACACCGCTTGGACACCTGATATTTTCGGCATATGACTACCTCGTGAAAGAGAGCCTTGGTTTCCATGTGGACTATAACAAATCATTAGGAAAACTTTACGAAGAGCAGATTGCAGAGAAAGCAGATGTGCCAAAGATTGAGCAGCACAAAATGGATTCGCTAATCGAAAAATGTTCCACTGCCATATCTGAAATTCATAGACCGCTATATAAGACTAAATCAGCCATTAATGCCAAGATTATTGGGAATTATGGCCAAGGCGCATCGGTTGTTGGTGGAGAATTGAATTTGAGCACCTATGAGTATGTGCACGAGTCGTTCAGAGAGGAACAGCCAGTACTAATTGCTGGGAGAGTTTCCAGTTATAATAGCAATACATTCAAAGGTAGAATTTATGTAGCCGGTGAAGGCCGACCAATTACTTTTGAGCTCTCTAGTGGTTGTAGGTCGAGCAATTCAATTCAATTGATAGTTAATAGCCTAACCGCATATGCAACTCGTGAGAATAATAGTGAATGGAGTACAATTCATTGTAAAGCCCAAATCCCCAGATAGAGATTCGATATCACCTAGAAGCATTCCAATTGCCTCTTTCTAACTCAATCACAGTCTAGCTCGACATCTTATATGAGCGTTCTAACCAAA
>JAESSY010000200.1 GCA_016763855.1 Pseudomonadales bacterium
GGTACCAATCTCTTGCTTGATTCGCTCCGCGGTTGCATCGCCAATCAGACTCCCCTGGGTTCTTCTGACGTAAGCTGTTATGGCTTCATCAAATCGATCTCCACCTACTCTGACGGATTGCGCATACACAACACCATTCAAAGAAATGACAGCGATTTCAGTCGTACCACCACCAATATCAACAACCATTGTTCCAACTGCCTCATGAACAGGTAAACCAGCACCAATTGCAGCAGCCATAGGCTCTTCAATCAAACGCACGTCTCTTGCACCGGCACTTATTACAGATTCTCGAATAGCACGACGCTCAACTTCAGTAGACTGACAAACGACACTAACGAGCACTCTGGGACTCGGCCTAATAAAACTGCTTTCGTGTACCTTCTTAATAAAATGCTGAAGCATTCTCTCTGTCACTTGAAAGTCAGCAATGACACCATCTTTGAGTGGTCGAATAGCCGTTATATTGCCAGGCGTCCTTCCTAGCATTCGTTTAGCATCAATGCCGACTGCCGCCACACTTTTCTGATTTTGGGAGTTATTACGTATGGCAACAACAGAAGGTTCGTTTAAGACGATACCTTGCCCCCTGACATAAATAAGCGTATTTGCCGTTCCAAGATCAATAGCAAGATCGTTGGAGAATAAGCCTCGTAATTTCTTAAACATCAAAACTCCAGTGTGACAAGTTCATCCTGGTTTGATTGAGGAAAACCTCTTTTGGGGTAGCATTAAAATTCATTTATATACTTCGCATAAACCAATAGATAGACCTAAAAATAGCCCTAGCGCAGACAGGTTTGTCTTCAAAAAATAGGTACTATTATTTGGGTTCAAAAACATTCGTAACTCTATCATTTATTGGATAATTTTGAAAAGGCTTCGCCTAGAAATGATTGGCATTCCTAGATAATAATTCAAGTCCTGACCCAATTCTGTGCAATGCTTCACATAAGCGCTCATTAATCGTAATGTATTGCGTTCATTTTCGCTCGCGATAACCTTAAATTATTCGGATGCTGAAGAAATAATGAATTTTTTCACATTCTAGATTGCAGATTGATGACGACCTGATTAGCATTCAGACTTCGAATCAAACCAAAGGACTACAGGTTTTAAATATGATAGTTGATAAAGACGTAGTCAAAGATATTGCTGCACTCGCTCTATTGGAAATAACGCCAGAAATAGCAGAGGAATACATTACCAGTATGTCCCAGATTCTTACCCTGGTGGAACAAATGCAATCGATTAATACTGATGGTGTTGAGCCGATGTCTAATCCTCTCGACGGCATTCAAAAGCTCAGATTAGATCAAGTTACTGAAGGTGATCAGCGAGTCTATTTTCAAGAGAATGCGCCTTCCACTTCCGAGGGATTCTACCTCGTACCGAGAGTAATTGAGTAAAATGTCACTACATGAAAAAAGTATTGCAGAAATTGTTGCCGCTCTTGATAGTAAGAAGTTTTCCTGTCGCGAATTAGTGTCTCACCATTTAGATCGCATCACTGAAGCTAACGGATATCTAAACGCTTATATTACCGTCGATAGAGAGAAAGCGCTCACTCAAGCTGATGCGATGGACAAAGCTCGCGCCTCGGGAAACGCCCCCATTCTTGCAGGTATTCCCATTGCCCATAAAGATATTTTTTGCACCAAAGACATCAAGACCAGCGCGGGATCCCGGATGTTAGACAATTTTATCGCGCCATACGACGCAACTATAGTGTCAAAATTAAAGGCCGCTGGTACTATTTCTCTTGGCAAAACCAACATGGATGAATTTGCCATGGGATCATCAAATGAAAATAGTTACTATGGTCCGGTAACCAATCCTTGGAGAAAGGACTATATACCCGGTGGTTCTTCGGGAGGCTCGGCTGCCGCCGTCGCCGCAAGACTTTGTGTCGCGGCGACTGGAACCGATACAGGTGGCTCGATTCGTCAACCCGCAGCGATGTGTGGAATCACAGGCATCAAACCAACATACGGCAGAATTTCCCGTTGGGGAATGATAGCCTACGCATCGAGTCTAGATCAGGCAGGCCCCTTAACGAGAAGCGCAGAAGACGCAGCAATTCTCTTAGAAGTGATGTCGGGTTTTGACCCAAAGGACTCAACGTCTCTGAACAGACAAGTTCCTCTCTTCACCCAATCTTTAAACAATTCCCTTAAGGGTCTAAAAATCGGTTTTTGCAAAGAACACTTTGGCAAAGGGCTTAGTTCGGACATAGAAAATGCGATAGATATCGCGATAAAACAATTTGAAAGTGCTGGAGCAAGCATTCAGGAAATAGAACTACCTTCATCCAAGTTTGCCATACCGGCTTACTACGTTATTGCCCCCGCAGAAGCATCGGCAAACTTGAGTCGCTATGATGGCGTCAGATTTGGGCACCGTTGTGAAAACCCTGTTGATCTTGCAGACATGTACAGACGAAGTCGCAGTGAAGGTTTCGGAAAAGAAGTAAAGCAGCGCATCATGGTAGGCAGTTTTGCTTTATCTGCAGGTTATTACGACGCTTATTACAGGAAAGCCCAACAGATTAGACGCTTAATCAAGAATGACTTTCTGGCTGCATTTGAAAGTGTTGACCTAATCATTGGCCCAACAACCCCCTCAACTGCTTTCAAGATCGGTGAAAAAAGCGACGATCAAATAGAAATGTATCTTCAAGATATCTATACAATCACGAGTAACCTTGCGGGCCTTCCTGCCGCCTCTATTCCAATAGGATTTTCCAAGGGATTACCTATAGGCTTACAAATTATTGGCAACTACTATGACGAGGCTAGCATTCTTAATCTCGCCCACCAATATCAGCAAGAAACCAATTGGCACAAAATGAGTCCAACAGCCTTTAGCTTAGAAGGTATACAACCGAGTATAAAGCCATGAGCAGATCTGACTGGCAAGTCGATATTGGGCTGGAACTCCACGTTCAGCTTCTCACTAATTCAAAAATTTTTTCCGGAGCCTCTACTCAATTTGGTGCGAGCCCAAACTCTCAGGCATGTGCAGTTGATTTGGGCTTACCCGGCGTTCTTCCTGTAGTTAATGAAGCAGTGTACGAAAAAGCTGTCACATTCGGACTGGGTATCGGAGCCATTATTAATAAGCGATCAGTATTTGACAGAAAAAATTACTTCTATCCAGATTCCCCAAAAGGTTATCAAATAACTCAATTGAATTATCCTATAGTGGAGGGCGGTAAAATTGAAATATCGTTAAAAAAAGGCAAAACAAAAATCGTCAACGTAACTCGTGCTCACCTTGAAGAAGATGCGGGTAAGTCAATTCATGATCAATTTCATGGTCAAACAGGAATCGATTTAAATCGTGCCGGTACTCCCCTGCTTGAAATCGTCTCTGAGCCTGAAATGAAATCATCAGAAGAAGCTGTAGCCTACGCAAAGTATATGCACCAACTTGTCACCTATCTCGGGGTATCTGATGGGGAAATGTCACAAGGCTCACTACGTTGTGATGCTAACGTGAGTGTAAGAAGGCTAGATGATGAAACGTTAGGGATTCGCACAGAAACCAAAAATCTTAATTCTTTTCGTTTTCTGGAACGGGCAATTGAGTTTGAAATTGACAGACAAATAACAGCACTTGAGTCTGGTGAATCAATTCAGCAGGAAACTCGACTCTATGATTCCATCCGTGACGAGACTCGGCCCATGCGAAGCAAAGAAACGGCTACAGATTATCGATATTTCCCAGAGCCCGATCTCTTACCAGTTGAAATTGACGATGAGTATATTGATATCATCCGCAAACAAATGCCAGAGCTGACTGAGCACAAGTCTGAACGCTTTATGGTTGAATATGATCTCAATAATGCTGATGCTAAGTTATTAGCATCAGATACAGCATTGGCTGACTATTTTGAAGAGGTTACGGGTATCAGTGGAGACTCCAAACTTTCTGCCAATTGGATAAGGGTCGAGTTAATGGCTCGGCTGAACCGAGATAGTATTAGTATTAAAGGCTCACCGATCCCTGCAACGGAAACCGGTTACTTGATATCTTTAATTAAAAACCAGTCCATATCGGGAAAGATTGCAAAAACTGTTTTTGAAGCGCTCTGGCAAGGAGAGAGCAGCGCTCAAAAATATATTGAAGACAACAACTTGACTCAGGTATCAGATTCAAAGGAGCTTGAGCCCTTGATTGACTCCATTCTAGCTAACAACCCAAAACAAGTTGAACAATATCGAGCTGGAAAAACCAAATTGATGGGTTTTTTCGTTGGCCAAATCATGAAAGAAACGAAAGGCAAAGCCAATCCTCAACAGGTGAATGAACTGCTGAATCAGAAACTCAATCTATAATGACCTGAACAAATCCTAGTTAAGGAGCCTGAAACAACTTTGTAAATGTCATAATGCGAGCAGCATTAACGCCAACGTCACTTATCCCAACTCGAGAAACTGACCGAAGATCAATCGCGGTGCCATCAGTCCCCGCAACAATCCTAATCACCATATCGTCCTTAAAGCCAAACCAGAAAGTGGTATCTGTCGCTTCAACAATTCCTGCTTCAGTGTCAACATTCACTATTTCCAAACCCATTTTACTCAAGATCTTCGTACTCCTCTCAAGAGCTTCAGAAACTGAAAGTACTGAATTGATCCTCTTTACTTCTGGATAAGCTGCGATTTGCATCTCTGCTAACTTTTCAGCCGAACCTTGATACTCATACACAAGAGAGTTTTTTGCATCTTTTCTCAAAGCGACAATTTTTTGAAACTCGGGGGGATTAGAAGTATCCGTAGAAATGTCATGAATCTCAGGAACAGAGGTCGCCATTCTTAATTGCCCACCAACTAGCAACACGGGCACGCAGCAAATTATAAGGGCGGCTACAAGCACATTACGATTTCTTTCAAATTGGTTTTTCTGTGCAACGACCAACATAATGACTGAGAGTAAAAGCGTTATCCCGCCTAAGCTGAGGGAGACTATCAAGAACAAAAGGGCAGGCTGAAGAGGCAATAAACCACTCTTATAAGAAATTGGACCGGAGAGCAATATAGCTATAGCGAGTACTGCCATAGCGATAAGTACTTTTGACCACCACCGTAATGAGTCAGCCATAATTTTTCCTCTTTATGTTTTGATTGAGCAGGATAAACCTTAGATCAGGTTTTTGAAAGTATCGTAAAGGCTACGATTGAGTAAACTAATTATTAGTCAAGAAACGTATGTTGTATCTGCTAAGTAACTCTAATGTGCCAAGGCTCGTAACGAACCCCAAGTAGGTTTCCTTCAGGGTATCTCATTGCAACATAGCCTAAATCAACAAGTCGCTTATATTCATCTGTTCGAGCGAAGTCAGATGTAAAGTTTTTTAAACCGAATCCAACCTTCCCGACATCAAAATCACCTATCCCGTGGAAACTGTGTCCTGGAGGCGCCAAACTTCTCGACGCTTTAGATAGATTTCCCCTCGACCTAATCGTTTTACCCAAGAATAGGTGTGTCTGTTTCACAATGCTTCGAATTCCCGAAGTGAGTACTATTTGACTACCAAGGTCAGCTTTGACCTTCTTGTAGAGTTTCTCAGCTTCGCCGCGAAATAGAAAATGTCCGGTTGAAGATATTTTGACCCTTCCTTTTACAGGGATCACATTTGTGAGATCAGTAACAACTTTTTCACCTAAGAACCCATAACGCGAGACCTCATCAGCAAAAACTTCTTCTAAAAATGTCAGTTCTTCAGGTAAAAACTGGCCGATACTCGAATATCGCGCACTAAATTTTCGCATATCATCAAAACTTAGTACGTTAAAGTTGCCATAGCCCACTAGGTTCTGCACACGATCAAGACGTTTAAAGCAATTTATTAAGAGTGGATATTGGGATTCTTTAAGATAAATATCTTCTTGATGAATAGATTCAAAATCCTGCATCTTAGCTAAATATGCTGCAAGTACTTTTTCACTACCTTGTTCGACAATCTCTCGGACGGATTCAGGAACTGGAACAGCATTAGATTGAAATAGCCTTAGGAGCTTACCTGCATCAGGAGCAGGACTCTTCAAGTGGCCAGGTTGCTCAATCATATCGATTGGAGTAACGGCTAACGACGCTTGCAAATCAGGAATAGCTGTCGCCAATCTAGTAGTCGTAGGTGCTTTATCCGCAGTCGGTAAAAAATACCGCCCTACTATACTAGCAACAGCGCCTACAGATAAGAATTTGAGGAAATTCCGTTTGTCCACCTAACTCCATCCAAAAATTGACAATAGCTTCATACTACCGATGTTTAACAGTATATTCTAGTTAATCAAATAGTATTCAATAGCTTAACTCAGAAAAGCTAGAAATCAACTTACCTCGCCAATTTTTTCAAAATAAGCTATTTGATATATAAAATTCAAACTAAGCGGTGCCATTTTCCCTTAGCCATTACAGCAATGGGATTTTCCAAGGCACTCAAGTCTTGGAGAGGATTGTTTTCATAACAGACCAGATCAGCATCGTAACCCGGAGAAAGCCTTCCTCGTTGCCTACCAAGACCCAAAGCCTCAGCACAATCACTTGTTGCCGTCCTTAAAACTTCAACAGGACTCAATTCTGCAAAATGAGCGAAAATAGGTAAAGCCTTCGGTAAATCTTCATGTCTGACATTAGGTATACCCGCATCGGTGGACGCGATTAGCTTTACGCCTGCTTTACGCATTTTTTGGTAGTTTCCCTGAATTAATGTTTCAAAACTTTGGGAACCCATAAACTTACGCCAACCAGAATTGATAGTGGGCGAAATCCAGATACCCTTGCCAACGATTTCGGACAAGACCTCCTCGTTAAGGTTTTTACCCCAACCATCTGATCCCACCCAAGAGCAATGCTCTATGGTGTTTACGCCAGCAAAGCTGGCATTCTTAATTCCTGCTGTCCCATGACAATGAGCCGCTACCAACAACTTATGTTCGTGGGCAATTTTGACCATAGCGGCCATGGTTTCACTATCAAATTGCGCATCAATCGGCTTCGATCCTGGCGTAATATTTCCTCCGGTGGCCATGATTTTAATAAGATCAACACCACGAGATATTTGGCGCTCGATGACCTTCGCTGCTTCCTCAAGGTTTGCTGCTTCACCACCCCAGAAATGACAATGCCCTTTTACAGAAGTTACTGGTTGACCTGAGCAAAGCAAACGAACTCCCGACAATTCACCGGCATTTATTTTGTTTCTCAAGTTTAATTCCTCCCACTTACCACCACCTAAATCTCTTGCTGTTGTGATACCCGCGTCTAGCATTTTTACGGCTCTTTTCGCCATGAGATCGAGTTGCTTTTCACGCCCTACTTTCACGTGGGCCAGAGGATCCTTTGCCTCAGGATCCAGACACATGTGCACATGTGCATCGATCAATCCTGGAATGACATAGAGCCCGGCCATGTCTTGTGAAGAAGAGGCTTGTGAAGAAGCATCGAATTTTTCTTCATTCCCAATTGAAGTGATCTTGCCATCTTTAATTTCAATCGAATGAAATTCAGATAGCGCTTCTGATACACCATCCCATAGTTTGATATTCGTCAATCGCATAAATGATCCTGACTTTAATATTTTGAGTTCGGTTTCTAGGGCTATAACTTACCGGCGTTTTTCACAGTACACAAAGAGTGCTATCTTTGTTGTTAACCCTGCATATACGCCGTAATTTAGCGCAAAACCAAAAACACCCGTCAACATAAATTTCAGCCATTGATGCGTCCTTGGTCATTTTTTCTTTCTCGAAATGCCGTCACGGGATTTAAAATCCAGCTCCAACTGACTGCTGGTAAGAAGGATAAGTCGGGGGATAACCAAAGCCATCCAAATGGCAAATCATCTGGAAAGGCCCTGCATCTTTAAGTGCGATCTGCTTTATTTGAATTCCTTCTATCCTTGTCAGATTTACGACTTAGAATTTAAATTCATTAGATTAAGACAAGACACGTTCTTCACTCAGTATTCTAGCAATATGTACCTCTCTTTTAGGTTAAAAAGAGGTGTCCGCTAAAGCGGGGGAAGTCCATCGTCCCTCGTAAGTTTCTTATCGGAACTTACTGCTTGAAATTACAATCTAACACAAACATAGTTCTACATTTTATAAGGAAATTCGTCTATTTAGGGACGGGAACCAACTAGCCAGCAAGTTTTTTCATTGCTTTCGCGAATTTATAGGGTTCAAAATTATCTTCATCATTAACACTTTTATACAAATTCTCTAACGACTTAGCGTGCTTTGCGCGCTTACCTTCTACGCTCAAAAGCATATCAACAGCCATTGTTGCTTGCTCTGCACCAACATAATCATTTAGCTTACCTGCTGCTGCACGTTTGACAATGGCTTTACGCAGTTTTGGGACAACTGAATTAAGATCTGCCTTGTCCAGCTTATCATCAAGTGAATCTAACTTTGTCAACAAAGAGGTTATTTTCTTTTTGGGATTATTGCCTTTTTCTACTGTCTGGTGTAAGGCTCTGAGGCCCTTTTTAAGTGAACGTTCCAAATCCTGAGAGACGACACTTGAAATAGCAAGCAACATAACAAAATTGGCATCATTAAGTCGCACACTGCCTGGGGGTAGACTTGATCGATCATTGGCTACCCATTTTCGATCAGACATCGAATGGTGACAAGAGTGGCAATCAAACAATGCGAGTTCTGGAAACAAACCTTTGGTGTTAAGACGGTCTCTTATCAACAACAAAGTTTGACGTGCGGCTTCAACCTGACCAATCGACCATAATTCAACGCTGGAACCTGCCCATTTATTATCTTTATAATCTTTATCCAACACATAGTGCGCAGGTTGCAGTGCGCCAAATGTATCAAGTTCAAAGGAGATACGAGGATGTCCCGCACCCATAATATCGTGGGTCGCCATTTTATCACCCACCCCTAAATGACAAGAAAGACAAAGCTTTGCCCGCGCTCTCGGTTCATCGGTTGGGTAAAGACCTGCTTGCAACACCTCACCTCGAGGTGTGTCGGCATCGACGTGAGAAGAGATGTAATTTTCTGCACCACCATGACAGGCTTCACAGCCTACGCCATCGTCGATCTGAAATCGTGATCCTCTAAGATGAGTTGCGACATTGTCTGCATGGCAATCGAGGCAGATATCCGCAGTATGAGCACTTTTTAGTCCGAGTTTTTTGGCAATGGCTTTTGATTCATTATTCAACAAAGTGTTGTATGAAATTCTGTGTCGATCTTGCCGACTCCAAATCACATACTCATTTTGCCGCACCGCCGTACTGGTTCTGGATGTGACGGAACCATGGCACACACTAGACGCACAAGATGCCACACCTAAATGCTGTGTATCTGAATAATGAGGTAATTCAGCAGCAGTAACGCCACCCATCACGCTTACACCAAACGCGGCTATCCCTATACATAATAAAAGTTTCACACGCTGAATCATTTTCGTTCCGCCTGTTTTTCTGTCAATTCATCCGTAACAAACCAAGGTTTCCCGTCTTTGTCGATATAGAGTTTCTTCATATCCTCGTGGGACAATGGACCTGAACCCACACGACTAAACACAGCGACCTGACCACCAGTTTCATCTACTGCCCTGTCTCTCTCTAAACCACGAGACAAGGAAAGCGCTGGCTTACTGGTCTTGAAGTGCGCAATTGTCTCGGGTTTAGGCTCTGGGCTAAAGCCATAAAATCTTGGCTGAGACTCTGGCGAGGTTAATTGAAGCACCTTCAAGCCAGCTTCACCATCAGCTACATATCCAATCAAACTCGCATTAGTCGTTGCCACTACTATGTCATGGGCATCAGTGATGCCTTCAGTGAAAACTTGATGAAGGCGCAGCTTAGTAGGATCCTTAATATCTACAATGTAAATACCTTCCTTACCTCCCGCGACATATGCATAGGTTCGGGCAGAGGACAACTTATCCGCGTCGGCCATTTCAATGATATTGTTTGGAATGAGATAAGCCTGCTCGGGTTCAGTAATATCAATAACCTGTAGCCCTTCGCTATTAGTGACGAATAAAAATCTAAATTGTTGATGAACAGCTCTAACATCTTTCATTTTTACCGTTCGAACATGTCTTGGATTGAGAGGATCATCCAAATCAACAATAGCAACACCGGCATCTACCGCAATATAAGCGTAGTATCCACCGACGGTTAAGTGCACAGCACCATCGAGTACACCGCCTTCATTCCAGGTAAGTGCACGATCAAGGAAGTTATTTCTTGGCTCTCCATCACTCAGCGTACTTATATCAGTCAATATCAATCCTTCCACTGAATCTGAAATAATCGCGTACTTATATATAGGATGTGTAGGCTGCTCTTGATTGGTAATTCTCATCAAATCACCCACATTGCGGTCTGGGGCAACTGGCTGAGTTGTCGATAGTGACAAACAGGTCGCATTGCTTGATTTAATAGTCGTATCTTGACCAAGTGGAGATGCTGGCGAAGATATGATTCTCTGACTCACGCCCTTGTTTGCGATAGACGCGACATCATAAACTTGCATGCCCTTATCTCCCGTTGCAGCGAACAAATACTCTCCTCTAAGCTGTATACAATTCACAAGACCTGATTTGTGATTATGTCCCGTCACCAAAGCATCACCTCTTTCTTTATGGTTAGCAAAGTAATCGGGGTAAACAATTTTTTGGAGGTAACTGCCGATCACAGCCTGAGGTTCATCCCATTCGGTTACTTGGACAGCTTCTACACTACCGTCACCGCCCAAGTAAGCGTAATAGCCAATGAAGTCGATAAAATCAGTTCCGAAACCCATAGTCTGGGCAAGAATCGCATTGTTATTATTTGACTCATCAAGGTGACAATCAGAACACACTCTTGTTTCAGTTTTCCTGACAGTATGTGCAAAGTGTGGATTGATAGCCTGGGAACTATAGCCACTGGCAGAAATAGGTGGCTGCTGTATGTATATTTTCTCGCGGTTCGCATTGGATGAAGACAACACAAGCGCTGAAGTCGAACGCAAAGGCGCAATGCGGCCTCCATTAATCTTACCGCGACGACCCATCATAAATATCTGATCACGAACGACCTGGGGATTGTAAGTTGCGTAACTACGGCTTTCCCCACCTTCATAATGGTTTCGTTCTGTTTTCCAGTTCGCTTGTATAGGAAGATGGCAACCGCCACAGCTGGTGGTCCAGGATTGGTGGCAGGTATAACATTCCATTGAATCATAGCCATGTGCACGTTCGTTCACTGGCACATCATCTCCCCACTCCTGAGTTTTCGAATCTCGCTTCATAGTCTTAGCACGAGCTGCTTTCGCATTGTATTCAGGATGATCAGGGCTAACCACATCCTTTAAGAGGCTCATTTGCCACTCTCGGTCAGGCCAAAGTAAACTTCGCTGATAGAGCTTTCCATCTCGCCAACTGAATCGTGACTTACCATCAGGATTCCGAATCAAACTTAAGTCTGTACCTCCGGGAGGCGCTGCCGGACCAGAAGTCAATAAGGTTGGATATTTGTCAGGTGTACCGTGACAATCGACACAGTCAATCTCAATCGCATTAGCAACCTCGCCATAGATATGGCCATTGCCGTGGCTATCCTGAGAAAAGTGACAATCCACACAATGCATCCCTACATCCAGATGAATGGATGACATGTGTACCGCCTTATCAAACTTGTCAGGATCTTCCGGAGACACTATGTCGCCATCTTTATCCAAGAGATTACCTTCCCGATCCTTTTTAAATACTGCTCTGAAGTTCCAGCCGTGTCCGTGATAATCAGCAAACTGAGTATCCTTGAGTGTCGGATTTAAATCAGAAACATTACGTAAGAATTCTTGATCAGACCAAAGCCCACGCTCGGCTGCGCCTTCGGGATTATGCTTATTAATTTCTCTAATCTCATGTGACGATGGATAGCGCTGCTCTTTCGGAAACATTGAGGGAGCATCTGACTCGTAGTCCCACATGGTATAACCAAGAAAGGTGTTGACGAACATATTTGGCTGATGCATATGACAAGACATACACTGTGCAGTCGGTATTGCTCTGGTAAAAGAGTGCTTAATTGGATGTCCTTCTTCTGTTTTGGAAATAGTAGGGTCTACTGTTTGAGTCTGGCCTATATGTCCAAACTTACCGTAAGGACCGGAGTGGCGAGGATCACGATCATTCGCATATACAACGTGACAAGCGCCACATCCTGAGGTGCGATAATCTCCAGGATTATCATTGGTTCCGAGGAACCACATTAACGGGTCATTCAAACGCGTCTTATGAAGGTTCAAAACGGGTACAGAAATTCGACCACCCGTTCCTGGGCCTCGATTAGACTGACGAATGTCGGGTCGACCTGGCTCTTCAATTCGTTGTAACAGACCAAGTGCGTTGGGCAAACCCGTTTCGGGAAATAGGTTTGTTATATTCCTGCCTCCACGTTCAAAGACCCTAAAGATATCTCCCGGCGGCACATTTTCCCATGTCGGAATGGGATAAAGAATGGGTAAGATTCCGTGATCAATCCAAGCTTGTTCTGCATCCTTTAATGGGGGCCCTTGAATAGCATTAGCACCACCATCAGCATCATAGGCTTCGCCTAGAATATATTTTTTGTAGGGAAGAATATTATTGGCATAACTCGCCGCACCGAAGAGAAGCGCACCAGATGCCATGATGCTTCTTTTTGCAGCTTGTACTATGGATAAATGGCAAGCACCACAGGACTCTTTAGCGACACGTAAATCGGAGGGGTTCACGAAACGTACAAATTCTTTCGATTCTCGATTTAAGAGCGTATAACTTACCTTTGGGTTTTTACTGGATGGAAATTTCCAATCATCGGGATAATTTGGCAGCACATGTGCTTTTTCAAGCACATGATGTTCGTCTTCGCCTTCATGAAAAAAGACTGTTGCATCACCACCGTGGCAATCAACGCATCCTAGTATCACACCTGGACTTTCGTGCATGCTCAAAGAATCTGTCGTTGTATGACAGGACATACAACCCGCACTTTTTTCATCTGCCTCTGCTACAGATTGTGACTTAGGTGCATCCAGAGTCTCAGCATAGTCTCTTTCCACATACTTTCCGTAGGCACTTGCAGCGTAGCTGATTTGCGCTAACTGTAGCAATGCGATACCAATTAAACATTGAATTACAATTTTCATCGTTAGTTAAACTTTATCCTTTTCCAGTCCACCTATTAGAGCGGTTTAATACATTAGTACAATGTTGGCCAAAAGAGAATACGGCATATCAGCCTCGTTACCGTATAAATCATCGAAGCCTTCTCCGCCAATTAATCCTGCTGCAGACAATCGCACAACCAAGTTCTGACTCATGAAAGGCCGCCAAATCAACGACATTGACACATCGTGTCCTAACTCTTTATCGATATTGCCTTGTTGCCGAAGCGCTTCTAAGACTTCCGTTTTATCAAACCTAAAATAATTCCAATTAAAAGACAATCTTAGCTGCGGTAATAAATCAGCATCAGCACCGATGCCAATCATCTGAATACCCGGATTGATGAAGTTGGACTGTCCTTGCTCCTTACTGGGGCGCAAGGAAGGCAATATGCCGTTCCGGCCCATCAGCGCAACCCCACCGCCTCCAATAAAAGGAATATTTTGGCGAATGACGAAACTAGTATCCCCGCCAGCAAATTGCGGATTTTCAAAAATTGCATCAAATCCATTCGCGGTTCTATCAAAGGGATCATCATCACCCGAGGCAAATAGGATAGACAGCTTAGGTCGGAACCAATCAAAATCCATGGACCCTTCGGCTGCAAAAAAGAAAGCCTTAATATCTTCGTTAGTGGATCGCAACCGTGAACTGGTTTGATTACCTATTGCAAAATAGGTTGAAGTCGCTAGATTAAATCGTCCGAAATGTCCATCTCCACTGTAACCAAGGTAGGTCACTTCATAATTACGTGCGAATCGTTCCTCAAACAGAGAACTTGGTCGTGCTATAAATCCATTCTTATCATATTTAACCTTGCCCTTTTCCCTGTTTACATTGTGTAAAACAGTTGCCTGAGAAATGAAACCCAGTCGTGGAAAATCCTGCCAGTAAACATTCGCGATATAAACATCATCATCCCGTATGGATTGAGTCAAATCATTTAGCCCGCTATTGGAGTCTTTCTCCAAACGCCTGAACCAGGCAAGGTTGTACTGAAAAATATTATTATTTCTCGTTCCAAATAAACGCACACCAAACTGAGAATCCTGAAAAAGGAACCCACGGAAATCACTTGAAAAAGGTTGAATACCCACTCGTAGACTATCGAAGTCATAACGATCCGAAACGTTGCGAAGATGCTTGTCTATAAATAGCGCCTGAACGCCCATAAAGTAGTCTCGGCGCTTACGTCCTGATGATCCACCTTTATCCGGATCGACATTGAGTATGCCTTTTTCATCGGCATGAACTTCATTAATATTAAATACGGGTGTAAATCTAAACTCCCAATCTGGCGGGCGAAATACTGTATTACCTTTATAAATAACATTCTCGAGAATAAGGTTTGAGGCTAATATAACGGTCTTTCCCGCTCCTATTGTATCGAGTGATCCAGATCTTGTTGATGTCGCGTTTCCTACAGGTATGGGAAATCGTCGTGGTTCAATAATGGTGTCACTTACACCAATCATACTGTAGAACCAATCTTTTCCCCAAACAGGAAAATCTCCCTTCAGGGGATTGTGTCCACTGTAAGGATCCCAAAGATTAGTCGTAATACCAATCGCCTCGACAATTCTCCATCTATCAGGAATCGGAGGTCCAAATTCTACTGGATCTACCCAAGGTACAACGCCATTTTGCTTGGTTTCATCATTACACGGCGGTAACTTGTACTCATCGACGGAGACACCTGGTCTTCTTCTTTGAGGAACCTGCGTACCATCATCACAATAAGCAGAAGCAGGTAAAATAACTTCATTTGACGTAGCGAGATCGCTAAACCCTATGCAAGCTGCTAACAAAGGTAATACTGAAAAATAGCGCTTAGATACCATCACACACCTCAGTATCATTACTGTCAATAAACGGCAACTGAGGGCAATTCACATAGCGGAGACGAGAGCTCTCTAAAGGAATATCTAATGTATCCGCACGTATTTCCGGCGGCGCATTATGAACCCCCGTTCCTAGCCTCAAACCCGCTCGGTGTAACCCAAGAAACGAAATCATATCGTCTTGATCAACACCATCGCCAGATACACCAATGCCACCGATAAGGACATCATTTCTATATATAGGGACACTACCAGGAAAAATTTGTATGCCATTGGCCAAATTCCCAACAGATCCCTGTAGCGTAAAAGCATCGGCTGCTGCCAATCCTGTATTACTTGTGCAATTTTGGGGAACATCAGGCACAAGACCGAAAACAAAAGCAAGATGGTGAACGACAGCGTTATAAACTAAATCGGTTTGAAAACCAACACTAAAAACGCTCCATTCTCCGGGAGGTTTACTGAATGGCCCATTTCGACCTGACGATGGTCCATCTGGAAAATTGGGTCGAGAAAGATTGCCACCCGCTCGATCTGAAAATGCAATCGGGGAACTGGTGGGCTCAAGGGCATCTGCATCCCCAAGAAATAGTTGTGCATCCAGTACATAACGACCAAAAGAGGGGGCTGGTGATAGCAGGGTACCTAATTGCGTTAAATCAACAGGTTCGGGCAAGGGTGCCAAATATAGCGGATCGGGCAAACGGCGCATAATTTCTGCAGGGGCATTACCATCTTGACGCCCGCCACCAGAAAAGAAAGTGGCTGTCCTAGCTTTTTGCAAGGATACATCCGCTCCAAAAATGGGGCCATCTCTGGTTCTGCCCATCCCCACGATCGCTCCATTAGTATCGACAATCGACACAGTGACCCGGGCAGGCGTTCCAACAGGAACTCGAATCTGCGCTCTGGCAGAGTTCGCAATTTCAAGAGATTCATTAAGAATCATTTGAACTTCTATGGCAGTCAGTCGATTTGAAGCAGCACCTGCAGGGGTGTCTGTCCCATCGATTGCTGGATAACGATTTTGATTATTATTATCAACAAAGATAAAAGCGTCGAGGCTTTCATTATCAGCGTTAACAAATACACCAGGATCCGCTGGTCTAATACCGGAATCTGCCTGTCCAAAAGTAGTGCCTGTGCGTGCACCCAAACCATCAAAATATCCCGCTACCGAGACGAAATTACCCTGGCCAGCTGCAATAATATTAGCAATTGTATCTACATCACTTAATGATGATTGTAGATCCGAAACAAAAGCATCACTAAACTTAGCTGTTTTACCTACAATTGTAATTTGATCTGCTCGAATTTCTAAAGGTGCAGCGTATCCCTGTGTTGCAGCGGTCGCGATAAGCTCGTCGAGATTCTGATCAAAATCAGAAATGATCTTATCCAAGCCATAGATACCATCTGCAACAATCCCTACTGCTCCTACCGGTACACCATCAATATAGAGTGGCAAGCCCCCCGGATCAGCAGATAATCCTAGAGGTGATCTATGTGGGCCCACGGTGGAGCTACTCGTATTTTGAAACCTGTTTGAAAAATCACTACAAGGCAATTGACTAAATTGGACACCAAAAAGTGGCCCGGAAGGAACATTATCTTCTCCGGGATTAAAATTCTCTTGGATGATTTGGCTGGCCGTCCTTGTACTAAAAGCGTTGCCGCTAGTAGACAAATAAGCGCCAGTAAGGGATTTTGCAATAGCCGCTAACGTTGAAGGGATAAAATTTAGATTCTCTAACCCTCCAACAATGGGATCCCCAATTTCACTGGTAGACGTTATCGTTACAAAATTATCTGCGGCAGCGGTTTGAAAGACAGCAAGGACATTTCCGACTCTGTCAGTCACGGCAATGGTGGCTTCAGCACCTTGCGCTCTTGTCTCAGCTACGGCTTGAGCAATCACAGCTTCTACATCCGCACTTGATAAAAAACAGTTTTCACCACAGATAGTAGATGTACTAGGTGGCGCTGGATTCGATACCGCAGCTTGTTCAGCATCAAGTATGCTTCCTCCTCCACCTCCGCTACAGGCCGTCAGTAGCAGAAGTAAAGTGAGTTGTACTATGAAGACTCTCATTGCTTCCCCTGCTCAGATTGATTAGTCTTGGCGGGCGGAGGAGCCTCAGAATTGCGTAAATTCAAAGTTGCTGTTTCCATCTTAGTCGATCCAATGTTGGGATGTATAATTTCTATTAATTCCCCCATGGGACCTTGGCTTTTCATATGAAAATCATGACAAGTGACACAGGTGCTCTTTAGGAGCCCACTTGCCCCTTCTCCACCATGGCAGTTTCTGCAGGAGACAAGATCAGGCATTAAAACATCTGAAGCTTCTCCTGAATACTTAGCATCGTGACACCCGTCGCATTGCATATTCTTGTGGCTTTCATGTTTGAATATCGAAAGTGGCATCTAATCATCGCTTAACCGAACGGGTTCTACATGCCAAGGAACATCAGCATCATCAACTCTTGTAACCTCGTGGCAAATGGTACAAGTTTGCTTTTCGAATAAGTTCGACGCAGCGTCTTTCACTCTAGCCTCAATATAACTTTGCGCTTTTTCTGACAATGAAGCAGATTTATCTATTGAAGGTTCAATGATAAGTTCAGTAATAGACATTCTTACTTTAGCTCGACCAGGACGCCTTAATTTTCTGGTCTCTACAAGTTCCAAGGTCGCTTTACTCGTCGTCGCTTTATTGGCCGACGCTTTAATTGCCTGTCCACGATTAAGGAATTCATAGGCATAGTATTCTCGCAAGGTCCTCATCAATTCCGGCGGAGAACCGTGAGGTACAACCCTGTCTGGCGTATCAGGATCGAAGGTAAGTGCATGGCAGTCCGAACAATGCTCTTCCATCGTCACACCCTTCATTTTATAGCCACCTTTGTCAGTTTCATGGCAATCCGCGCAGACCATTACAACATCCCCGTCAGCCGCTTTTATACCTTCTTCAGCCAAATGAACATCATGAGGGAAGATCAGGTTGCTTTCTTCGTGTAGATCCTCATCCCATAAATCAATTCTTTTTGTATGCCATTTCGCATCGCCATCATATCTTTGCATGGTTAATTTAAATGTCGGGTGATCCTTTAAAAAATCAGTAGCAGATCTTAATCTATCCGTCTCAAATCCAGCCCCTTTTAAATCAGCATGACAAATAGTACAACCATCTTGATCAGTACGGGTAATAGACTCTGTTGTACTGTGTTCTTTATGGCAATCGCCGCAACTATTTCCAGCTTTGTAGTCTCGCCCGAACTTATCGGTATCAAAATGATGGTTAACAGAAAGGTGGCAGTATAGGCAATCCTCATCTCGGGTTTGCTCAAAGGGTTTCGTATGACAAAAGGTACAGTCATCTCCCATAAAGGCATGTGAGTCATGTAACTCTCCTGTGAGCCACATTTTGTCATCTGGCAGTGGGCTACTGCGCAGCTTATCCATGCCTACATATAAACCGACAGCAGGAATCACTAAACCAATGCCAAGCAATAAAAGAAATAGGGCCCAGGTAAATCGTCGTTGAGGCGCACTGACTTGTTTTAGGCCAGTGGCGAATCTATCTTTGAGTTCGGTTATTTGATCCGA
The DNA here is from genome assembly GCA_016763855.1 of Pseudomonadales bacterium. Classification (GTDB taxonomy): domain Bacteria; phylum Pseudomonadota; class Gammaproteobacteria; order Pseudomonadales; family Azotimanducaceae; genus JAHRVQ01. The sequence goes on from JAESSY010000200.1 coordinate 18,630, forward strand.
ATCTAGCGCTATTTCTATCAAGTGATCATTGCCATTCTCGCCTGCCAAAACTTTAAGCTTGTGGCCTGCGATTACTACAACATCCCCATTAACCAAGGATTGTTTCTTTGCAATTTGTCCATTGACGGCAAAGCTTTGTCCTTTATTGGCTGTCAGAATTAATTCGGCACCTGACCCTGACAGTATAGAATGCGAAAGGGGCAGAGAAGCGTCTGCAATCTGAATAGTTTGATCAGTCCCTCGACCAATTGTAACCACACTGCCATCAAACTCATGTTGAGCTCGATCGCGTGATTGCATATATCGAATAAGTAAACGCACCAGTTTTCCTTAACTTTTTTAACTACCAGTAAATAAAAACAGATACAATATGTGCTGCCAAAGCCGCAATAAGCCCGAAAGACATGGGCACATGAAACCACAACCATATTTCCTGAATCGCACTGAGTCTTATGTCTGTACGAATAACGCCTAACAATTTCTGTCTAACGCCATATTCCTTAACCAAGCCGGCTAACATCTGCGTTTCCACCCCTTTGGCAAGCGTTAGCTTGTGAACTAGATTTTCAACTACAACATCTTGGTTGTAATTGTCCACAACAACACCGTCTATCATCACTTTTGATTTATCATTACCTCGTAACTGATCTAGGAATCCACCCCCAAATTCAGTTCTATCAATGGCACTACTTACCAAAGCACCAATTTCTTCTGGTAAATCACCAACAATTTTCTTCAACTGCTGGTCAACGCCTTGGAGTTGTTCAAATATATCATCCCGGGTTCTACTTTTCTTAACTCTATTTCTCGCATTGGGATAAACCACATAGGCATAGACACCGAAAAAACCACTAAAAATCACCAGACACATTAATACATAAGCCAGAGTGTGAATATTCCACCCAAACTGAAACCCCGTATGCAAGGTTGCGACGACCAATAAAGAACTTCCAAAATAAACATGAGCACTCACCCAGCCCTTGGTAGTCCCCCAACCCTTAGCAAAATTTCGTTTTCGTTTACCAAGATAAAGGAGCCAGAGAATCATCAGTGCACCAATGGTTCCGAGTGTATAACCATACCAAGTGCCACCATTTGGTACCGGAATTGGATCATGCCAAGCATAGATAATGATGCTAAGGATGATAAAAGCCAGTGAGATCCAAAAATATCGACTTCCTTGATGAGTTACAAATGAAGTAGACATCTTATTCCCTAATTCTTTTTAGTATTGTCATATTCATGCTAGATTTACAAATTCCACCGGATTCAAGCGCATTGCTGCGCCAGTCGGACAGGCTCTAACACAAGCTGGCCCATTATTTTGTTCAATACACAAGTCACACTTAACCGCTTTCTTTATTTCATTTTCGCTACCGTGATCCAGAACTTCGCCCTTACCAGGACGAAGCCCAATGCCAAATAACATCCATTGCCAATAGCTACTCGGGGCTTTGGTTTTGTATGCCATTTCAATCACGCCATAGGGGCAGTTTTGCTTGCAATTACCGCAGCCGATACAAGTATCTCCGATCACCACTTCACCACCACCACCCATTCGTTGAATGGCATTTGGCGGACAATCTTTCATGCAATGAGGACTTTCACAATGGCGACAAGATGTAGGAACGTGAATATGTGCGTGGGTTGGTCCAGCTTTGCGGTTTAACCTGGACGTGCCATTGTGCGTTGCAGCACATGCTTGTTCACAGAGATCACAACCAATACAGAGCGTTTCATCAATTACTAGTGCGCTGGTTGCTTCTCCGAGCCCTTGATTCATCAAGAAAGAAAGCAAACCCTCTGAGCCGTCATCTCCTTGCAACGTAACATTTTGCTGATAACGCTCTTTGGTTTTGGCTTGCAATTCTTCGCGTAAACCGGGAGAGCGACTCAAAAGCATTTCAAAGGCTTCTTTATCAATCGATACAGTTTCAGTCTTTACGGTAGCTTTGATTGTTGCAGAACGCGCCGTATCACCCAGGAGCGCCATTTCGCCAATATCTGCCCCCGCGGGAAGATAGGTACGAATTACGTCCTTTCCATCAACTTCATTTGAAACTGTTACTGAACCACTTCGAATAAGGTGGAATGTATCCCCTTCATCACCTTCTTTCATGATGATTTCGCCGGGGATATAACTGTTGATGACAGCTCTGGAAGCGATGGGCTCCAGTTCTTTGATGTTTGTTTTCGGCGCGAATTTAGTTTGAATTTGTCGAACAATAAATGTTTCGTCCAGTACCCGTTTTACTGACTCGATAGAAGCAATCAGCTTCAACATGGTACGGCGTGGTGTTTCTATCAATATACATTGATCGCCAGCAATTACTGTGGCTGAGCGACGACGCCCGGATAACAAACTACCTTCACCTGTAAATGCACCAACACCCGATGAGATAATCAGATCTTCAGTGATGACTGTCTTGATGCCACCTTCAAGGATGGTGTAGAAAGAGTTTGTATAGTCATCTTTTTCAAAAACTACATCTCCCACGTTAAATACATGCACGGAACTGTCAAGAATCAATTCACGAAATAACAAAGCATTGACAGAAGCGAATATAGGGATGCGTTCCTGCATCATTGTTAAAACTTCATCCACTTCCATGTTGTCATAGGGAAGCATTTTAAACTTATCCTGAATCAAACCATGATCAGCTGGTTTAACATCGTGACCTAAAATATATTCGACGACCTCATAACCCTGATTCATCGCTTGTTTGGTTAGGGGGTATCCGCCAAGGGCACCAATGACATATATACCTGTAACATTGGACTCGTATTGGCTGGTCAAGGCAGGAATTGCCGACATATCTTTACTCGGAAATTCAATCCCAAAAGATTCCACCAAACCACGTGGCGGAATTGCGCCTAATCGACCGATTACCCTATGAACCGGCACTTTTTCAACACCGACATTTGTACTGAGGACTAGGTTGCCGCGGAATTTATCACCTTCAAGTAACTCTACTTCTGTAGGGGAGCTGCTATATAAACACGCAATATTTTCAGCATCAATCGCAGCCAGTATCAGATTTAAGTTACCTTCTTTCGCTCGCGCAAATTCATCTTTTCGATTAACGATATAAACGGTATTATTTTTGGACAAAGCAATAGCATTCTCAATGGCTGCATCACCAGCACCAATAACTGCTATATGTTCATTATGGTATTCATCTGGGTCATCTAACTGATACTGGATAAAATCAGCTTGATCCCCAGGCACACCCAATTGGCGAGGGTTACCCTGCATCCCAATACCGAGAATGATGTGTTTGCCTTGAACCACATCGCCATTTACTAGGCCAATGGTAAAATTACCCACCTCGCCACTTATTGACTTGGCTTCCGCGCCGTACTGAATATTGACTTTATGGTGAGCGATACCTGTTTCCCAGATATCAAGAATTTCCTCACGTTTACCAGCGGTGAAATCAACTGGAGAACGCAGGGGCAAAATACCAGGCTCGTCCATGACGTGCTTGCCTTTCTGGTATTTTTGTATGGTATTGGCAATTTTTGAAGAACTCTCAAGTAGGACATGAGGCACATTCAGTTCCGCACAACGTGCAGCCGCGCTTAGCCCACCAGGTCCTGCTCCAATTACCACGATATCGTACAAATTGCCCCCCACATGTAAAATCGTCTTATTATCATTAGTAGAGCACAGTTCAATCCTTCACTATTCTCTATATCGATAAACATGCCTTGGACAGAATCCAAGAGCGATGAAATCTAACATATTTTGTAGGGGAATACATATATCTGACACGTTATCGAACAATAAAAAATTGAAATGATCTATATCAAGCAATGGGCACATTTCCTTGGCAGGAATCTGAGCAGAACTAGGATACGTTAAGGGATTTTTGAATAATATTAGGAAAGTGTACTACGAATATTACTTCTTTGCGTCATCCGCAAATTCTTCCATAACCATGATGTACTGGCCCTGCAAGGGGTTATTGTGATTTTGTGAAAAAGCTGCCGGCCATCTTATACAGCTTCGCCTAGGGATTGGATATTCTGGGAGATCGTGCCTCTCGCTGTTTCGCAAGCGAAAAAGCTGCCGGCCATCTTATACAGCTTCGCTGTATAAGATGTTGGTGGGCCCGGAAGGACTTGAACCTTCGACCTGCCGATTATGAGTCGGATGCTCTAACCAACTGAGCTACAGGCCCTTCAACACATTAGAACAAGAAATTCATCTCACTTGGTCTAATGAAGGGGCGCATTCTACCAGAGTTTTCAATCCGTACAATATTAAACGTGGCGGAAGTAACAGCTTAATCACTTTGTGCTTCTAAGACCCTATCCAATGATACACTAAGGGCATTAACAATCTCGTCAATTTCATTTTCTTTCAAGGTAAAGGCCGGACCCAGACAAACAATATCTCTGATATCACCCGTACCGCCAGGATAAAAGAACACGCCCTCTTTCAATCCATACCCAATTACCTTTTCTGTAATACGGGCTTCTTTGGGAAAGGGTTCTAAAGTACCACGATCGGAAACAATTTCAACTCCAATCAACATGCCTTCTCCTCTAATCTCAGCGACAAGGGGGTGCTGAGAAAACTTCTCTGTGAGAGACTTTTTAAGTTTTGCACCAATCGACTTTGACCGTAGTACTAACTCATCCCTGCGAAGTATTTGCAGCACGCAAGTTGCCGCTGCGCAGGATTGAGGTAAGGCAGCGAAGGTATGAAACATCACATTAAAACCACCTCTCGATATTCCCTCCGCTATTTCTTCTGTGCCAAACACCCCTGCAATCGCTGCGTACCCACCGGCAAGCCCTTTTCCTGCTACAAGTATGTCCGGCTTAATACCGTAAAGCTCTGAACCAAATTTATACCCAGTTCTACCAAATCCTGTCATGACTTCGTCCATAATTAACAAGATGCCATGTTTCTTCAATATCTTCTGCGCGCCCTGCCAGTAATCTTGCGGCGGCGTAATCGCCCCACCACTAGAACCATTTAGTGGTTCCGCAATAAGCGCTGCAATTTTATTTGGCCCAATCTCATTTATCCTGTCTTCCAAATCCTTTAGGTAGTATTCCGTTGCATTTTCATGGAAAGCACCAAGAGGACAGCGTAAGGGATAAGGCGTTAAGATGTTGGGATACACATCAAGTATTCCTTCTAGGCCTCGCTTTCTGTCGGGGTGCCCTGAAATCGCTGCCATACTAATCGTCGTACCATGATATGAAATGTCGCGTGTCAAAATGACAGTACGTTCTTGATGCCCCATACCCGCGTGATATTGAATTGCCATCTTGATAGCAGTCTCATTAGCCTCTGAACCTCCACTCGCAAGATGTATTCTCGATAAGTGCGGCGGCAACCAATGTTCCCTTAACTCATTAATAAGCACTTCACGTTCTTCGGTTAACCAAGGCGGCATAACAAATGTGCAGTTTTTTATAGCCTGACTCACGGCCTCAGCTACTTCTTCAACGCCATAACCAATATTAGAAACGATACAGCCCCCTGCAGCATCGAGTATTTTTTTGCCACTTTTCGTATAGAGATAGTTTCCTTTAGCTCGCTGAATTGACATCACTCGTTTAGCAGGTACGAATGGCCAGATACTCTGATCAAGACGGTTTTTATCTAGCATAAAAATGACCCTCACAAAAAAATCAAGCATGCATCATTGACATGCTACATTGCAAAAAAAGTGTGAAAAAAAAGCCCACAATTGCGGGCTTTACATTTAGATAATTTGGTCTAGTTTTTTCTAAGATGTTTCATCCAAAAAAGTCTTCAAATGATCAGATCGAGTAGGATGCCTGAGTTTTCTTAACGCCTTGGCTTCAATTTGACGAATTCTCTCTCGCGTTACGTCAAACTGTTTTCCAACTTCTTCTAGCGTGTGATCTGTGTTCATATCTATGCCGAATCGCATTCTTAGTACCTTTGACTCTCTGGCGGTTAGACCCGACAAGATTCCTTTTGTCGCTTCTTGCAAACCCTCTTCTGTTGCCGTATCAACGGGAGATCCCACGGGTCCACTGTCACTAAGGTTATTCTTGGAATCAAGAAAATCTCCTAAATGAGAATCTTCGTCATCACCAATGGGTGTTTCCATTGAGATGGGCTCTTTCGCTATTTTGAGAACACGCCTCACTTTATCTTCTGGCATTTCCATTCGAATACCAATTTCTTCAGGGGTAGGCTCTCTACCCATTTCCTGTAACATCTGCCTAGAAACTCTAGACAATTTATTGATGGTTTCTATCATATGCACAGGAATACGAATAGTTCGTGCTTGATCAGCAATCGACCGCGTAATCGCTTGACGAATCCACCAGGTTGCATAAGTTGAGAATTTGTAACCGCGTCGATATTCAAATTTATCAACTGCCTTCATCAATCCAATGTTACCTTCCTGTATCAAATCAAGAAATTGCAATCCACGATTTGTGTATTTTTTTGCAATAGAGATAACCAATCGTAAGTTGGCTTCAACCATGTCTTTTTTAGCTCTGCGTGCTTTTGCTTCTCCGATAGACATTCTTCGATTGATATCTTTCACATCCGCACAGATCAATCCATATTGCGCCGCTGCTTGTCGAATGCGTTTTTGTCCACGCAAAATCTCTTCTTCAAATTGTTTTAGGCCACTGTGTCCAGCTTTAATTTGAGTAGGCAACCATTCTGGATCATCGACATGTCCTATAAAAGTCTCGAGGAAATCCTTTCGAGGCATCTTGGCGCGCCGCACACACAAATTCATAATCATTCGTTCTTGACGACGAATCTTTGCGTGTACATCTCTTGCAACTACGACAAGCTTTTCATAATGCTTGGGCACAAATTTGAAAAACTGGTATGCATCGCCTAAAGCCGTTAACTCTTTTATCGCTTGCTTTGAGTTCCGTCCATGCTTAGCAATAGTTTTCTCGGTTTTCTTCAATTGCGTACGAAGAATGGTAAACCTCTCTAATGCTTTTTCTGGATCAGGTCCTTTATTTTCTTCGGCATCGTCATCATCTTTCTTTTCACCTGGAACAACTTGTGCAGCTGGCATAACGTTTTCAACAGGATCTAAATAGCCAATAATAATATCTAGCAACTTCCCTTCTTCCTCTTGGGAAGCATCATAAGCGGCTATAGACATATCGGGAACACTAGGGAATTGACCTAAGGCATTTAGTACATCACGTATGCCTTCTTCAATTCTTTTTGCTATGACAATTTCACCCTCTCGAGTCAACAGCTCTACCGTTCCCATTTCTCGCATGTACATCCGGACAGGATCTGTTGTGCGACCGACTTCATTTTCTACTGCAACCAATACAGCGGCAGCTTCCTCTGCAGCTAACTCATCTGTTGAGTCGCCCTCAGCCATAAGGTCGTCTTTTTCTGGTGCTTTTTCATGAACAGCAATACCCATATCATTTATCATACTAATGATATCTTCTATTTGTTCGGGATCAGAAATTTCATCTGGCAGATGGTCATTAACCTCTGCGTATGTGAGATAGCCTTGTTCTCGTCCGCGACTGATTAGATCTTTAAGACGAGATGTTTGCTTCGCTAATCCACTAGCCATATAAACCCTTCAAATTTAATATGTGAGAAAAATAGCCGGCAATTATAGTGGGGTTTTGGGGAAATTTCTACTATAGAAGGTGCTTTGCCTTCTGATAGTAGGCATGATTCCTGCTGTCCCTTTATAGAAAGCTCTATAGAGAGCTATACGGACAACCATATAATGAGTTACGTCATTAACCATGCGATCAACTACATGATTTACTATGCAACATAAACGGCAATAATCTAAGAGTCGCAGTTTTAGCCTTTATTGAGGGTAACATCCCTAAGTTGCTGTTTTTCCTCATCATTTAAAGATGATAGGGGTTTTGCCAATAACACCCGTTTTAGCTCTTCTCTGGACTGCCTATTTCTGTCTTCTTGCAGGGCCCGGATCACACCCTGAAACTCAGCAGGGATATCCGACACACCGAGAAGTTGCTCAACTTCTGCCAATAGCTTCAACTCGGTAAATTCTGGGCGGTTTTGGTACTTAACGAGCAGGAAGACCGGTGATCCTATTTCCTCAGCCAAAATCGTTCTGACAATATCCAATAATAAGGCACAACCTCTTCCCAACTCGAAAGATTGTATTTCCTTATCATCCAGCTGAGTCGCCAATTCTGGCTGAGCAAGCAACAAACCAATCGCCTTCCTCGCTAGTTCCGATGACCCTTCCGTTAGTTGATCAGGATATTCATATTCAGAATCACTTGGATAATGCGCGTAATCATCCCCATGGGGGATATCAGGTATGACACTAGGGATTTCTTCCAAAGCTGACTTGGAGATGGATTTGAGGCTGCTTTTTGATCGTATATTTACACCTGCCAAGCTTTGTAATTTCTCACTAGTCAAGTTCGTGATCGATGCCAGCTGATTAATCATCAACTCCCGAAAAACGCCCACCGGAATGGTCATGAGTAAGGGCATTGCCAATTGGCTCAAATGCGCTTTGCCTTCAATGCTTGCAATATCGACTTCTTCCTGCAGCTTTTCGTAAAAAAAATCGGCCAAACTTTTGGACTGATCAAGCCGCCAATTAAACTTATCCTGACCTTCTTTCCTGATAAGAGAATCAGGATCTTCTCCATCTGGAACGAAAAGAAATTTGGCGCTTCGTCCATCCTTCATGTGCATAAGCGCAACAATAAGTGCTTTCCAGGCAGCATTTTTACCCGCTGTATCTCCATCGAAACAAAAAATGATTTTAGGCACCATTCTAAACATTCGATCCAAATGATCTTCTGTTGTGGCTGTACCTAGCGTTGCGACAGCGTAGTTGATTCCATTTTGAGACAATGCGACCACATCCATATATCCTTCTACGACAAGCAATTGATCCAATTTTCGATTGCTCTTTCTCGCTTCGTATAAGCCGTAAAGTTCACGCCCTTTATGGAACACAGACGTTTCTGGCGAATTCAAATATTTGGGTTTCCCGTCACCTATTATTCGACCTCCAAAGGCGATAACACGACCTCTAAGGTCCCTTATGGGGAACATAATCCTTTCGCGGAAACGATCATAAATTTTATTTTCCTCGGGTTTTTCTACAACCATGCCGGAATCAATTAGGAGGGTTCTTTCCTGATTAGTCTTGGCGAGTGCAGAATATAGGTTGTCCCAACCAGCGGGAGCAAATCCAATGGAGAATTCCTTTGCGATCTGGCCAGTCAATCCTCTTGCCTTTAGATAGCTGACAGCAATATCTCGTTGCGAGTGATGGCGCAACTGTTCGTCATAAAACTTCGCAGAAAGCCCCAGGATTTCGTATATCGATTTGCGGTGTTGCTGCTTCTCGTCCGAGCCGCTATTCCTATCTCTGGGAATTTCCATTCCTACTCTGGCTGCAAGCAGCTCAACGGCGGGAATAAAATCAATTCGATCAAACTCCATAATGAACTTAAGGGCACTACCTGAAGCCTGACATCCAAAACAATAATAAAATTGTTTATCCGCATTGACACTGAAAGAGGGGCTTTTTTCTGTATGGAATGGACACAGGCCAGTATGATTTTGCCCTGTTTTCTTGAGAGCCACTCGCGCTTCTATAATTTCGACAATATCAATTCGAGTTAATATTTCATCAATAAAATCTGGGGGAATCACGGTTAATTCAACAAACTGGGATGTTGCTTAGAGGATGGCATTCACGCCATTGAAAGGCAAGATTGATCTTGAAGGGAAAAGAGCTAACTATATAATTTCTGCTTAACTATTTAGTTTGTGTTTAACAATAGCGCTGACACTACCCATATCTGCCCTACCTTGTAGCTGGGGGCGAATAAGGCCCATCAGCTGACCCATATCCTTCATCGAGCTGGCACCACTTCTTTCTATCGCCGCAGATATGATTTCAGCGATTGCTGCCTCATCGAGCTGTTCTGGCATATATTGCTTTAAGAGCTCAATTTCGAATGCCTCCTGATTAGCGAGGTCTTCACGACCGGCGGCATCAAATTGGGTAAAAGAATCTTTACGTTGCTTGGACATTTTATCAAGAATGGCCAGAACACGTGTATCGTCTAGTTCTATTCGCTCGTCAACTTCAACTTTCTTAAACTCGGACATAACGAGACGCAAAACACCCAAGCGTTGTTTCTCTCGAGCTCGCATTGCGTCTTTGATATCAGAACTAATCTGAACCTTTATCTTCGAATGATCATCGGACATGAAATATGACTCCCGAAAAGGGAAATCTACTAGCCGTTGCTAGTAGAGACGTTCCATTCTTCTTGATTCACGCTGTACTTTTTTAGCATGACGTTTTACTGCAGCTGCAGCTTTACGCTTACGAACAGATGTTGGCTTTTCATAGTACTCACGACGTCTAACTTCAGCCAATACACCGGCTTTTTCACATGAACGCTTAAAACGTCTTAGAGCCACGTCAAAAGGCTCGTTTTCTTTAACTCTTATATATGGCACTTATTTGGTTTACTCCTCCGCGAAGGGTGCGCATTCTATCGGTATCGACAGAGAAATGCAAAACTTCAATTGCATGTTTTTTGATATCGTTGCAAAAATAATTTTACAAGAAATTCTTACTAAAAATCAGTAACATACGGTACTTCATCAATTACTTGATTTTTCTGCATGCGCATCCTCGGTATAGAAACTTCCTGTGATGAGACCGGTGTTGCCATTTACGATGACGAACAGGGCCTTATCTCAGATCTATTATATAGCCAAATTGAATTACACAAAGCCTATGGTGGTGTTGTACCCGAATTGGCCTCAAGAGACCATATCCGTAAGACGCTACCTATGATTCAACAGGCTATGCAGGAAAGTGGTACAGACGTATCAGATCTGGATGGCATCGCTTATA